>NZ_BCRB01000058.1 GCF_001552375.1 Cellulomonas iranensis NBRC 101100 = JCM 18110 | reverse complement strand
GGAAGGCGACGGCGCGGGTGCGGTCGGGGCGGGCGGGGTCGGCGTCGGCGTCGGGGCGGGCGTCACGACGACGTCGAGCGACGCGACGTCCGCCCGGGTGTCGGTGGCGGCGTCGGAGCCGACGAGCGTCAGGTCGGCGAGCCGGACCGTCGCGGTGCCGCCGGCGAGGGCCGTGAGACGCACGGTCGTCGTGACGTCGCCCGTGAGCGACGGCGACGTGCCGAGACGCGTGTGCCGCACGGTGACACCGCCCGGGGCCGTCGTGACGTCGTCGAAACCGCCGGCGGGGACGTCGGTGACCTGGTCGTACGCGAGCAGGGCGGGGTCGAACGCGAGCGTCGCCTCGTAGGCGTACACGTCGGCGGCCGCTCGCAGGTCGAGCCGCACGTCGACCGACGCGCCCGCGGGGACGGCGGCGGTCGGGCCGGTGAGGGCGACCTCGTCGACGGCGGGCGCGGCGGCGGCGGGGGCCGCGGCGACGAGGAGCAGGCCGAGGGCGGCGACGGTCGCGTGCAGCGCACGGCGTCGCGCCCTCGTGCCGGGTGAGCGGTCGCGCATGGGCGGGTCCTTCCGGGGACGGACGGCCGACGCCGGAGATCCGGCGTGACCGAGGCGGCGCCCCCTGCGCCCGGGAAGGCTCGCAGCCGGACGTGTCGCGGGCGTTGCGTGCGCGTTGCCGCCGTCGCACCGCCGCGCGCGCGGTGTCACACGCGCGTGACGTGGTCGGACATCCCGGACGAGGTCGGCGCCGGGGCGGGCCGCGCCGCGCGGAGAGCCGTGCGCGCGACCCGACGGCTAGCGCTTTCCGAGGCGCGGGCGCCCCGTGCGAGGATCGACGCGTGACCCGGGACCCGCGTCGATGACCGCCGTCCTCACAGCGCTGGGCACCATGGCGGCCGTGGTCGCGCTCGGCTGGGCGCTCGGGCGGTGGCACGTGCTCGGCGAGCGCGCGGCGCCCGTGCTCGCGCGCGTCGTGTTCGCGGTCGCGACGCCCGCGCTGCTGCTGTCGACCGTCGCGCACGCCGACCTGCACCTGCTGGTGTCCCGCACGGCGGCCGCCACGTGGGCGAGCACGGCCCTCGTCGCGGCGACGGCCGCGCTGGTCCTGCGCGTGGTCTGGCGGCGCCCGGCCGCCGACGTCACGGTCGGCACGCTCGCGTCGTCCTACGTCAACGCCGGCAACATCGGGCTGCCGCTCGCCGTGTACCTGCTCGACGACCCGGTCGCGGTCGTCCCGACGCTGCTGTTCCAGCTGCTCGTGCTGGCACCCGTCGCGTTCACGGTGCTCGACGCGCACGCGGCGCGCGAACGGGCCGGTCAGGACGACGCGGCGCGGGACGGCGCCGTCGACGCACCCGACCGCGGGACGACGGGCACCGGGGCCGTCCCGGCCGATCCGGTGCCCGCGCGGCTCCGCGCCGCCGCCGTCGCGCGTCGCACGCTGACCAACCCGATCATCCTCGCGACGCTCGCCGGCCTCGCGCTCGCGGCCCTGCCGTGGTCGGCGCCCGAGACGCTGTACGAGCCGTTCCGGCTGGTCGGCGCGGCCGCGGCGCCGCTCGCGCTCGTGACGTTCGGACTGTCGCTCGCGGCCCCGCGCGGCACGGGGGGCCGCGCGCCCCGGCGCGACCTCGCGCTCGCCGTCGCGCTGCGGGCGGCGGTGCACCCGCTCGTGGCGTGGGGCGTCGGCACCGCGCTCGGGCTGCCGGCGCCCGCGCTGCTCGCGGTCGTCGCGATGGCGGCGCTGCCGACCGCGCAGAACGTGCTGGTGTACGCGATGCGCTACCGCCACGGCGAGGCGCTCGCGCGCGACGCCGGGCTCGTCTCGACGGTGCTGTGCGTGCCGGTGCTGCTGGTGGTGGCCGCGACGCTCGGCTGAGCCGGGTGACGGTGCCCCAGGCGCTCCGTCACCGGACCGCCTGGCGCGCCACGGACGCCCCGGTGATCCACGATCCGGGCGGCGGCCACCGCGAGACCGGGCTCGGTCCGCCGGGCCAGCCCTGCACCGGTCGCGAGCCCGGGCTCGCCCGCCGGCCGTCCCACGGACCGGACGGTGACCGGTCAGTCGCGACGCCGCGGACGCGCGCGCACGTGCATGCGCTCGCCCTGCGGCCCGTACACCGCGAGCACCTCGGTGGCGCCGTCGGACACGTTGCCGAGCCAGTGCGGCACGCGTGTGTCGAACTCGGCGGCCTCGCCCGCGGCCAGGTCGAGCTCGCGCCCGGCGAGCACGAGCCGCAGCGAGCCGGAGAGCACGTACAGCCACTCGTAGCCGTCGTGCACGCGGGGCTCGCGGTCGGTGTCGGCGTGCACGCGCGGCGGGTAGACCATCCGGAACGCGCGGGGGCCCTCGGTGCGGCGGCTCAGCGGCACGTACGTCACGCCGTGGCGGACCGTGGGGTGCGCGGGCACGCGCGGGTCGTCGCCCGCGGGGACGTCGACGAGCTCGTCGATCGTCACGTCGTGGAACCGCGCGAGCGGCAGCAGCAGCTCGAGCGTGGGGCGGCGCAGGCCCGACTCGAGGCGCGACAGCGTGCTGACGGAGACGCCGGTGACGCCCGCGACGTCGGCGAGCGTCGCGCCGCGCTGCTCACGGAGCGCGCGCAGCCGGGGGCCGACGGTGTCGAGCACCGCGTCGAGGTCGTCCACGGCTCCATTTGCCATGATGGCAACGGCTCTTGTCAAGACGGCACGACGCCGCGCAGGCTCGTGCCATGCCTGACGCACCTCTGACCCCGGTCGACGTCCTCGTGCTCGGCGGCGGCGCCGCGGGCCTGTCCGCCGCGCTGAGCCTCGGTCGCTCGCGCCGCACCGTGCGCGTCCTCGACGCCGGCGAGCCGCGCAACGCGACCTCGCCGCACGCCCACAACCTGCTCACGCACGACGGCACGCCGCCGTCCGCGCTGCTCGCCGCGGGCCGCGACGAGGTCGCCCGCTACGGCGTCGAGGTGGCGAGCGCCCGGGTCGTCGCCGCGCGGACGGTCCCCGCGCCCGGCCCCGCCGCCGAGCCCGCGTTCGAGGTCACGACGACCGACGACCGGACGCACCGCGCACGCCGGCTCGTGGTCGCGACGGGCATGCGCGACGTGCTGCCCGACGTCCCGGGCCTGCGCGAGCGCTGGGGACGCGACGTGCTGCACTGCCCCTACTGCCACGGCTGGGAGGTCCGCGACCGGCGCCTCGCGGTGCTCGCGACCGGCCCGCGCGCCGTGCACGCCGCGCTGCTGGTCCGCCAGCTCAGCGCCGACGTCACGCTGCTCACGCACGACGCGTTCGCGCCCGACGCCGAGCAGCGCGCCGACCTGGCCGCGCGCGGCGTGCGCGTCGTGCCCGGCCGGGTCGCGTCCGTGCAGGTCGAGGACGACGCCCTGACCGGGCTCGTGCCGGCCGACGGCGACGTCGTGCCGTGCGACGCGGTGTTCGTCGGGACACGCGCGGTGCTCGACGACGCGGTGGTCGACGGCCTCGGCCTGCAGACCACCGCGCTCGACTTCCTGGGCGAGGACGTCGGTCGCGCCGTGGCGGTGGACGCGACCGGCGCGACGTCCGTGCCGGGCGTCTGGGCCGCGGGCAACGTCACCGGCCCGCAGCACGCGCTCGCCGCGAGCATCGCGGCCGGCTCGCTCGCGGGCGCGCACGTCAACGCGTCGCTCGTGACGGCCGACGTCGCCGCCGCCCGCGCTGCCCGCGTCACGACCCGCCCCTGACCCCGGACCGCACCGCCGGCGCCGCCCCCACGTCGCGAGAGGGCGATCCAGCCCACCCCGGGAGCACGACACCCCCGCGAGAGCGCGATCCAGCCCACCCCACCCCACCGCGAGAGCGCGATCCAGCCCACCCCACCGACGGACCAGCTCCACGACCGAGGAGAGACCATGCACCACGACCAGCGCCACGACGACCTCGACGACCCCGCGGTGACGCTCGACCCCGTCTGGTGGGAGGAGCGGTACCGCACGCGCGGCACGCTGTGGAGCGGGCGGGTCAACGCGTCGCTCGCGCAGGTCGCGTGCGATCTGCCGCCGGGCACCGCGCTCGACGCCGGTGCGGGCGAGGGCGGCGACGCGCTGTGGCTCGCGGCGCGCGGCTGGCGTGTGACCGCCGTGGACGCCTCCCGCACGGCGCTCGACCGGGGCGCCACCGAGGCCGCCAGGCGCGGGCTCGACGTCACGTGGGTCGAGGCCGACCTGCGCACGTGGGTGCCGCCCGCCCGGTACGACCTCGTGACGTCGCACTACCTGCACGCCGAGGGCGGCCGGGGCTGGGGGTGGCTGGCTGACGCGGTCGCGCCCCGCGGCACGCTCCTCGTCGTGGGGCACGACCTGTCGGACGTCGACGGGCCCGTGCCGCGCCCGCACCTCGCGCGCCTCGGGCACACGGCCGAGCAGGTGGCGGCCGACCTCGACCCGGCGCAGTGGGACGCGATCGAGCCGCAGGTGCTCGAGCGGACGATCGAGCACGACGGGGTCGAGGTGGCCGTGCGGGACGCGGTGCTGGTCGCCCGGCGACGCTGAGCACCGCACGGACCGGCTCCCGTCGGCACCGACCGGCGTCGACCCGCCCTCGCCCGGCCCGCGACCGGTCCCGCCCGGCCCGACCGGCTCCGACGGCCCCCCACCCGGGTCCGCCCGTACCGCGAGACGCGCGGCCGACGAGACCGGGCTGACGTCAGCCTCACGGCGGATGAGCGACGTCAGCCCGATCTCGTCACGACCTCGTCCCACGGACCGGGACGGCGCCGGCTTGCTCGAGCGAGGGCCGGTCGACGGACCACGTCGGCCGGCGTCGGACGTCGACCGGCGGTCGCGTCGGACGTCGACCGGCGGCCCCGTCAGACGTCGGCCGACGGTCCCGTCAGACGTCGGCCGACGGTCCCGTCAGACGTCGACCGGCCCGAGCACGGGCTCCGCGACGCACCGCACGACCGCGTCGACCGCGCCGCCGAGCTCGAGGACCACGACCTCGTTGCGCTCGCGCACCAGCGGGCCCGGCACGTAGAGCGTGCGCGTCGGCATGGCCGACCAGTAGCGCCCGAGCAGCGTGCCGTTGACCCACACCAGACCCTTGCCCCACCCGTCGGTCGACCAGAAGTGGTCGACCCCGGGCTCGGCGTCGAACGCTCCCGCGAGCAGCGCGGGGCCCGCGACGGGCTCGTCGGCGGGCACGGGCGCGAGCCGGTCGGTCGCGGCCGCGGGCAGCGGGTCCACGAGCAGCGCGGACGTCGTCCACGCGGTGAGCTCGCGCACCGCGGTGCGCACGGGACCGACGAGCCCCTTGGGCTCGCCGATGCGCGGGCCGTAGTTGACGCGCCCCTGGTCCTCGACGAGCACCGTGAGCTCGCCCGCACGTGCCGGCAGCGGCAGCACGTGCTCGTGCGCGGTGCGGGACAGCACGCCGACCGGCTCGCCGTCGAGCAGCACGACGGCGCGGTCGCGCACCTCGCCGACCACGAGCACGCGGTCGTCGGCGCGCACGCGCGTGCGGTACACGACGAACCCGTTCCAGTGGCCGGCCTCGTCGGCCGTCGGCACGTGGTCCCACGCGCGCGGCACGCCCGCCACGACGTCGAGGAGCGCGGCCAGCGGCGCGCGGTGCGTCAGGGCGACCTCCCGCACCGGCGCGGGCGGACGGGCGTCCGGCAGCTCGTCGGGCACGGGCACGTGCCGCGCGAGCACGGCGCGCATCGCGTGGTACTTGGCCGTCGCCGCACCGTGCTCGGCGATCGGGGCGTCGTAGTCGTACGACGTCGTGATGGGCAGGTAGGTGCCCTTGTGGTTGGCGCCGTTCGTCAGCCCCAGGTTCGTGCCGCCGTGCACCATGTAGAGGTTGACCGACGCGCCCGCGGCGAGCAGGTCGTCGAGGTCCTGCGCGTTCGCCTCGGCGGGCGCGACGTGGTGCGGCAGACCCCACGAGTCGAACCAGCCGTTCCAGAACTCCATGCACATGAGCGGGCCCGTCGGCTGGTGCCGCCGCAGGATCGCCAGCCGCTCGGCCGCGCGCGACCCGAACGTCGCGGTGCGCAGCAGCCCAGGCAGCCCGCCGCGCTCGAGCATCGCGTCGTCGGCCTGGTCGCACGTGAACAGCGGCACCGTGATGCCGCCCGCGCGCGTGAGGTCGACGAGCGCCTGCAGGTAGCCCTTGTCGTCGCCGTACGCGCCGTACTCGTTCTCGACCTGCACCGCGACCACGG
Source organism: Cellulomonas iranensis NBRC 101100 = JCM 18110 (assembly GCF_001552375.1). Classification (GTDB taxonomy): domain Bacteria; phylum Actinomycetota; class Actinomycetes; order Actinomycetales; family Cellulomonadaceae; genus Cellulomonas; species Cellulomonas iranensis. The sequence goes on along the minus strand of NZ_BCRB01000058.1, from coordinate 17,165 downwards.
GCCCGCCGCGGTCCACCTGGCGCGCCGCGACCACGGGCAGGACCGCGTCGAGGTACTCGCCGATCGCCGCCATGAACCCGGGCTCGTGGCGCCGCACGCCGATGCTCGGGTCGGCCAGCAGCCACGCGGGCAGGCCGCCGTTGTCCCACTCGGCGCAGATGTACGGGCCGGGGCGCACGATCGCGTGCATGCCCTCGGCGGCCACGAGGTCGAGGAACCGGCCCAGGTCGCGCGGGCCCGTGAGGTCGAACTCGCCGCGGCGCGGCGCGTGGAAGTTCCACGCGACGTACGTCTCGATCGTGTTGAGCCCCAGCAGGCGCGCCGAGCGGATGCGGTCGGCCCACAGGTCGGGGTGCACGCGGAAGTAGTGCAGCGCCCCGGACACGACGCGGTGCGGGCGCCCGTCGAGCAGGAAGTCACGCTCGCCGATCTCGAACGTGCTCACGCGTCCGCCCCCGCGTCCAGCACGTGCGCGTCGTGCGCGTCGAGGTCCACGCGCCGCCCGGCGACGGCGAGCGACACGGGCGCGGCGGTGTGGTTGACGACGACGAGGCGGTCGCCGCGGCGCACGGCCTCGACCCCCGCCACCGGCGCGGCGAGCAGCGCGGGCACGCCGGCCTCGCGCAGCCAGCGGTCCGCGAGCGCGTCGAGCACGTCCCCGGCTGGCTGCGTCGCGACGTACCAGGCGGCGCCGTCGCCGTGCGCGCGGCGCGTGACGGCCGCTCCCCCGGCGGCGTGCCCGTCGGCGAACGTCGCGACGACCTGCGCGTCGTCGACCACCAGGACGTCCTGCCAGAGCGACGCGTCACCGGCGACCTCGCCGGCGAGGCGCAGCCCCGACCCGGGGCCGCCGTCGGGCCCGGCCGTCGGCGCGACCTCCTCGACGCGTACGCCGAGCGTCCCTCGCAGGGGCCCGAGGTACCCGCCGAGGTACACGTGCAGGTCCTGGTCGACCAGCGCGGTCGCGTAGGTGACGACCAGGTGCCCGCCGCCGCGCACGTACGCGTCGTAGGCCTCGAGGTGCTCGCGTTGCGCGGCGTGCAGCAGCGGCACGACGACCAGGTCGTACCCGGTGACGTCGGCGCCCGCGGCGACGACGTCGACCGTCACGCCGCGGCGCAGGAACGGCGCGTACCAGTCGAGGAACCGGTCGACGTAGTCGAGCCGCGCGGGCGTCGCGGGCTGGTCGAGCGCCCACCACGCGTCCCAGTCGAGGACGATCGCGACGCGCGCGTCGACACCCTGCCCCACGAGGTCGGACAGGCCCGCGAGCTCCTCGCCGAGCGCGACGACGTCGCGGAACAGCCGCGTGTCCTCGCCCGCGTGCGGCAGCATCGCCGAGTGGAACCGCTCGGCCCCGGCCGCGGACTGCCGCCACTGGAAGTGCAGGACCCCGTCGGCGCCGCGCGCGACGGCCTGCAGCGAGTGCGCGCGGTGCTGCCCGCGCGGGCGGGGCGCGTTGCGCTCGCGCCAGTTGACGGCGCTCGTCGCCTGCTCCATGAGCAGCCACGGCCGCCCCTGGCCCAGGCCGCGCATGAGGTCGCGCTGCGCGGCGAGCCGCACGTGCGCGGCCGGGTCGGCCGGGTCCGGGTAGGAGTCGTCGCTGACGACGTCGACGTGCCGCGCCCACGCCCAGTAGTCGGTGTGCGGGAAGAAGCCCATGAAGTTGGTCGTGATCGGCACGTCCGGGCTGTGGCGGCGGATCACCTCGACCTCGGCGCGGTGCAGCGCGAGCATCGCGTCGGAGCTGAAGCGCCGGAAGTCCAGGAGCTGACCGGGGTTGCGGAACGACGGGGCGGCCGACGGCACGCCCACCTGGTCGAACGCCGCGTAGCGCTGCGACCAGAAGTCGGTGCCCCACGCGCGGTTGAGCTCGTCGACCGTGCCGTAGCGGTCCTGCAGCCACGCCCGGAACGCGGCGACCGTGTGCACGTCGTACGACAGCGCGGCGTGGCAGCCGTACTCGTTGTTGACGTGCCACATCTCGAGCGCCGGGTGGTCGGCGTACCGCCGCACCACCTGCTCGACGAGCGCGAGCGCGTGCCGCCGGTAGTCCGGCGACGACGGCGAGTAGTGCTGCCGCGACCCGAACGCGAGCCGCACGCCGTCCTCGGTGACCGGGAGCGAGTCCGGGTACCGCTGCGCGAACCACGCGGGCGGCGACGCGGTCGCCGTCGCGAGGTCGACGCGCACGCCCCCGGCGTGCAGGCGGTCGAGCACGTCGTCGAGCCACGCGAAGTCGTACTCCCCCGGGCGGGGCTCGAGACGCGACCACGAGAACACCCCGACCGTCGCCGTCGTCACGTGCGCGCGGCGCATCAGCCGCACGTCCTCGTCCCACACCTCCTGCGGCCACTGCTCGGGGTTGTAGTCGCCGCCGTAGCGGATGCGGGGCTGTGCGGGCACGGGTGCGTCCTTCCGGGTGGTGCGGTGGTGCTCGGGTGGTGCGGGCGGGGCGCGCGAGGGCGAGGGGCGGGTGCGCCCGGCCGGCCGAGGGGGTGCCGGCCGGGCGCACCCGGCGGGTCAGCCCTCCTCGACCGTGTAGCCCTGCTCCTGGCCGTACGTGACGTTCTGCTCCTGCCACGCCTTGAGGCCGTCGTTGATGTCGGCGCGGTTGAGGTACGACTGGCCGACCGTGTCGGAGTAGATGCTGTTGGCGTAGGCCTGCCACGGCAGGTACTGCCAGCCCTTGCCGACCGAGTTCGCGGCGTCGACCAGCACCTTGTTGATCTGCTGCCCGCCGAAGTACTCCGACTCCTGGTTGAGGAAGTCGTCGGACTCGAGGTCCGCGACCGTGGCGGGGAAGCCGCCGGACTCCAGGAAGACGTCGATCGAGTCCTGCGACGAGTTCAGCCAGCGCAGGAACCCGGCCGCGAGCGCCTTGTTCTTCGACTGCTCGAGCACGACCTGCGCCGAGCCGCCGTTCTCCGCCGTGACGGCCTCACCGCCGTCGTACGTCGGCATGGGCGCGACGGCCCAGTCGCCCGACCCGCCCGCCGCGCCGGACTCCAGCACGCCCGGCATCCAGGCGCCGATGGGCAGCGACGCGATCGAGCCGTCGGCCAGCGCGGCGAACCACTCGTCGCTCCAGCCGGAGATCTCCGAGACGAGCTCCTCCTGCACGAGCGTGTTCCACGTGTCGGCCCAGCGCTGCGCGCCCTCGTCCTGCAGGTCGATCGTCACCGTCTCGCCGTCGACCTGGAACGGCCGGCCGCCGGCCTGCCAGATCATCGACGTGCCGAAGCCCGCGTCGCCGCCCGCGTCGTTGGTGATGTACTTCGTCGGGTCCGCGGCGTGCAGCTTGCGGCCCGCCTCGACGTACTCGTCCCACGTCGTCGGGACCGTGATGCCGTTCTCGTCGAAGACGCGCTTGTTGTAGAACAGCGCCATCGGGCCGGAGTCCTGCGGCAGGCCCCAGATGCCGTCCTGGATGGTCACCGAGCCCCACGTCGAGGCCGTGTACTTGTCCTCCAGGTCCGCGAACCCGTACTCGGTGAGGTCGACGAGGCTGCCGGGCAGCACGAACTGCGGCAGCGACTGGTACTCGAGCTGCGCGACGTCGGGCGCGCCGCTGCCGGCGGTGATCGCGTTCTGCAGGCGCAGGTTGTGGTCGGCGGCCGCCGCGGTGTCGACGAGCTTGACCTTGACGTTCGGGTACGCGTCCTCGAACGCGGCGACCTGCGCCTCGGCGGACGGCGTCCACGTCCAGTACGTGATCTCGCCACCCTTCTCGAGAGCCGCGTCGACCGCGTCGGCCGAGGCGTCGCCGCCCCCGCCGCCCCCGCTGCCGCCGTCGTCGCCGCCCGAGCAGGCCGTCAGACCGAGCGTCGCGACGAGCGCGACCGCGGCGAGCACCGCGCGGGGCCGCCGGTGGGTCCGTGCATCCATGGGGTGTCCTTCCACTTCATCGTGTGGGCCCGACGGGCCGGGGGGGTGGGGTGCCCGGGCGCACTCCCGCGCCCGGGACGCTCGTCACGCCTTGACGCTCCCGGCGGTGAGGCCGGACTGCCAGTAGCGCTGCAGGAGGAGGAAGGCGACGACGATCGGCAGGATCGTCAGCACCGACCCGGTGATGACCAGGTGGAAGATCGGCGTCGAGCCGACCCCGACCGCCTGCGCGTTCCAGTTCTGCAGACCGATGGTCAGCGGGAACAGCGCGGGGTCGTTGAGCATGATCAGCGGCAGGAAGTAGTTGTTCCACGTCGCGACGACAGCGAACAGCAGCACGGTGACGATGCCCGGCACCATCATGCGCAGCGCGATCGTGAGGAACGTGCGCAGCTCGCTCGCGCCGTCGACGCGGGCCGCCTCGAGCACCTCGGTGGGCACGGAGTCCTGCGCGAAGATCCACACGAGGTACAGCCCGAAGGGCGAGATGAGCGACGGGATGATGATCGCCCAGATGGTGTTGGTCAGGCCCAGCTCGGAGAACATGAGGAACGTCGGGACCGCGAGCGCGGTGCCGGGGATCGCGATGGACCCGAGCACGACCGCGAACACCGCGCGCTTGCCGGGGAAGTCGAACTTGGCCAGGCCGTAGCCGGCGAAGGTCGCGAGGACCGTCGCTCCCCCGGCGCCCACCACGACGTACAGCAGCGTGTTGGCGAACCAGCGCACGAAGATGCCGTCGTTGTAGGTGAGCACCTGCCGGACGTTGTCGACCAGCGCGAAGTCGTCGGCGAACCACAGGCCGAACGAGTCGAGCAGGCCGGGCTGCGTCTTGGTCGCGTTGATGACGAGCCACGCGAGCGGCACGAGCGAGTAGACGAGGAACAGCGTCATCGCGATCGTCAGGCCCGGCGAGCGGCGCACGGGACGGTCGGCGCGGGTGTCGAGCCGCGGGGCCGCGGCGCGGCGCAGGCGCGGGGTCGTGGCGGCGGTCATCGCGTGGCCTCCCGCTGCCCGCGCAGCTGCACGACGTAGGCGATCACGCCCGTGATCACGCCCATGACGATCGCGACGGTCGCGGCGTAGGTGACCTGCTGCCCGACGAACGACAGGTTGTAGGCGTACATGTTGGGCGTGTAGAAGGTCGAGATCACGTTCGGGACGATCGTGCGCAGGATGTTCGGCTCGTTGAAGAGCTGCATCGAGCCGATGATCGAGAAGATCGTGGCGATGACGATCGCGCCCCGCAGGGCGGGGATCTTGATGGCCCGGACGATGCGCAGGGGGCCCGCGCCGTCGATCGCGGCGGCCTCGTACAGCTCGCTCGGGATCGTCTTGAGCGACGAGTAGAAGATCAGCATGTTGTAGCCCACGAACTGCCAGGTCACGATGTTGCCGATCGCGACCAGGATCCACTGCGGCGTGAGCGGTGCGAGCACCTGGCTGCCGAGCAGGTCGTTGATGTTGCCGGCGAGGCCGAAGCGGTCGCCGTACATGAAGCCCCACATGAGGACGGCGACGACGCCGGGCACGGCATACGGCAGGAAGATCGCGATGCGGAAGAAGCCGGTGCCGTACAGCCGTGCGCTGTCGATCGCGAGGGCCGCGACGAGCGCGAGCGCGAGCATGACCGGCACCTGGACGGCGAGGAACAGCCCGACGCGTCCGGCGCCCTCCCAGAACTTCGCGTCGCCGAAGACCTGGACGTAGTTCTCGACGCCCACGAAGGAGCGCCCGCCCACGAGCCGGTCGCGGAAGAAACTGAGGTAGAGCGCGTAGAGGACCGGCGTGACGAACACGAACGCGAACACCGCGAGGAACGGCGCGGTGAAGAACAGGCCCGTGAACGAGCGCTGGGTCCGGCGGCGCGGGGCTGTCTCCGCGAGCGCCGGGGGCGGTGCTGCCGCCACGGACATCGTCGTCTCCCTTCGGCTGCCGACTCCTGTGTCGGCCACCCGTCGACGGTGTTAACGTCGACATCGGATGTGTTGACGTTAACATGGCCTCATCGAGCCGCGTCAACCGACGTGATCGAACCGTGATCGGACCGCGATCCGGACCCCCGGCACAGCTGCCGACCGGCGTCGCGGTACGGTCCCCCACGACGCCAGCAGCGACCGGAGACCCCCACGATGACGAGCGAGCCACCCGCCGCGGACGGCCGGGGCGTGTCCCTCATCGACGTCGCACGCCTCGCCGGCGTGTCGACCCAGACCGTGTCGCGCGTGACCAACGGCAGCCCCAAGGTCGCGCCCGGCACGCGCGACGCCGTGCTCGCCGCGATGGACAGCCTCGGCTACCGCCCCAACAGCGCGGCGCGCGCGCTGCGCCGCGGGTCGTTCCGCACCATCGGCGTCATCGTCTACGACCTCGCGTCGTACGGGAACACGCGGTCGATCGACGCGCTCGCCGAGGCCGCCGCGCACCGCGGCTACTCGATCGTCCTCAACCCCGTGCGCTCGACCAGCGAGTCCGACATCAGCACGGCGTTCACGCACCTCGACGAGAAGTCGGTCGACGGCATCCTCGTCATCCGCGACGAGCACATCCACCTCGAGAACTCGACGCAGATCCCGTCCGCGACGCCCGTCGTCATCCTCGACTCCGCCGCGCCGGGCGACCGGCCCGCGGTCGACGCCGACCAGCGCGGCGGCGCGCGCCAGGCCGTCGAGCACCTGCTCGGCCTCGGCCACCCCACCGTCCACATGGTCGGCGGCCCGACCACGTCCCACTCCGCCTCCGAGCGCGAGGCCGAGTGGGAGCGGCTGCTGCGCGCCGCGGGCCGCGACGTGCCGCCCGTCGTGCGCGGCGACTGGAGCGCCGCGTCCGGGTACGAGGCCGGGCGCACGCTCGCGGCCGACCCCACGGTCAGCGCGGTGTTCAGCGCCAACGACCAGATGGCCGTCGGGCTGCTGCGCGCGCTGCACGAGGCCGGACGGCGCGTGCCCGACGACGTGTCGGTCGTCGGGTTCGACGACATCGACGAGTCCGGGTGGCTGTGGCCCCCGCTCACGACCGTTCGCCAGCGGTTCGACGAGTCCGGCCGCGTGGCCGTGCTCAAGCTGTTCGAGGCCATCGAGTCCGGGCGCCGCGAGGGCAGCTTCGAGTCCGTGCCCACCGAGCTCGTGGTGCGCGGCAGCACCGGCCCGTACCGGCCGCGCGGCTGACGCGGGGCCGCCCGCGACCCGCGCCGGACCCGCGCGCGGATCATGGGATCTCCCGGCGCGGCCCGTACGTTGGGACCAGCAGGGCGACCCGGCCGGGCGCCGACGACGAGACGAGACGAGCAGCACGCATGAGCAGCACCCGCGCAGTCCTCGAGGCCACCGACGTCTGGGCCGGCTACGGCGGCCCGCCCGTCCTCGCGGGCGTCGACCTCACGCTGCGCCCCGGTGACGCGGTCGGGCTGCTGGGCCGCTCGGGCGTCGGCAAGTCCACGCTCGTCGAGATCCTCGGCGGCGGCATGCGCCCCGCGCAGGGCCAGGTGACGCTCGACGGCATCCCGGTCGGCAAGACCCCGATGCGCCGCCGCAAGGAGGTCAAGGCGCGCCTGCGCACCGTGCACCAGAACGGGCTCGCGGGCATCGACGTGCAGCGCACGGTCGAGCAGACCGTCCAGGACGCGTTCACCGAGGCCCGCAAGGCCGGCCGCACCACGAGCAACGACGTCGAGGCCGCGCTGGCCGTCGTCGGCATGCCCATCCGGTTCGTCACGCGCCGCGTCGGCACGCTCTCGGGCGGCGAGCGCCAGCGCGTCGCGATCGCCCGCGCGCTGGCCGCGCGCCCCGACCTGCTGCTGCTCGACGAGCCGCTGACCGCCGTCGACCCCGCGATGCGCGAGGAGATCGCGGGCGACATCCGCGACCTGGTGCGCGCCGACGGCATCGGCCTGCTGGTCGCGTCGCACGACGTGCGCCTGCTCGACCGCCTGACGTCGCACGTGCTCGTGCTCGCCGAGGGCGCGATCGTGGAGTCCGGGCCGCTGCGCGACGTGCTGCGCGACCCGCAGCACCCCGAGACGCGCGCGCTCGCCGAGGCCGTGCCCGAGGCGTTCGGGGCACGCCCGACCCGCTGACGCCCCTCGCCGCCCGCCCGCTGACGGACCCCGCCCGCCCCACCCCCACCGCGAGAGTGCGATCGAGTCACGTTCGCCGCGGCCAGCCGGTGCCACGAGGCGCACGCAGGACTGGATCGCCCTCTCACGCGCAGGGGGAGCGTGCGCCGTACGACCCACCCGCCTGCGCCGCCCACCCACGCCTCGAGAAGGCCCCCCCTGCCGCGAGAGCGCGATCGAGTCTCCTCCACCACCGCCGGCCGGGCTGACCCACGACCCGCACGCCGGACCGGATCGCCCTCTCACGGGTGGGGTCAGTGGCGCGTGGGGAGCGTGGCGCGCGCGGCGCCCGACGAGGGCGACGACGTCGTGGTGCCGTGGGTGCGGGTCGAGCGCAGCTCGCGCTCGACCTCCAGGAGCAGCAGTCCCGCGTCGGCCCACCCCGCGACCGACGCGGTGACCGCGACGCGCACGTCGACGCCGAGGTCCGCGCATGCGCCGTGCAGCCGCTGCCGCAGCGACGCGACGACCTCGCGCGCACGGTGCTCGTGGACCGCGGGCAGCAGCACGAGCGCCGCGAACGCGTCGCCGTCGAGACGGGCCACGACGCCGCCGTCGGGCACCGCGGCCGCGACGCGGTCGGCCAGCGCCCGCAGCAGCGCGTCGCCGGCGGCGAGGCCGTGCGTCGCGTTGACGTCGTCCATGCGGTCCACGTCGACCGCCGCGAGCAGGAGGCGGCGCTGCGTGCCGGGCAGCGCGTCGGACGCCCAGCGCGCGGTCGTCGCCACGAGGTGCGCGCGGCTCAGCGTGCCGGTGAGCGGGTCGCGGGCCGAGCGGTCGGCCACGGCCGCCGTGAGGGCCTGCACCAGGTCGGCCGTGCTCGCGGCGGACCACGACGGGCCGGGCACGAGGACGTCGTCGTGCCGGACCGCGGCGTCGCGGGCCATCGCGGCGCGCGCGGCGTCGACGACGCTCGTCGACGCGTCGAGCACGAGCGGCGACCAGTCGGCGACCTCCCCCACGACGCGGCGCGCGAGCACCGCACGGCCGTAGCCCAGGCGCCCGGTCATGACCTCGGTGAAGCGGTGACGCGTCAGCAGCCCCGCTCGACCCGCGTCGTCGTCGCGCACGACGACACCCTGGCACGCCGGTGCGCGGAACAGGATCTCGACGTCGGCGACCCGGTCGACCGCCCGCACGGCCCGCACGGGGACGGCGACCTGGCCGAGGCGCCGGGGCACGACGCCAGCGACGTGCGCGGTCGGTGCCGCGACCTCGGCGGCGGCGGTCACCCGGGGGCCCCGCAGCACCTGCGCGCCGACGGCGGACGGCACGGGCGGCACGCTGGACGGACGGACGTGGTGGGCGGGCGGTGCGGACGGGACGGTCACCGGGTCATCGTGCTGCTCCAGCCGGCCGGACGCGGTCCGGGTCGTCCGGTCGTCCGGCAAGGTTCGACCGATCGTCACCGAGCGGTCGACGGCTCGTCACCGGCCGTCGCGGCGACGCCCCGGAGCGGACCCCGGTACGGGGCGTGATCGCCCGCTCCCGGCGGACGGGTGCGCTGCCGGCGTCTCACGCGAGCGGGGTGGACTGAATCGACCTCTCACGCCAGCAGGGGTGGACTGGATCGACGTCTCACGCCAGCAGGGGTGGACTGGATCGACATCTCACGCCAGCCGGGGTGGGCTGGATTGACGTCTCACGGGGGCGGGGGGCGGGACCGACCGTCCGGTCATGGGGTGAGGCCCTCGGCGATCGCGCGGAGCGCGGCGACGTGGGCGGAGAACGCGCGGCGCCCCGCGGGCGTCAGGCGGAGCCACGTGAGGAGCCGCGCGTCGCTCCGGACCGACGACGGCGCCTTGCGCACGGCCGCGTAGCCCGCGTCGACGAGGACCTTGACGTGCTTGGACAGCGTCGCGTCGGACACGTCGACGGCGTCGCGCACCACCGAGAACTCGACCTCCTCGGCCGCGGCCAGCAGCCCGCAGACCCGCAGCCGGACGGGCGCGTGGATGAGCTCGTCGAAGTGCACGTCGCGCTGCGCCTCAGCGGACACGGGCGACCTGCCGCCGGAGCTGGGCGTCGAGGCGGCGTCCGACCATGAAGGTCGCACCGGCGGCGGCGAGCGCCGGCAGCGCCGCCCATGGGGCGAGCCCGCCGGCGGCGAGTCCGAACGAGATGCTGAGCAGCAGCAGGACGACCGCGAGGAGCAGCAGTACCCAACCCCAGGCGACGCCGCCGACCTTGGGCGGGCGGACACGACGCCGACGGTCGCGCACGACGGCGAGCACGATCGGACCCAACGCGAGCATCGCGAACAGTCCCGACCGGTCGCCGCCGAGGGCCGGGCCAGCGACGAACACCGCGACGAGGGCAGAGATCCCGGTCAGGTACCAGCCTGGCGACGCGACCCGCGCCGCGATGCTCGCGCGGTCGGCCTCGAGCGCCTCGAGCGCGGCGGAGGCGTGACGAGGGTCGGCGAGATCTGAATCGTTTTCCATGGCGGAAAGACTACGTCTCGCTTTCCAACACGGCAAGAGATGCGTCGCGGGATGCACGAGGGGCCGGGGCGGCACCCGCCGCCCCGGCCCCTCGACGACGTCCGGTCAGGCCGTGACCGAGAACCCCGCGCGCAGCAGGTCGCGGTCGCGCGACGACCGGCCGACCAGCAGCTCGAAGTCGCCCGGCTCCACGACCCGCGCACCCTCGGCGTCGACGATCGTGCAGTCCGCGACCGGCAGCTCGACGTCGACCACGACCGACTCGCCCGGTGCGACGTCGACGTGGCGGTACGCCTTGAGCTCCTTGTCCGCCCACGTCAGCGACGTCACGAGGTCGCTCACGTACACCTGCACGACCTCGTGCGACGGGCGCGTGCCCGTGTTCGTCACCGTGACCCGGGCGCGCACCACGTCGTCCCGGCCCAGCACCGGCTCGGCGACCGTGAGGTCGGAGTACTCGACCGTCGAGTACGACAGCCCCTCGCCGAACGCGAACGCCGGGTCCTGCGTGAGGTCGGCGTACCGGTTGCCGTGCTGGCCGCGCAGCTGGTTGTAGTAGACCGGCTGTTGGCCGACGTGCCGCGGGAACGTCACCGGCAGGCGGCCGGCCGGGTCGATCGTGCCGAGCAGCAGCTCGGCGATCGCGCGCCCGCCGCGCATGCCGGGGTTCGCGGCCCACACGATCGCGTCGGCCGCCAGGGCCGAGTCCGGCAGCACGAGCGGCTTGGACGCGATGACGACGACCGTCATGGGCGTGCCGGTGGCCGCGAGCGCGTCGAGCAGCGCGACCTGCCCGCCCACGAGGTCGAGCGTCGCGGTCGAGCGCGTCTCGCCCATGAGGCCGATCGTGTCGCCGACGACGGCCACGACGTGGTCGGCCGCCTCGGCGGCGGCCACGGCCTCCGCGATCATCGCCGCGTCCGGCTCGGCCGCGTGCATGATCGGCATGCGCGGCTGCCCGTCGGGGTGGAACTCGCCCTCGGGGTCCGGGCCGAGCCAGCCGATCTCGGCGCCCTTCGCGTACGTGAGCTCCCACGTCTCGGGCAGCAGGCCCCGCAGGCCGTCGAGGACCGTCTCGGTCATCTCGCGCGGGTGGCCCTCCTCGCGCATCCAGTCGACCTGGCCCGAGCGGCCCGCCCAGTCGCCGAGCTGCGCGTCGACGTCGTCGGCGTTGGGGCCGACCAGCGCGAGCCGCAGCGGCGCGGGCGCCGACCCGTCGGGCGCCGTGGCGCGGCCGTCCCGGTCGGACACGAGCCCGCCGCCCAGCGGCAGCACGCCCGAGTTCTGCAGCAGCACGAGCGACCTGCGCGTGACGTGCAGGTTGATGTCCTGGTGCTCGTCGGACCCGATGACCTCGGCCTGGCGGACCGGGTCGGGGCGGCGCGGGTCCTCGAACAGGCCCAGCTCGAACTTCACCGTGAGGATGCGCGCGACGGCGGCGTCGAGCTGCTCCTCCGACACGCGCCCGTTGGCGACGGCCTTCTGCACGCCCTCGAAGAACGACGGCGTCGTCATCACCATGTCGTTGCCCGCGGCGACGGCCTTGGCGGCGGCGTCCTCGGGGTCGACCGCGATCTTCTGCTCCCACACCATGCGCCCGACGTTGTCCCAGTCGGTGATGAGGGTGCCGGTGTAGCCCCACTCGCCGCGCAGCACGTCCTGCAGCAGCCACTTGTTGACGACGATCGGCACGCCGTCGGTCGACTGGTAGCCGATCATGAACGTGCGCGCGCCCTCGCGCGCGACCCGCTCGAACGGCGGCAGGAACCACGAGCGCAGCTTGCGGCGCGAGATGTCCGCCTCGGACGCGTCGCGCCCGCCCTGCGTCTCGGAGTACCCCGCGAAGTGCTTGGCGCACGCGAGGACCGCCGTCGGGTCGGTCAGGCCGTCGCCCTGGTAGCCGCGCACCATCGCCGACGCGAGCTCGCCCAGCAGGAACGGGTCCTCGCCGAACGTCTCGTTGACGCGGCCCCAGCGCAGGTCGCGCGTGAGGCAGACGACCGGCGAGAACGTCCAGTGCAGCCCCGTGGCGGAGACCTCGACGGCCGTCACGCGCGCCATCGCCTCGACCGCGGCCGGGTCGAACGACGCCGCCGCGCCGAGCTGCGTCGGGAAGATCGTCGCGCCGCGCCAGAACGAGTAGCCGTGGATCGCGTCGTCGGCGATGAGCAGCGGGATCCGCAGGCGCGAGCGGTCGACCGCGTCCAGCGCCTCGAGCACGCGCTGCGGCGACGCGTGCAGGATCGAGCCCACGTGCTTCTCGAGCACGAGGTCCTCGACGCCCGGCTGCGCGTCGAGCTGCAGCATCTGACCCGCCTTCTCGGGCAGGGTCATGCGGCTGATCAGGTCGGCGACCCGCTGCGGGATGGGCAGCGACGGGTCCTGGTAGGGGAGCGTGTCCACGGGGTCCTCTTCGACGTTCGGATCGATACGACCTGGCTGCTCCCGACGCTAACGCAGGAGACCTACCGTGCGGAAACCGTCGGATCCGCCGCACGGCAGCACCCGCGCGCGCACCGTTCGTGGCCCGCACGGGTCACGCGCCGCCGCACGTCACCCGATCGCGACGTATCTCACCCGCTCCGCCACCCCCCTGTGTCGGCGGGGCCGGATAGCGTCCCTCGCGACCCGGCCACCGCCGCGGTCGGGCAGGGGCAGGGCCACCACGACGGCGACCACCGAGGGACGGCAACCATGCGCGAGTCCGGGGCGACACCCGTGCTGACGTCGGCGGAGTGCGTGCTCGTGCACACCGCGGCCACCGTCGCGACGACCGTGCACCGCGACGGCGAGCACCTGGTGGTCCACTTCCTGCAGGACGTCGGCGTCACCCGGCGGCAGTGGCCGTGCCACCTCGTCACCGCGGCGCTGCGGACGCCCGGCGTCGTGCGCGGCGACGACGACGTGCAGCTCCTCATCGACCCCGACACGACCGACCTCGTCGCGACGCTCGACGGGCACGACGGCGGGACGCTGCTCGCGGTGCCCGGCGCCGCGGTCCGGGCGGCGCTCGCGCGCTGAGCCCCCGCTGGCACCGGGCGCCCGGTGTCGGTGGTCCGCGCGAGGATGAGCCGTGCCCGCGTCCGTCCTGCTCACCCGTGACGCGTCCGCGCGCACCGTCACGCTGACGTCGCTCGACGCGGACGCCCGGCCGACCGGCGCCCGGACGGTCGGCGTCGACGCGTGGGTCGACGCCGTCGCCGCCGCCGAGGCCGAGTCCCGTCCACGCTGGGTGTGGGACGACACGCGCCGCTGGGCCCCGGACCTGCTGCGCGCGGGCGTGCGCGTCGAGCGCTGCCACGACCTGCGCCTGTGCCACGCGATCCTGCGCCACGCGAGCGCCGCCGCCGGGTCGTCGCTGCAGACGGCACCGCCCGGCCCGTTCGACGTGCCGCCGCCCGACGAGCCGCCGCCCCACGAGCCCGACCTGCTTGACGCGCTGCGCGAGCTCGACGAGCAGGACGACGCGCGCGCCGCGACGCCCCCGCCCGCGTCGGCGCCCACGCCCGGCACCGCCGGGACGCCCGACGAGGCGTCCGCGGAGGCGTCCACGGGGGCGTCCGCGGCCGCGCTGCTCGCCGAGCTGCACGCGCAGCTGGCCGCCGTCGCGGGGTCGAGCGCTCCCGGGCGGCTGCGGCTGCTGCTCGCGGCCGAGTCGGGCGGCGCGCTCGTCGCCGCCGAGATGCAGCACGACGGCCTGCCGTGGGACCCGGTGCGGCACGACGCGCTGCTCACCGCGCTCGTCGGCCCGCGGCCCGTGGGCGGCGGCCGGCCGCGGCGGCTCGAGGAGCTCGCGGCGACGGTCCGCACGCTGCTCGACGACCCGCGCCTCAACCCCGACTCGCAGCCGCACCTGCTCGCGTCGCTGCGCCGCCAGGGGTTCTCGCTCGCGTCGACCAGCAAGTGGGAGGTCCGCGAGCTCGACCACCCCGTGGTCGAGCCGCTGCTGGAGTACAAGCGGCTGTCGCGGCTGCTGAGCGCGAACGGCTGGGCGTGGCTCGACGCGTGGGTGCACGACGGCCGGTTCCGGCCCACCTACGTCGTCGGCGGCGTGGTCACGGGACGCTGGGCGACCGACGGCGGCGGCGCGCTGCAGCTGCCCGTGTCGCTGCGGGCGGCCGCGCACGCCGACCCCGGGTGGCGGCTCGTCGTCGCGGACGCCGCCCAGCTCGAGCCGCGCGTGCTGGCCGCGATGTCGGGCGACCGCGCGATGTCCGACGCCGCGCGCGCGAGCGACCTGTACCAGGGCATCGCCGACGCGGGGATCGTCGCGACCCGCACCGACGCCAAGTACGCGTTGTTGGGGGCGATCTACGGCGCGACGACGGGCGCGAGCGCGATGCTCATGCCGCGCCTGACGCGCGCGTACCCGCAGGCGGTCGCGCTGGTCGAGGACGCGGCGCGCGCGGGCGAGCGCGGCGAGATGGTCTCGACGTGGCTGGGGCGCACGTCGCCGCCCGCGAGCGCGGGGTTCCTCGACCGGCTGGGCGCGGCGGGCGCCGAGGGCGCGGACGTCGAGGACGTGCGGGACGTGCGCCGCCGCGCCCGCGACCGCGGGCGGTTCACGCGCAACTTCGTCGTGCAGGGCACCGCCGCGGAGTGGGCGCTGTGCTGGCTGGCCGCGTTGCGCCGCCGCCTGCGCGGCATCGGCGACGGGCGCGCCCACCTGGCGTACTTCCTGCACGACGAGGTCGTGGTGCACTCCCCCGCGCAGGACGCCGCGCAGGTGGCGGACGCCGTGCGCGCGGCCGCCGACGAGGCTGGCCGCCTGCTGTTCGGCGACTACCCGGTGGAGTTCGCGCTCGACCTGTCGGTCGTGGAGTCGTACGCCGACGCGTGAGCGGCGGGAGGCCGCGCACGCGCCGGCGTACGACGCCCGTGGGGCGACCTCACACCACGACCAGCTCGCCGCCGGCGGGCGCGTGGTCGGCGAGCGCGACGCTGCGGATCGTCAGGTCGTCGTACGTGTACCAGTAGTACGTCGACGTGCGGGACGAGAACAGGCCCGTGTAGATCGTGATCTCGAACTCGCCGGACTCCATCGCGGCGCTGCCGTCGAGCATCGCGACCTGCTGCAGCGTGCGGAACGCGCGCACCACGTTCTCCTCCTCGGAGTCGCGCACCGGGTGGTGGGCGTGCGCGTAGGCGGCGCGCACGAACCTGGACGGCGAGGAGTAGTCGCCCGGGATGCCGCGCATGTGGGCCCCGGAGCCGAAGGGGTGCAGCCGCGCGCGCGTGAGCGCGACCTCCTCGGGGTACGCGGGCGACGCGTTGAGGTAGTTGCGCAGGTTCTCGTGGTGCCACCCGAAGCCGGGCTGGTTGGTCAGCACGTCGACGTCGTCGTCGTGCACGTGCAGGCCGTCGGCGGTCTGCTCGAGGACGATCGCGCGGTCGGCGTCGCCGACGATCCAGTGCAGCATCGAGCTGGGGAACCGGTCGTTGATCGGCTTGTCCACGATCACCAGGTCCTGCGCCGCCGCGGCGACCTCGTCGACGCTCGAGAACTGCGAGCACACCCACAGCGGCAGCTCGTACGCGGCGACGTTGGTCGCGCCGTCGCGCGGCCCCGGCGCGTAGTCCGCGTAGCCGGGGAAGTTGAGGCCCGCGACGGCGAGCCCGGCGTCGTTGCCGCAGTCGAAGTACAGGGGCACGCCCTCCTCGACGATGCCCATGCCGATGACGGCGTGCCGCACGTCCGGCACCGCGCCGAACGGCGACCTCGGCGCGTAGCCGGTGGGCGTGACCACGACGCGCTGGCCGTAGCCCGTGGTCCAGTCGAGGTTGCGGGCGAGGTAGCCGTGCCCCTCGGCGTCGGTGAAGCGGATCCCTGTGCACATGACGAGCCCCCGTCGTCGTCGGCCGTGGGGCGGTGCGGCGGCACGCCTCGTCGTCGCGCCCTGCCCCCTTGTCCCCAGCATCGACCCGGTGCGGGGACGCGGCACGTCGGGGGCGTCGCCGCGCTGGTCAGCCGCGGTCCACCGCGACGAGCAGGTCGAGGCTCGCGCGGACGATCGCGGTCTGCGCCTGCGCGCGCGGGACGCCGGGCTCGCCGTCGCCCGGCTGCGGCCCGTAGTCGGCGAAGGACGCGTGGACGGCGCCGTCGACCTGCGTGAACGTCGTGCCGGCCGGCAGGTGGGCACGTGACGCGTCGACATCGGCGGGGGTCGTGAGCCCGTCGCGCGACCCGGAGACGGACGCGACGACGAGGTCGGCCCCGCTCATGTCGCCGAGCGGGTACGACGCGTGCAGCAGCAGGCCGTCGACGTCGTCGTGCGTGGCGGCGAAGGACGCCGCGGCGACGCCGCCGAGCGAGTGCCCGCCGACCGCCCAGCGCGCGACGTCGGGGAACGCGGCGATCGCGCCGGCGGACTGCTGCGGCGAGGTCAGGGCGATGCCGAGGGGCTCCTTGAGCGCGACGACGAGGTAGCCCCGCTCGGCGAGGGGGCGCAGCACGGCGGCGGTCGCGCGCACGTCGACGCGCGCACCGGGCGAGTACACGAGGCCGGTCGTGGGCGACGTGCCGCGCGGGACGAACGCGTACCAGCCGGCGTGCTCCTGCACGTCGACGGTCGCGTCGGGCCGCAGGGCGGCGAGCGCGGCGTCGGTGGCGCCGAACGGGCGCAGCCACGCGGCGGCGACCGCGAGCACCGCGAGCACGAGGTACCCGAGGCCCGCGCCGAGGCCGACGACCACGCGGCGGGCGCCGCGGCGCCCCGGCC
>NZ_BCRB01000057.1 GCF_001552375.1 Cellulomonas iranensis NBRC 101100 = JCM 18110 | reverse complement strand
CGGCCCCCCGGCGCCGCCGCGTGCTCCCCCGGCACGCGGCGGCGCTGGTCACGGTCGCCGTCCTGGCGGGGTGCGGCGGCCCGGCCGACGCGGGCGCGGCGGCGACGTCGGCCGCGACCCCGTCGGTCTCCGCACCGGCACCGGCCCCCGAGCCGACCCCGGCACCCGGGCCGACGGTGCCGGTGCAGGACGCCGCGCTCGGTGCGCAGCCCGCCCCGGTCCAGGCCCCGGCGCCCACGCGCGTCGCGGTGCCGGACCTCGCGATCGACATGTCGGTCGACCCGGTCGGGGTCGAGGACGACGGCACCATGGAGATCCCCGACGACGCCGACCGCGCCGGCTGGTACCGGTTCGGCCCCGCGCCCGCCGACCCCGCGGGTGCGACGGTCGTCGCGGCGCACGTCGACTCGTGGACCACGGGCATCGGGCCGTTCTCGCGGCTGCGGGACGTCGCGGTCGGCGCGCGCGTCGAGGTCACGACGGCCGACGGCACGGTGCACGCGTACGTCGTGCAGGACGTCGCGCAGGTGCCCAAGGGCGACGCGCCGGTCGAGCAGTGGTTCGACCGCGCCGGGTCGCCCCGCCTGGTGCTCGTGACGTGCGGAGGGGCGTTCGACCGCGAGGTAGGGCACTATGCCGACAACGTCGCCGTCACCGCCGTGCCCGCACCGGGTGGATGAGCGTCGTGCTGCAGGCGAGGCCGACCGGCGTCGCCGCGACGTCGGAGGGAGACGGGGTGAGCGTGCCCACCGCCGCGCCTGACGACGTCGACGCCGTGGGGCGGGCCTTCGCCGCGGGCGACGAGGCGGCCGTCGGCGAGGCGTACCGCCGCTGGTCGGCGCTCGTGCACACGGTCGCGCTGCGCTCGCTGGGCGACCGCACCGAGGCCGAGGACGTCACGCAGCAGGTGTTCGTCGAGGCGTGGCGCGGCCGGCACCGGTTCGACCCCGACCGCGCACGGCTGCCCGCGTGGCTCGTCGGCATCACGCGGCACGCGGTGGCGGACGCGCACGAGCGCCGCGCGCGCGACCGGCGGCTGGCCGAGACGCCCGCGGTCACGGCCGACGCCGACCCCGCCCCGGCGCCCGGCGTGGACCAGCGCGTCGTGGACCGCGTGGTGGTCGCCGACGCGCTCGCGGGGCTCGGCGACCCGCAGGGCACGATCCTGCGGCTCGCGTTCTTCGACGACCTGACGCACGACCAGATCGCCGCCCGGCTGGGCCTGCCGCTGGGCACGGTGAAGAGCCACGTGCGGCGTAGCCTGGCACGCCTGCGCACGCGATGGGAGGTGGATGGTGCCGTCCGATGACCTGCACGTGGACGACGAGACCCTCGCCCTCCTCGCGCTCGGCGAGCAGGCCGGCACGCCCGACGACGCCGCCCACCTGACCGCGTGCGAGCGCTGCGCGCACGAGCTCGCGGACCTGCGCGACGTGGCCGACCTCGCCCGCGAGGCGGGCCCGGCCGCGGAGCTCGTGGCGCCCGCACCGGACGTCTGGCACCGCGTCGCGGCCGAGCTCGGGCTCGGTGAGCGCGCGCACGCGGCGGCGCACGCGGGTGCGGCCGACGCCGCCGCGGACGCGGGTGCGACCGCGGCCGTGCGCTCCGGTGCGACCGCCCCCGCGGGCGCGGCACCGGCCGCGGCCGGGAGCCCGGCCGTCGTCGTCCCGCTGCGACCGCGCTCGCGCGGCGTGCGCGGTCGCTGGCTCGCGGTCGCGGCGGCCGCGGGCCTCGTGCTGGGCGGTGCCGGCGCGACGATGTGGTGGCGCGCGTCGGCACCCGAGACGGTGCTCGCGAGCGCGACGCTCGAGCCGCTGCCCGGCTGGTCGGAGACCGGCAGCGCGCAGGTCCGCACCGCGCCCGACGGCACGCGCTCGCTCGTCGTCGACCTCGACGACGCGCCCGGCGTCGAGGGCTACCTCGAGGTCTGGCTGCTCAAGCCCGACGTGTCGGGGCTGGTCAGCCTGGGCACGCTCGACGGCACGAGCGGCACGTTCGCGCTGCCGGCGGACCTGGACCTCGCGCAGTTCCCGGTGGTCGACGTGAGCGACGAGCCGCTGGACGGGGACCCGGCGCACTCGGGCGTCTCGGTGGTCCGCGGCGCGCTCGACGTCTGACGCCGCCGCGCCGGAGGACGCCCGGGCACGGGAGTGCGACCCGGTCGGGATCGAGGGACCGGGTCGCACTCCCGCCGGTCCGGCGGCGGCCGGACCGCACCGTCACCCCGGGGGGCGGGGCGGGTGGGGGCGGTCAGAGCACGCGGACGCGCGCTCCGCTCAGACCGCCCGCGAGCGGGCCGGCCGGCGTGGGGCCGGTGACCTCGGTGCCCTCGAGGTCGGTGCCGAGGCGGACGGGCGAGCCGTCCGGGTCCTCGAACTCGGCGCCCACGAACCGCACGGGCGGCAGGTCCGCGCCCGTGACGACGTCGAGCACGGCGGCGTCGGCGCCGGGCACGTCGACCTCGAGCCAGACCTCGTCGCCCGACGTGACGACCTCGAGACGCGCGGGCCCGTCGAGCACGACCGCGTCGCTCTCGACGTCGGCCGGGCGCGTGCCGCCCGCGTACACGTTGCCGCGCGCGAGGTACGGCTGCACGCGGCCCGTGAAGCGCGTGTGGTCGCCGTCCCAGCGGTCGCCCATCTCGGTGAGGTACTGCTCGAGCGACGTCGGGTAGCCGTCGTAGGCCACCGTGCCGGCACCGGCGCCGATGCGACCCCAGGACTCGTCGGAGTACGCGGCGTCGAGGTCGCCGCCGACGAACACGTTGCCGACCCAGCGGTCGTCGCCGCACACGATGATCGCGTAACCCGCGACCTGCGTGGAGTGCGGCCGGTGGTACGGGGTCGCACGGTCGAGCATCTGCTTGAGGCCGACCGTGCCCGCGAGCAGGTTGTTGACGTACGCGCCGCCCTGGCTGTGGTTCTCGACCGAGACGGGCGAGGTCAGCACGTTGTGGTCGACGACGTAGGGGCCGTGGCTGACCTCGACGAACAGGTCGCGGCTGTTGTGCCACAGCACGTTGCGCGTGATGCGCGTGCCCTGCGTCTGCCAGTCGAGCCAGATGCCGAGCGAGCAGTCGTGGATGCGGTTGTCGGCGATGACGACGTCGATGGGCGCGTGCAGCTTGATGCCCGCGATCTCGTGCCCGTAGAACGCGCGGCCGTTCGCGATGTCGTGGATGTGGTTGCCCTCGATGCGCGAGAACACGCAGCCCAGGTGCCCGACCACGGCGTTCTGCCCGCAGTGGTGGATGTGGTTGTTGCGCACGACGTGCGAGCCGATGTGCTCGCGGTCCCAGCCGATCTGCCGCGCCGAGAACACGGACTCGAGCTGGTACTGGTAGCCGGGCTTGTCGCCGCGGTCGGTCGCGTAGTTGTCACCCGTGGACGCCTCCTTGCCCAGCGAGACCGCCGAGCACGTCGCGTCGTGGATGTCGTTGTCCTCGATGACCCAGCCGCGCGCCCAGTTGGGGCCGACGAGGCCGGGCTGGTTCGCGGTGGGCGGGGCCCACTGCGTCGCGGCCTGGCACAGCTCGAACCCGCGCACGGTGATGAAGTCGACGTGGTGGTCGGCGGGGAAGAACACCGCGGGGCGCACGTTGACCTCGACGAGCGACGCGTTCGGGTCGGCGTCGCCGAAGCTCGCGGTGACGGTCGTGACGTCGGCGCCGACCTCGGCGTGCCAGACGCGCGGCGTCCAGTCGGGGTCCGGGACGGGCACGACGGTGCCGGTCCAGTCGTCGACCTGCTCGGTGCGGCGCGGGGCGTCCGCGACGGCGTCGGCCGTCGCGACCTCGTGCAGGCGGCGGCCGTCGAGGTAGACGGCGCCCAGGTGCTGCTTGGGGTCGTCGCGCCCGGGGCGCACGATCCAGTCGCCGTCGATCTCGACGGCGAACGGGTTGAGGTCGCCGAACAGCGCGTTCGGGATCTCGACCCGCCACACGCCGCCGCCGAGCGGCTGCCAGCCGGTGACCTGCTCGGCGCCGGTGATGCGCACGTGCTCGCCGGGTGCGGCCTGGTAGGTGATGCGACGGTGCTCGCCGGTGCCGCCGCGGCGCGGGCGGACCCACTCGCGGTACGTGCCGGCGTGGACCGTCACCGTGTCGCCGGGCCGCGCGAGCTGCGCGGCGCGGTCGATGGTCCGCAGCGGCGCGTCGTGCGTGCCGGCTGCGTCGTCGGAGCCGTCGATGGAGACGTGGAGAACGTTTGCCATGCGCTGACACTACCTGCGCGCACGGCCACTTCCCAGAGGTCGTCGGCGAACCGCTTCACCACTGTAGCGACGCGCGCGCCGCGCGACCCGGGACCCGCGCGGCGCGTCCGGCCCAGGCACCCACGCGCGGCCCGCCACGGCGCTGCCCGCACACCCCGCCGGCCACGCGTCCGACGCCGCTCGAAGCGTTTCAACCCCTCGACGGCGCCCCGCCGGAGCAGCATCGTCAGGCGTGGTTGTGAACGTTCACGGTCGGTGAGCGGCGTCCCGGGCGACGGAGCCCGGGCACCCGTCGCCGCCGTGACGCCCGACGGACACCGACGTCCGCCGGGTCGGTCCGGCCCGCGCGCGGGCCCCGTCCGCCCAGGAGACGCCCGTGTCCCGCACCCGCCCACGCGCCCGCGCCCGCGCGCTCGCCCTCACGCTCGCGCTGCTCGCGGCACCCCTCGCGGGCCTCGCGGCCCCGCCCGCCCCCGCGGCCGCGGCACCCGCCGCCGTGGCCGCGGCACCCGCCCCCACCGTCGACGAGCCGGCCCCGCTGCCGCCGCTCGGGTGGAACTCGTGGAACACGTTCTACTGCAACATCAACGAGCAGATGATCCGTCAGGCGGCCGACGCGATGGTCAGCTCCGGCATGGCCGCCGCGGGCTACCAGTACGTCGTGGTCGACGACTGCTGGATGCAGGACACGCGCGGCCCCGACGGCAACCTGCGCCCCAACACCACGCGCTTCCCGTCCGGCATGAAGGCGCTCGGCGACTACATCCACTCCAAGGGCCTGAAGTTCGGCCTGTACCACGCACCGCGCGAGAAGACGTGCGACCAGTACTTCAACAACCGCCCGGGCACCTCGTCCAACGGCAACGAGACGCGCGACGCGCAGCTGTTCGCGTCGTGGGGCGTCGACTACGTCAAGCACGACTGGTGCGACCCGCGCGGCACCGTGCAGGAGCAGGCGGCGCTGTTCAAGAAGTTCGGCGACGCGCTCAAGGCCACCGGGCGGCCCATCGTCTACTCGATCAACCCCAACAGCGCGCACGACAACACCGCACCGACCTACTCGGGCTGGGGCGCGTTCGCCGACATGTGGCGCACGTCCGAGGACCTCAAGGACGCGTGGTCGACCGGCTGCCCGCCGTCGGACCAGTGGTGCTTCGTCGGCATCACCGAGGCGCTCGACATCATCGAGCCGATGCGCGAGTGGACGAAGCCGGGGCAGTACAACGACCCCGACATGCTCATGGTCGGCGTGCGCAACAGCCTCGACGCCACCGAGAACCGCGCGCACATGAGCATGTGGGCGATGCTCTCGGCGCCGCTCATCGCCGGCAACGACATCCGGAACATGAGCGCCGACGTGCGCTCGGTCCTCACCAACCGCGACGTGCTCGCGATCGACCAGGACCCGCTCGTGCGGCAGGCCGACCGCGTGCGCGACGACGGCGACGCCGAGGTGTGGGTCAAGCCGCTCGCCGACGGCTCGGCGGCGGTCGCGCTGCTCAACCGCGGCAACGGCCAGCGCTCGATCTCGGCGACGCTCGCCGAGGCGGGTCTGGGCGCGGGCACCGCGTCCTACCGCGAGCTGTGGACCGGCGCGGCGGGCCAGACGTCCGACCGGATCACCGCGACGGTCCCCGCGCACGGCGTCGCGCTCTACCGCGTCACGCCCGGCACGACGTCGCCCGGCACGTCGACGACGACCCTGGTCAGCGCCGCGTCGGGCCGCTGCCTCGACGCCCCCAACGGCGCGACCGCCAACGGCACGCGCCCGGTGATCTGGGACTGCAACGGCGGCACCAACCAGCGGTGGACGGCCGACGGCGCGACGCTGCGCGTGCTCGGCCGCTGCCTCGACGCCCCGACGGGCGCGACCGCGGGGACGGCCGTGCAGCTGTACGACTGCCACGGCGGCACCAACCAGCAGTGGACCACGCAGGCGAACGGCACGATCCGCGGCGTCGCGTCGGGGCTGTGCCTCGACGTCGACCGGAACCTCACCGCCAACGGCACGGGCGTGCTGCTGTGGACGTGCACCGGCGCGGCCAACCAGGTGTGGAGCCGGCGATGAGGCGCTGGCGGGCCGCGGCGCTGGCCGCGGTCGCGCTGCTGCTGCCCGTGGCCCTCACGTCACCGGCGGCGGCCGACAACCCGATCGTCCAGACCGTGTACACGGCCGACCCCGCGCCGCTCGTCCACGACGGGCGCCTGTACGTCTACACGAGCCACGACGAGGACGGCTCGACGTACTTCACGATGAAGGACTGGCGCGTCTTCTCGACGACCGACATGGCGAACTGGACCGACCACGGCTCCCCCATGGGGCTGGCGACGTTCGCGTGGGCCGAGGCCGACGCGTGGGCCGGCCAGGTCGTCGAGCGCGACGGGAAGTTCTTCTTCTACGTGCCGGTCAAGCAGCGCGGCGGCGGCATGGTCATCGGCGTCGGCGTCTCGGACAGCCCGACGGGGCCGTTCCGGGACGCGATCGGCCGGCCCCTGGTCGGCAACGGCGAGATCGACCCGACCGTGATGATCGACGACGACGGGCAGGCGTACCTCTACTGGGGCAACCCGAACCTCTGGTACGTCAAGCTCAACCGCGACATGGTGTCGTACTCCGGCAGCCGCACCCGGATCCCGCTCACGACGGCCGGGTTCGGCACCCGTCCGGGGAACGTCGCCAGCCGGCCCACGCTCTACGAGGAGGGGCCGTGGGTCTACAAGCGCAACGGCACCTACTACAACGTGTTCGCGGCCGAGTGCTGCAGCGAGTTCATCGGCTACTCGACGGCGCCCGGGCCGACCGGCCCGTGGACGTACCGCGGCACGGTCATGCCGCGGCAGGGCGGCAGCTTCACCAACCACCCGGCGGTCGTGGACTACCGGGGCAGGTCGTACTTCTTCTACCACAACGGCGCGCTGCCGGGCGGTGGCGGGTTCACGCGGTCCGTCGCGGTCGAGCAGTTCACGTACGGCGCCGACGGGTCGATCCCGCTCATGAACATGACCACCGCGGGACCGCCGCAGATCGAGCCCCTCGACCCGTACGTCACGCAGCAGGCCGAGACCATGGCCTGGGCGAGCGGCGTCGAGACCGAGCGCGCGACCGAGGGCGGGCTCAACCTCGCGTTCATCGGGAACGGCGACTGGGTGCGCGTCAAGGGCGTCGCGTTCGGGTCCGGCGCGGCGTCGTTCAGCGCACGCGTCGCGTCGGCCACGAGCGGCGGACGCATCGAGGTGCGGCTCGACGGCGCGTCGGGGCCGGTGGTGGGCACGTGCACGGTGCCCGGCACGGGCGGGTGGCAGACGTGGACGACCGTCACGTGCCCCGTCAGCGGCGCGACCGGCACGCGCGACCTCGTGCTGCGGTTCGCGGGCGGCAGCGGCGAGCTGTTCAACGTGGGGAGCTGGCAGTTCACGCGCGGCGGCGGCACGACGCCCACCCCGACCCCCACTCCGACGCCCGGGGCCGGTGACGTGCGGGTCGTCAACCGCGCGAGCGGCAAGGTCATGGACGTGCAGCAGCCCAACCGCGACGACGCCGCGGTGGTCGGCCAGTGGGCGAGCAACGAGCAGCCGTGGCAGCGCTGGCAGGTGGTGGACGCCGGCAGCGGGTACGTGTCGCTGCGGTCCGTGAACAGCGGCAAGTGCCTCGACGTGACCGGCGCGTCGACCGCCGACGGCGCGCGGCTCATCCAGTACACGTGCCACGGCCGCACCAACCAGCAGTTCTCCTGGCGGTCGACGGGCGACGGGTACGACCAGCTCGTCAACCGGGCGAGCGGCCGGTGCGTCGGCGTCGTCGGCGCGTCGACCGCGGACGGCGCGGCGCTCGAGCAGCGCACGTGCACGTCGGCCGCGACGTTCCAGTGGAGCCGCGCGTCGTGAGGCGGCCGGGGTGACTCCGCGGGCGGGTCGTGGCGGTGGCGCCGCGACCCGCCCTCCCGGCGGCCTCGCGGGTCGCGGGCAGGTCGCCGGGGACCTACGTCCGCCGCCGCTGCGGGCGGCCGGTCGTACGTTCGCGGTGCAGCGGGCCGGCAGCACGCCGCCCGGCACCACGGAGGGACGGCGTCATGAGCGTGTCCGAGGCTTTCCAGGCGTTCGCGCGCGAGACCCCCGAGCAGTTCGGCGTGTGGGTGCGCGCGGTCGGCGAGCTCGGCGACGCGAGCGCGCTCGACGAGCGCACGCAGGAGCTCGCCTACCTGGCGGTGCTCGCGGCGACGGGGCTGCACTCGGGGCTGGACTTCCACACGCGGCGCGCGCTCGAGCTCGGGGCAAGCCGGGACGAGGTGCTGTCGGCCGTGCTCGTCGGGCTGCCCGCGGCGGGCAACCGCGTGACGTCGGCGCTGCCGTCCGTGCTCGCCGCGTGCCCCGCGCGCGACGACACGACTGGCTCCGACGGCACGACGGGACGCGACGGCGCGACGGAGCCCTCGCCCGCCTGAGGCCGGCACGCCCACCCGGGACCTCACCATCGGCGGCTGCGGCACCGACCCGTGCCGTGCTCGTCGAGCTCCCCGCCACGTCCACCATACGTCCGGGTGGGGGGCTTGCGGCAAGGCCCCCTGCAGGGCGCAGGATCGTCCGCCCGTGCCCGCGCACCGACCCGCGCGCGGACCGGCCGACCCTGCGGAGACGATGCCGTGAACACGCCCGTGACCAGCCCTTTCGCCCTGCCCGCGACCCTGTCCGCCAAGGCCGACCCCGCGCTCGTCGCGCAGGACGCGGCGCACCTCGCCGCGGTGGCCGACGCGCTGCGCGCGCAGCTCGCCGACGCGCGCGCACGCCTCGACGCCGCGCGCCGCACGCCGACCCGCACGGGCACGGCCGCGCTCGAGCGCGACCAGGAGGTGCACCGGCTCACCGCGCGGGTGCGGCTGCTGCGCCGGTTCGGGCCCGACGTCTGCCTCGGGCGCACGGTCGCGGCCGACGGCACGCGCACGTACGTCGGCCGCATCGGCCTGACCGACCTCGACGGCACGCGCCTGCTCGTGGACTGGCGCTCGCCGCTCGCGGCGCCGTTCTTCGCGGCGACGGTCGCGCAGCCCCTCGGGCTGGTGAGCCGGCGCCGGTACCGGTGGTCGGGCGGGCGGGTCGTCGACTACTGGGACGAGGTGCTGACGCCCGACGCGCACGCCGACGGCGTCGCGCCCGACGACCAGTCGGCGTTCCTCGCGAGCCTCGGCGAGGACCGCTCGGACCGCATGCGGGACGTGCTCACGACGATCGCGGCGGACCAGGACGCCGCGATCCGCGCCGACGCGCGCGGCACGCTCGTGGTCGACGGCGGGCCGGGCACCGGCAAGACCGTCGTCGCGCTGCACCGCGCGGCGTATCTGCTGCACGCCGACCCGCACCTCGCGCGGCGCGGCGGCGTGCTCGTGGTCGGCCCGCACCGGCCGTACCTCGACTACGTGGCGGACGTGCTGCCGAGCCTCGGCGAGGACGGCGTGGTGACGTGCACGCTGCGGGACCTCGTGCCCGAGGGCGCGGACGCGCGGCCCGAGCCGGACCCGCGCGTCGCGGCGCTGAAGTCGACCGTCGCGATGGTCGGCGCGGTCGAGCCCGCCGTCGCGTTCTCGGAGCGCCCGCCGACGACCGACCTGGTGGTCGAGACCCCGTGGGCGGACGTCGTGCTGACCGCCGCCGACTGGGCGGACGCGTTCGCGTCGGTCGAGCCGGGCACGCCGCACGACGAGGCACGCGACCAGGTGTGGGAGACGCTCGCCACGCTCGTGATCGAGCGGCACGACGCCGACGTGCCGACCGCCGAGCTGCGCCGCGCGCTGACCCGGGACCGCGAGCTGACGCGCATGTTCGGGCGGCACTGGCCGCTGCTGGACGGCCCGGACGTCGTCGCCGACCTGTGGTCGGTGCCCGCCTACCTGCAGCTGTGCGCGCCCTGGCTGATCCCGGACGAGGTGCGCGCGCTGCAGCGCGACGACCCGCACGCGTGGACCGACGCCGACCTGCCGCTGCTCGACGCCGCGCGCCGCCGCGTGGGCGACCCCGAGGCACCGCGCCGCGCGCGCGAGCGGGACGCCGCGGAGGCCGCCGACCGTGAGTACATGGCGGACGTCGTGGACTACCTCGCGTCGAACGACGACTCGGAGCTGGGACTCATGAAGTCGCTCGCGCAGGGCGACCTGCGCGACGCGCTGGTCGACCACGAGACGGTCGAGCGGCCGGCGCCCGACCGGCTCGCGGGGCCGTTCGCGCACGTCGTGGTCGACGAGGCGCAGGAGCTCACCGACGCGCAGTGGCAGATGCTCCTCGCGCGGTGCCCGTCGCGGTCGTTCACCGTGGTGGGCGACCGTGCGCAGGCGCGCGCGGGGTTCGTCGAGCCGTGGGCCGAGCGGCTGACGCGCGTGGGCCTGCGGGACGTCGACGTCGCGACGCTCACGGTCAACTACCGGACGCCCGCCGAGGTCATGGCCGCCGCCGAGCCCGTGATCCGCGCGGCCGTGCCGGACGCGAACGTGCCCACGTCGATCCGCGCGACCGGGGCGCCCGTGCGGCACGGGGCCGTGGCGGACCTCGACGCCGTGCTCGACACGTGGCTCGCGGCGCACGCCGCGGGCGTCGCGTGCGTCATCGGGGCGGACGCGACCGTCGAGCGGGACCGCGTGCGGTCGCTCACGCCGACGCTCGCCAAGGGGCTGGAGTTCGACCTCGTCGTGCTCGTCGACCCGGGCGCGTGGGGCGACGACGTCGCGGCGACGGTCGACCGGTACGTCGCGATGACGCGCGCGACGTCCGAGCTCGTGGTGCTGGGTGCGGCGTGAGCATCCGCGTGCCGGGGGCGGCCGCGACGCTGGCTAGGGTGACGAGGACACGTGGCCGGCCCCCGGCCCAGGACCGACGCGAGGACTCCCCCCGATGCGCAGCGCCACCAAGGTCGAGGTCGACCGCCCCACCCTCGAGACGCTCGTGCGCGAGGTCCTGGGCACGGAGTCACCCGTCGCGGACGTGCGGTCGCTGACCGACGGCATGTTCAACGCCGCGTACGCGGTCACGCTGGCGGACGGGTCGCGCGCGGTCGTCAAGGTCGCGCCGCCCGCGGGCACGCCGCTGCTCACGTACGAGCAGGACCTCATGCCGGCGGAGGTCGACTTCTTCCGCCGCGCGGCGGGCGTCGTGCCGGTGCCGCAGGTGCTGGGCGTCGACCTGACCCGCCGGCACGTGGACCGCGACGTGCTGGTGCTGCAGCACCTCGACGGGGCGCCGCTGCACAACCTGCGCCGCGACCTGAGCCCCGAGCAGACGGCCGCCGTGCGGCGCGAGCTCGGCGGTGCCGTCGCGCGGCTGCGCACGGTCACGGGCACGCGGTTCGGGTACGACCGGCCCGACGGTGCGCTGTCGGCCGACCGCTGGTCGGCCGCGTTCGCGGCGATGGTCGACGCGCTGCTGGCCGACGCCGACCGGTACGGCGTGCGCCTGCCGCGCTCGGCGGCCGGGCTGTCAGAGCGGGTCGCGGCGGCCGCGCCCGAGCTCGACACCGTCGAGGTGCCCGTGCTCACGCACTTCGACCTGTGGGCGGGCAACGTGTTCGTCGCCCGGTCGGGCGGCACCGCGCGCCTCGAGGCGCTCATCGACGGCGAGCGCGCGTTCTGGGGCGACCCGTTGGCCGAGCTCGCGTCGACCGCGCTGTTCGCGAACCCCGCCAAGGACTTCGACTTCCTCGACGGGTACGCGCAGGCCGCGGGCGAGCCGCTCGTGCTCGACGACCGGGCGCGGCTGCGGCTCGCGCTCTACCGCACCTACCTGTACCTGATCATGACGATCGAGGCCGCACCCCGCGGCTACAGCGGCGCCGAGGCCGTCGCGACAGCGGTGTACGTGCGCAAGAAGCTCAAGCGCGAGCTGAAGACGCTGCGGGCGTCGCTGGTCTGACGCGCTCCGGCCGCCGCAGCCGCGTCAACGGCGGACCGGCGCCGCGACCTGGACGACGTGCGCGAACGGCAGGAAGTCGTCGAGGCTCGCCGTCAGGACGGTGGCGCCGAGCCCTGGTCGATCGCGGCGAGGTCCTCGTGCAGCCGCTGTGCCGCGTCGGCCGTCAGCGGAGTGATGGCCGCCAGCTCTGCCCCGCGCACCCACGGGTGCCGATCTGAAGCAGGAGGCACGAGTGCGGCGGCGGTTGGTCGCCCAAGGCTCGTCCCCTCGGCGGGCCTGCCAGAGTCCAGGACCGGGCGCCGCACCGCCCGGGGACTCCGCCCGACGTCCCGGTTCCGCGCCGTGGCCATGGCCCCACCCTAGACGGAGGCGTGCGGATGTGGATCGGCTGCGTCGCCGTTGACCCGATCCTTCGCCTGCGCCTCAGGGAACCACTGCGTCGCCCGCGTCGTCGGGGCGGCTGTCCTCGCCGTCGGTGGGCTCGGGTTCCGGGTCGGTGAGTCGCTCGAGCACGTCCGGCGTGCCGTCGACGGGCTCAGGGTGCTGCTCGCTCATGCGTCCTCCACGATCGCGTCGTCGAATGGTCTGGTCGCCCTGACGCTGCCAGCGCCCACCGGGTCCCGCACGCGGACGAGCAGACCTCCCCCCTGACCCCACCCGTCGGCCGCCCGACCCGCCACGCCTCCGGCCGAGACCGACCGAGGGCCGACACGTGAACCGCCCATCGACGACAGACTTTTGCCCCTTGCCCCCGCGCATTCCCATGATTTGAGGCGGCGCGGGAAGACGCAACCACCGGGTACGCGTCGCCCGGCCGAAAAACCAGCAGGACGACGCGGCACATCTCTGCCAAAAGACCTCGCGACACAGGTCCCACGCGTGCACGGATCCCTCCATTAGGTTCGGACCACTTGCGACAGGAATTCACCGGTCGCTCGCTGCTCATCGAGTCAGCATTACTCGCACACGCAGGAGGCTCCGTCATGCCAGAGAATCGAGTCACGTCGCGAGGGGCCCCTCGCTCGCCCAGCAGGGCGACGGTCGCCGGCCGTGCGCTGGCGGTCGCGCTGACCGCGCTGGCGCTGGTCCTGCCGACGGCGGCGACCGCGTCGCCGCTGTCCGTCGGCGGCGTCGACGGCTACGCCCCGCTGTCCGGCGCGCCGTGCGCGACCGTCACGCGCCCCGGGACGACCGGCCTCGCGGACATCCTGCGCCGCTCCTACCCGGTGATCCCCGCGAGCACATCGATCCGTTCGTGCACGACCGACCAGTACATCAGCGACCACAGCCGCGGTCTCGCCATCGACTGGAGCGCGCCCGCCGGTTCTGCGGCAGGCCAGCAGGTCCTGGACTGGCTGTTCGAGTCGGACGGCGGCGGCAACGCCCACGTCCGCCTTCGACGCCTGGGCATCTCGTACATCATCTGGGACAACAAGATCTGGAGCGCGAGCAACGCGACGGACCGTGGACGCGTCTCGTCCAACGTGAGCACGTGGCGCAACTACGACTCCGCGAGCTGCTTCGCGAAGTACTCCACCGCCGACTGCAGGCACGTGCGACACATGCACATCTCGCTGAGCGACGCGGGCGGGCAGCGCGCCACCTCGTGGTGGCAGCCGGCGATGGACGGTCACCGTGACAGCCCCACCGGAGTGGCTGAGACGACACCCGTACCCGCGCTCCCGTCGCGACTGCTCGCGGTGCGCACGGGTGACGTCGACCTCAAGGAGGGGCCCCTGAACGCGGGGTGGTCACGCCTGATCGACGGCGTCGAGGTGGTCGAGGCGATCACCACGCCGACCCGCGTCGGAGTCCTCACCGGCGATGGGAGGCTGCTGCTGAAGGACGGACCGGTCGGAGCGCCCTGGATGGAGGTGGCCACGGGAGTCGTCGACATCGCGCTCGGCGAGGACCGGATCGGAGTCGTCTGGTCGACGGGTCAGGCCAGCATCAAGGAGGGACCCTTCGACGCCGCGTGGACGACGGTCGCCGCGGGGGGCGCCTCCGCGATCGAGCTCACGGACAACCGCATCGGTGTGCTCGTCAACGGGGACGCACTGGTGAAGGAGGGACCGGTGGGTGCGATGTTCACGACGGTCTCGAGCAACGTCGACGAGCTCGTTCTCGACGGCGACCGGCTCGCCGTCCGCAAGAACGGGGCCGTCCACGTCAAGGAGGGCTCGCTCGGTGCCGGCTGGACCACGGTGCTGGGGGCGGGGGCGATCGACGCCGAGCTGGGCGGCGGACGCGTCGCCGTCCGGACGGCCGACAAGGTCATCGTGAAGGAAGGCCCGCTGGGCGCCCAGTGGACGACCGTCCTCACGGGGCCGACGACATCGCTGTCGGTCACGAACGACCGCATCGGCGTCGTGACGGCCAACGGGAACCTCGTCGTGAAGGAGGGCTCGCTCGGCGCCCAGTGGACCACGGTCACGAGCGGGTCAGCGGCCGTCGATCTGAGCTGACCCCGCCCGGAGCGGTGTCGCACCGCCGGGCATCATGCCGCCGGCAGGGGTCCGACAGCCGTCGGGCCCCTGCCGGCGCGTGGGATCAGAAGTCCCAGTCCTCGTCCTCGGTGTTGACGGCCTTGCCGATGACGTACGACGAGCCCGACCCGGAGAAGAAGTCGTGGTTCTCGTCGGCGTTGGGGCTCAGCGCCGAGAGGATCGCCGGGTTGACGTCCGTCTCGTCGCGCGGGAACAGGGCCTCGTAGCCGAGGTTCATGAGGGCCTTGTTGGCGTTGTAGCGCAGGAACTTCTTGACGTCCTCGGTGAGGCCGAGCTCGTCGTAGAGGTCCTGCGTGTACTCCACCTCGTTGTCGTACAGCTCGAAGAGCAGCTCGAACGTGTAGTCCTTGAGCTCCGCCCGCTCGGCCGGGGACACCAGCTCGAGGCCCTTCTGGAACTTGTAGCCGATGTAGTACCCGTGCACGGCCTCGTCGCGGATGATGAGGCGGATCAGGTCGGCCGTGTTGGTGAGCTTGGCGCGCGACGCCCAGTACATGGGCGCGTAGAAGCCCGAGTAGAACAGGAACGACTCGAGCATCGTCGAGGCGACCTTGCGCTTGAGCGGCTCGTCGCCCCGGTAGTAGTTGAGGACGATCTCGGCCTTGCGCTGCAGGTTCGGGTTCTCCTCCGACCAGCGGAAAGCCTCGTCGATCTCCTTGGTCGACATGAGCGTCGAGAAGATCGAGGAGTACGACTTGGCGTGCACCGACTCCATGAACGCGATGTTCGTGTAGACGGCCTCCTCGTGCGGGGTCAGCGCGTCGGGGATGAGGCTGACCGCACCGACCGTGCCCTGGATGGTGTCCAGGAGCGTGAGGCCGGTGAACACGCGGCTCGTCATCAGCTTCTCGGCGTCCGTGAGGGTCGCCCAGGACTGGATGTCGTTGGAGACCGGCACCTTCTCCGGCAGCCAGAAGTTGCCGACCAGGCGGTCCCAGACCTCGAGGTCCTTCTCGTCCTGGAGCCGGTTCCAGTTGATCGCCGACACGCGGTCGACCAGCTTCAGCTTGCCCGTGGGGCTCATCATGTCGTTCGTCCTTGGTCTCGTCGGAGGGCGTCGCGGTGTCGAGGCGTCACAGCATGCAGCTGACGCAGCCCTCGACCTCGGTGCCCTCGAGCGCCATCTGCCGCAGGCGGATGTAGTAGATGGTCTTGATGCCCTTCTTCCACGCGTAGATCTGCGCGCGGTTGAGGTCACGCGTCGTCGCGGTGTCCTTGAAGAAGAGCGTGAGCGACAGGCCCTGGTCGACGTGCTGCGTCGCCTCGGCGTACGTGTCGATGATCTTCTCGAAGCCGATCTCGTACGCGTCCTGGTAGTACTCCAGGTTGTCGTTCGTCATGAAGGGCGCCGGGTAGTAGACGCGCCCGATCTTGCCCTCCTTGCGGATCTCGATCTTCGACGCGATCGGGTGGATCGAGCTCGTCGAGTGGTTGATGTACGAGATCGAGCCGGTCGGCGGGACCGCCTGCAGGTTCTGGTTGTACAGGCCGTGCTCGGCCACCAGGGCGGCCAGCTCGCGCCAGTCGTCCTGCGTGGGGATGTGCACGCCCGCGTCGGCGAACAGCGCGGCGACGCGCTCGGTGCGCGGCTTCCACTCCTTCTCGACGTACTTCGTGAAGTACTCGCCCGTCGCGTAGGTCGAGCGCTCGAAGCCGTAGAACGACGCCTTGCGCTCCTGCGCGAGCAGGTTCGACGCACGGATCGCGTGGTACGCGACCGTGTAGAAGTAGATGTTCGTGAAGTCGAGGCCCTCGTCGGAGCCGTAGAAGATCCGCTCGCGCGCCAGGTACCCGTGCAGGTTCATCTGCCCCAGGCCGATCGCGTGCCCGCCGGCGTTGGCCTTCTTGATCGACGGCACCGACTCGATGCTCGTCTGGTCGGAGACGGCCGTCAGGGCGCGGATCGCGGTCTCGACGGTCTTGCCCAGGTCGGGCGAGTCCATCGACAGCGCGATGTTCATCGACCCGAGGTTGCAGGAGATGTCGCGGCCGACCTCGGCGTACGACAGGTCCTCGTTGAACGTCGACGGCGTCGAGACCTGCAGGATCTCCGAGCACAGGTTCGAGTGCGTGATCTTGCCCTCGATCGGGTTGGCCCGGTTCACCGTGTCCTCGAACATGACGTACGGGTACCCGGACTCGAACTGGATCTCGGCGAGGGTCTGGAAGAACTCGCGCGCGCTGATCTTCGTCTTGCGGATGCGCTTGTCGTCGACCATCTCGTAGTACTTCTCGGTAACGTTCACGTCGGCGAACGGCACACCGTAGACGCGCTCGACGTCGTACGGCGAGAAGAGGTACATCGGCTCGTTCTTCTTGGCGAGCTCGAACGTGATGTCGGGGATGACCACGCCCAGCGACAGCGTCTTGATGCGGATCTTCTCGTCCGCGTTCTCGCGCTTGGTGTCGAGGAACCGGTAGATGTCCGGGTGGTGCGCGTGCAGGTACACGGCGCCGGCGCCCTGGCGCGCGCCGAGCTGGTTGGCGTAGCTGAACGAGTCCTCGAGGAGCTTCATGACGGGGATGACGCCCGAGCTCTGGTTCTCGATGTGCTTGATGGGCGCGCCGTGCTCGCGGATGTTCGACAGCAGCAGGGCCACTCCGCCGCCGCGCTTCGACAGCTGCAGCGCCGAGTTGATGCCGCGCGCGATGGACTCCATGTTGTCCTCGATGCGCAGCAGGAAGCAGGACACGGGCTCGCCGCGCTGCGCCTTGCCGAGGTTGAGGAACGTGGGCGTCGCGGGCTGGAAGCGCCCCGACACGATCTCGTCGACCAGGCTCATGGCGAAGTCCTGGTCGCCCTCGGCGAGCGCGAGCGCGACCATGCACACGCGGTCCTCGAAGCGCTCCAGGTACCGCTTGCCGTCGAACGTCTTGAGCGTGTACGACGTGTAGTACTTGAACGCGCCCAGGAACGTCTGGAACCGGAACTTCTTCGAGTACGCGTACTGGAACAGCGACTTGATGAACGCGCGGTCGTACTGCGCGAGCACCGCCGGGTCGTAGTACTTGTTCTCGACGAGGTAGTCGAGCTTCTCGTCGAGGTCGTGGAAGAACACCGTGTTCTGGTTCACGTGCTGCAGGAAGTACTCGCGCGCGGCCTGCCGGTCGGCGTCGAACTGGATCTTCCCGTCGGCGTCGTACAGGTTGAGCATCGCGTTCAGGGCGTGGTAGTCCAGCCCCGTCAGCTCTACGCGGGTATCTGCGACCGTCGCTGCCAAAACTGCCCCAATCCCTCACGCACGCGCGTGACGTCCTCGTTGGTTCCCATGAGCTCGAAGCGGTACAGCAGCGGTACGCGGCACTTGAGCGCCACGATGTCGCCCGCGATGCAGTACGCCTCGTTGAAGTTCGTGTTCCCCGCGGCGATGACGCCGCGGACGTGCGACCGGTTGGTCTCGTCGTTGAGGAACCGGATGACCTGCTTGGGCACCGCGCCGCCCTCGTTGCCGCCGCCGTAGGTCGGCAGCACGAGCACGTACGGCTCGGTCACGTGCAGGGGCTCGTCGGTCGCGCGCAGCGGGATGCGCTGCGCCGGCAGGCCGAGCTTCTGGACGAACCGGTGGGTGTTGCCCGAGACCGAGGAGAAGTAGACGAGGCCAGCCATGGTCGACCCCTCCCTCTCGTGTCGCGTGCCGCACCGGACCCCGGGCATGCCGAGGCCCGGCCACGGGTGCCGGGTGCAGACCGACCGGCACCCGTGGATGCCGGCCGGCCTGTGTTCTCGAGTGCCCGCCGGGTCGGAGCGGTCGGTGCCGGCGCCGACCCGGGGCGTGTGCGGGGCGGGACGCGGCCCGCCCGTGGGTCAGGCGACCTGCGTCGCCAGCTTCTCGGCCAGGGCCTTGATGCGGTCGGGGCGGTAGCCCGACCAGTTCTCACCGCCGGCGACGACGACCGGCGCCTGCAGGTGGCCGAGCGACATGACGTAGTCGCGCGCGTCGGCGTCCTCGGAGATGTCGACCACGGTGTAGTCGTGGCCGAGCTTGTCGAGGGCGCGGTACGTCGCCGTGCACTGCACGCAGGCCGGCTTGCTGTACACCGTGATGGTCATTCGTCTGCTCCCCCGAGCTCGTGGTTCGTGTATCCCCTGGACGGCCGAGACACCCGGGGGCGGGTGCCGTCGAGGCACCCGAGCAAGTCGGGGCGAGCCGTCCGGGAAGACACTACACCTGGGGTCTGACAACGCAACCCACCACTAGGTGTTGTGTTACAGGTGTGTCGTTCTTCACCCTGGGGACCCGCCCGTCCCCCGCCTGTGGACGGCTCCGACGGCCCCTGACGTGCAGCGATGCGCGGCCTGGGCGGTGCCCGGAGCCGTCGCCCACACGTCCGTGCACAGGGCGCGCCGCGCCGTCCCCACCCCCGTCCACAGGGCCCGCGCCCGGGTTGTCCGCATCCTCGGGCGCGCGGCACCCGACCTGGACGCACGGAGCGTTGCGGAGCCGGTCGCCCTGTGCCAGACATCGGACATGGGGGCGCGCGGGGGCGACGTGACGGTCGTCGCGCCCCCGGGCGCGACCCTCGGGGCGGCCGTGAGCGCCGCGCTGAGCGAGCGCGGCTGGCACGTGCACGACGTCCGGGTGGCCCGCGCCACCCGCGAGCTGCTGCGCACGGGCGTGGTGCTGCTGCTCGAGGACGACACCGGGCGCCCCACCGTCCACGTCCCGCCGCGCCTCGCGCTGCACGCGTGCGTGGTCGTCGCGTCGGCGCGGTCCGCGCACGAGCTGCGCGACCTGCTGCGCCGCGGGGCCGGCGTGCTCGACCAGGACGTCCCCCTGCTCGTGCTCGTGCCGGCGATCGAACGTCGCCTGGGACCCCCGCCCCACGCACCGCCCGCCGCGCTCGTCGACGCCGCACTGGCGCGGCGGCAGGCCGAGGCGGTCGGCCTCGCGCGCCTGACCGCCACCGAGCGGGCCGTGCTCACGCTCCTCGTCGCCGGCGTCGGGCCGGACCGGATCGGCGCGCTGCGGCACCTGTCGATGAACACGGTCCGCAGCCACATCCGCGCGATCCTCGGCAAGCTCGGCGCACGCTCGCAGCTCGAGGCGGTCGCCGTCGCGCACCGGTCGGCGCGGGACGTCGCCGGGACCGCACCCGACTTCACCGACCCGGACCTCACCAATCCTGGTGAGGCCGCGGCGCGCCGCGGTGGCCCACAGTGAGAGGGACCGGACGTTCCGGCCACCGCCCGCGGCGACGACGCCCGGGCCTCACGAGGGGGCGCACCATGAGACAGACATCCAGCGACACGCTCACGACGCTGCTCGACACCACCGTGGTCGGGCAGCCCTGGCAGCCGCACCTGACGCTCGGCGCGGGCGTCGACGCCGTCACGGGCCAGCTGCGCGCGACCGCGGTCAAGCCGTTCACCGTCACCCCGAGCCCGTCGCTGCAGCCCGAGTACGAGTACTCGTTCGTGCAGTCCGAGAGCGACGTGCAGAGCCTCATCAGCGCCTCGCTCAAGGCGTCGTACAACCTCGAGGGCGTCACGGTGTCCGGCAGCACGTCGTACCTCGAGGAGATCGCGGTGTCCGACCTCGCCGTGACGCTCGTCGCGCGGGTCGCCGTGCAGGAGAGCCGCTACGCGCTCGCACCGTCCTACGAGCTCGCGCTCACGCCGGGCGAGGACTTCCGGACGAAGTACGGCGACTACTTCGTCGCCGGCTACCGCGGCGGCTCGTCGCTGTACGTCGTCTACCAGTGCCGGTTCACCAGCAGCGAGCAGCGCACCAAGTTCTCGGCCTCGCTCGCGGCCGACGTCCCGCAGGTGCTGAGCGCCGAGGGCAGCTCGAGCTTCGAGCGGATCGCCAAGGAGAGCAGCGCGAGCGTGAGCGTCCGGATCCGCGCGCAGGGCGTCTCGAGCGTCATCCCCGACCCGCCCGCGTCCGGCTGGACGGCCGCGTCGGTCGTGTCGGTGCTCGTGCCGTGGTTCAACTCCTCGCTCGCGTACGAACCGCTCGAGAGCTACCTCATGGCCTATCGCCTGATCGACCCGTCGCTGTCGGGCGAGGTGCCCGTCAGCCCCGACGTGTTCGCGCAGCTCGGGTACCTGTACGGCCGGTTCTGGCTCGCGCGCGCGTACGTGCGTACGTGCCCCGACTTCGGCCGCAGGCCGGTCGAGGACACCTACGCCAAGCTCCAGAAGACCGTCGAGGCCAACCAGGCCTCGCTGGCGACCGACGTGCCGAAGATCGAGGAGCTGACGGCGCAGACGCTCGAGCTGCTCGACTCGCTGCACCAGGTGCAGAACCGGCAGGCGTTCTACTCGCGCGTGATGAGCGCCGCCAAGACCGAGCCGCCCGCCGGGCAGAACTTCGACGCCGACACGGGGCAGGTGCGGTGGGGCTACGGCTTCCAGCAGGGCACCGCGCCCGGCGTCGTCGTCACCGCCGAGTCCGACCGGGTCCGTCAGGACTGGCACATCGGCTGGCGCGAGCACGTGTTCTCGTACCGCAACTCCTCCCGCGTGCTCGTGGGCTGGGACGTCGTGTGCAACTGGTCGGACGGCACCGGCGGCGACTGGCACAAGGTGAGCGACACGATCATCGGCCGCAGCGGCGGGGACGTGTACGTCAAGAGCGACTACGACCGCGGCTACGACTGGTCGATCACCTGGTACTCGGTCGACGCGAGCCAGTACCCGCCCGGCCCCTGGACGGCCACGGGCGTGCACGTGGGCACGGGCGCGCAGGCGCCCGCGCTGCAGGTCCTCGCCGTCGACGACGACCCGGTCGCCTACTGGACGCCCGAGCGGATGGCCGCGGCGGTGCCCGTGGAGCCGACGTTCCCGGCACCGCCGACGCACGAGGGCTCACGGTCGCTGGTCGGCGGCCCGGGCGTGGTCGCGGGCGGCACACCCGGCTCCCAGGGAGACCTGTGGGCGCCGCGGACGCAGCCCGTCGCGCAGCCGCAGGACTTCCCGTAGCGCACGGTCGGGCGGCTCTTCTTCCTGCAGGACGGGCAGCCCCGCACCGGCTCGGCCTTCGTCGTGCACACGTCGGGGATCATGACGGCCGCGCACTGCCTGCTGATGGACGGCCACCGGTCCACGCAGATCGTGTTCGTGCCCGCGTACCAGGACGGGCAGGCCCCGTTCGGGGCGTGGGCCGTCGACGCGGTGGGCTGGCCCGACGCGTGGGCGGCGCAGCAGGTGCCCGCGTGGGACGTCGGCGTCGGGCTCGTCCGCGCCGACGGCCAGGGGCGCGGCGTCGGCGACGTCGTGGGCTGGGCCGCCCTGCGGTGGGGCGCCGTCGCGGGGTCGTGGGACGACGTCGGCTACCCGGCGCAGCCGACCCCGCAGTTCCCGTTCGACGGCGCACGACCCTGGTCGTCAGCCGGCGCGCGGGTGCCGTGGCACGCGGTCTCGACGATCGCGAAGGAGGGCGACATGACGGGCGGCGCGAGCGGCAGCCCGTGGTTCGAGCCCGGGACGCCCGTCGTCAACGGCCTGCAGAGCTGGAGCGAGGCACCGGAGGCGCGGACGAACGTCGGGCCCGAGTTCGCCGCGTGGGTCGGCGCCTTCTACCACCGCGCGTTCCCCGCCTGAGAGCCGTCCGTCCCCCAGCGGGCGGGCACGTGCCGGGTGCGCCTCGTCGCGCGCCCGGCACGTGCCGTGCGACGGGCCGTCAGACCGCGGCGAGCGCGCGCCCGACGAGCGCCAGCACGCCGAGGCTCACGGCCGTCCAGGCGAGCATCGAGCCCAGCACGTAGGCGACGTAGCCGAGGCGCTGACGTGCGGTGCCCTCGAAGTACGGGGCGGGGGCCCAGCGCACGGTCTCGACGAGGTGCCGCAGACGGGCGCGGGCGGGGAGGGCGGCGGCGGGACGGCGGTAGGTGACGGCGGACACGAGGACGCTCCTGTGGGTGCGACGGCGATGCGGGCCGGGGTCTCCGGCCTCACCATCGTCTCACGATGTGGATGGCCGGACGGGGACGAAGGGCCCCGCCGCAGCCGCTGACCACGGGCTCCGCCCGACGTCAGGCGATGCGCAGGTGCTCCGCCGCCGGCTCGGGCCGTGCGCCGTCGGGCCGCTCCGCCACCGCCTTCTCCAGCACCGACGTGATCTCCTCACCCACGAGCTCGTACCGGTCGAGCAGCGCGTCGCGCAGCGCCTCGACGAGGTCCCGGTTGCTCGCGAGCAGCCGCCGCACGGTCGCCCGCGCGCTGTCCAGCACGTCCTCGAGCTGCACGCGCGCCCGCGGGTCGGCGATCACCGCCGAGACCAGGTCCTTGTCCGTCGCCGCGAACGACACGAGCGACCCCGCCATGCCCGCCGCACCGACCATCTGCGCGGCCGTGCGGGTCGCCGCCGCGAGGTCGGAGGCCGGGCCCGTCGTCGTCTGGCCGAAGAACAGCTCCTCGGCGACCCAGCCGCCCATCGCGATCTGCACGAGCGCGCGCAGGTCGCCGCTCGTGTGCGTGTAGACCTCCTCGCAGTCGCCGTGCGCGAGCAGCCCCAGCGCCGAGCCGCGCTTGACGATCGTCAGCACCTCGAGCGTGCGGTTGGGCGCGACCAGCCACGCGGTCACCGCGTGACCCGCCTCGTGCGTCGCGATGAGCGTCCGCTCGGTCCGCGTGTACGTCACGGGGTGGCCGATGCCGACGAGCTCGGTGATGCGCGCCTGCTCGACGTCGACGTACCGCATCGCGTCGTCGCCGCGGCGCAGCGCGTTGACCAGCGCCTCGTCGAGCAGGTGCTCGACCATCACGGGCGTCCACCCGCTGGTCGCGGCCGCGAGCCGGTCCCGCGTCGCGGGCTCGTCGAGCTCGGCGTGGTGCGCGCGCCGCGCGAGGAAGTGGTCGACGAGCGCACGCCGCCCGTGCGCGTCCGGCGGGTTGAACGTGAGACGGCGGTCGAACCGGCCCGGGCGCAGCAGCGCCGGGTCGAGGTGGTCGGCGCGGTTGGTCGCGGCGATCAGCAGGATCGGCGCACGCGTGGGGCGCCGCTGCTTGAGCTGCCGGTGCGCGGGCAGCAGCAGGTTCACCGCCGCGACGAGCCGGTTGTACAGCCGGTCGCCGCCCACGGGCTCGTCGAACGACTGCATCTGCACCAGCAGCTCGTTGACGACGCCGCCCGTGCCCTCCGAGATCATCGCGTTGCGCACCACCCCGGCGCCCTGCCCCGCGAGCACCGCGGACGGCGACGGCAGCCCGACGAACGCGGCCGTCGGCTCCGCCGCGAGCAGCCCGCCGCGGCGCAGCGCGATCGCGTCGATCTCCTCGATGAAGCCGATCGCGCCGCCCTCCTTGCGGGCCGCGGTGCGCAGCGCACGGAAGTACGTGCGGATCTTGCGGGCCGTCGCGCCGTAGTACATCGACTGGAAGCTCGTCGCGGACACGAACAGGAACGGCACGCCCGCCTCGGCCGCCATCGCCTTGGCCGTGAGCGTCTTGCCCGTCCCCGGCGGACCCTCGAACAGCAGGCCGCGGCGCGGCGTGCCGCCCATCTGGTCGGCGAACCGCCGGTGCGTCTGGAACAGGTCGATCGAGCGGCGCACGTCGTCGACGATCGGGTCGATGCCGACCACGTCGTCGAGCGTCACGTCGACCTGCTCGGGCCGGTACGTGACGTGCGGCGAGCGCCCCGCCCCCACCTGCGTGCCGACGAGCAGCGCGATGAGGGCGACGAAGAACAGCACGGGCGCGACGACCATCGGGTCGACCGACGGCAGCACCACGAGCGGCCGCCCGGTCACCGCGGCCCACACCACGTACGCCTCGAGCGCGAGCACGACGAGGCACAGGCGGACCACGCGACGACGCCGCACGCGCTCGCGGTCGACCGCGATGTCGTGGCTGGCCAGCGGACGGGCGGGCGCGGGTGCGTCGGTCACGGGCGTCCCCTTCGTCGGGCGACGGCCGCGCGGGCGACCGCCGCGGCCGCGGTGGTCAGCCCATCGTCGTCCGGATTGTCCGAATCGGACAACGGGTGACGCCCGCTGTCACCCGTCCGGCCCAACGTGGCGCACCCGGCCCCCGCTCGCCGAGTGCACCCCGACGCCGTCGAGTGCGCCACGAGCAACGGGTGCGCTCGAGCGCGTGCCGGCGCACTCGGCGGAAGGGCGGGGCGGGGCGGCGGGGCGGGGCGTCGGTGCGGGATGCTGGGGGCGTGCGGATCACGACGCTGGGCGAGCTCGCGGTGGACGGGCGGCCCGTGCGCGGCGAGCGGCTGGGCGCGGTCCTGCGCGAGCTGCTCGACGCCCGGGGCCGCGTCGTGTCCGTCGCCGCGCTCGTCGACGCGGTGTGGCCCGACGCCCCGCCGGCCGACACGACGGGTGCCGTCCAGGCCCTCGTGTCACGGCTGCGGCGCACCGGGCTGCCCGTGCAGGGCACGACCGGGGGGTACCGCCTGCCCCTCGACGACCTCGAGGTCGACACCGCCCGTGCGCACGACCTCGCGGCCGCCGCGGCCGCCGCGCTGGCCGCCGGGCGCCCCGACGACGCGCGGGCCGCCGCC
>NZ_BCRB01000056.1 GCF_001552375.1 Cellulomonas iranensis NBRC 101100 = JCM 18110 | reverse complement strand
GGCGCCGGCGGCCCCACGGGGGGCGGGGGCACCGGACCGCGGACGTCGCGCGGGGGCGGGGCGTACAGCGCGTCGCCGGGCGGGACGACGGCCCGGCCGGGGACCTGCGCGGGAGCGCCCGCCGGGGCCGTCCGCACCGCGGCGGCGGCCGTGGCCGTCGTGCGCACGACGCGCGTGCCCGACGCCTTGTCGTGCCACCCCCGGCTCTGCGGGCCCTTGTCCCACGCCGCCGACGCCGCGACCACCCAGTTGCCCACGAGGCACACCGGCGTGCCGAGCGCCACGACGAGCTGCCGCACGAACGCGCGCGGGACGCCCGGGGCCGCGCCCGTCCGCTCGTCGACCGTGCGGACGCCGAGCAGCCGGGCGCCGAGCGTGGTGCCCCGCAGACCCTCGGCGACGATCTGGGCGACGCCGACCACGAGGCCGAGCGCCCACGCGAGCAGCGTGCCGTCGACGCCCGTGGCCAGCCCCAGCAGCACGCCCACGAGGCCCGCCACGAACGCGAGCGCGAGGTCGATCGCGTACGCACCGACGCGGCGCCCCACGGACGGCGGCACGTCGGCCGGGCGCGCGCCCCCCGAGGCGCGCGCGGCCGACCGCAGGTCGCGCACCGCCGCCGCCTCGAGACGCGGCGAGGACGGCGCGGCAGCAGGGGCGCCAGGCCCCGGCGCGGCGGGGGTCGGCGGCGGCGCGACGGGCGACGACGTCACGCGTGAGGTCGGCACGCCGGGTACCGACGGCGACGCGTCCGCGGCCGGCCCGGCGATCGGGTGCCCGGCGGACGACGCGGCCGCCCGGTCGTCGCCCGCGCGCGGGGTCGGCCACGCGGACGGCCGCAGAGCGTCCGCCGAGAGCGGGTCCGAGGAGACGGGGTCCGCGCCGCCGCGGGCGGCGGCGCGGCGCCCCGAGAGCCCACCCACGGGGCGGGACGGGGTCTCCGGCGCGGCCTGCGCGTCCTCCTCGCCGGACGTGCGGGCGATGAGCGGCACGCGCGCGCCGCACACGGCGCACGCCGTCGCGTCGGGCGCGAGCGGCATGCCGCAGGACGCACAGCGGGGGGCCGAGGCGCGGGTGCTCACGGACGATCCTCCGGGGTCGGGTGAGGCGTCATCGTCCCACGTCAGGGCCGGTGGGCGCGTCGGACGGGCGGGTGACGGCCACCGCGTCGACCACGACGACGGTCACGTTGTCCTGCGCGCCCGCGGCCAGCGCCTCGCGCACCAGCCGGTCGGCCGCCGCCTGCGGGTGACGCTCGGCACGCAGCACCGCCTGCACGCGTGCGTCGGGCAGCGCGTCGGTCAGCCCGTCCGAGCACACGACCATGCGGTCGCCCGGGCTGACGGGGAACATCCGCAGGTCCGGCTCCACGCGCGACGCACCGCCGCCCAGCACGCGCGTCACGACGTGCCGT
The DNA here is from genome assembly GCF_001552375.1 of Cellulomonas iranensis NBRC 101100 = JCM 18110. Taxonomy (GTDB): domain Bacteria; phylum Actinomycetota; class Actinomycetes; order Actinomycetales; family Cellulomonadaceae; genus Cellulomonas; species Cellulomonas iranensis. The sequence goes on along the minus strand of NZ_BCRB01000056.1, from coordinate 23,731 downwards.
CGCGGGTGGTGCGGCGCGTCTTCGACCGCGACCAGACCCTGGGCGACGAGCTCGGCGACCTCCGAGTGGTCGTGCGTGAGCTGCTCGAGGACGCCGCCGACCATGCGGTAGGTGCGCGAGTCGCCGACGTTGACCACGAGCCAGCACGGCACGCCCGCGTGCTCGGTGAGCACCACGCCGGACAGGGTCGTCCCCGGCCGCCGCTCCCCCTCGGCACGCAGCGCGCGCACCCGGCGGTGCGCCTCGCGCACGACACGCACCGCGTCGTCGAGGGACGGGTTCGTGCCGCCGAGCGAGCGCACGACGTCCACGGCGACGCTCGACGCGACCTCACCGGCCTCGTGCCCACCCATGCCGTCGGCGACGACGAACACCCCGTCGGAGGCCCACGCGGTGTCCTCGTTGCTGTCGCGCGCGGCCTGGTCGGTGGCGAGGGCGGACCGTAGCCGGACCCGGGTACCCATCACCACCGCCGCGTCACGACGCGCGGTCGACGAGCGCGTCCGCGAAGGCGACCAGCGCGTCCTTGACCGGCCCGGCCGGCAGCGGCGCGAGCTCGGTGACCGCCTGCCGCGCGAGCTCCACGGCCCGTCGACGCGTCTGCGCGACGACGTCGTGGTCGCGCAGCGCCGCGACCGCCGTGGCGAGGTCCGCGTCGTCCGTCAGGTCGCCGTCCAGCAGCGCGAGGACGTCGCGGTCCGCCGCGCCGGCCGACGCCGCCGCGACCCGCGACCGCAGCAGCAGCGCGGGCATCGTCGGGACCCGCTCGCGCAGGTCCGTGCCGGGGGTCTTGCCCGTCACGGTACCGTCGGACGTGAGGTCGATGACGTCGTCGGCGAGCTGGAACGCCACGCCGATGGTCTCGCCGAACTGCGTGACCGTGCGCACCACCTCCGCGCTGCAGCCCCCGAACATCGCCCCGAAGCGGGCGGACGTGGCGATGAGCGACGCGGTCTTGTCGGAGAGCACCTGCAGGTAGTGCGCGACGGGGTCCTCGTCCGCACCGGGGCCCACGGTCTCGTGGAGCTGGCCGAGGCACAGCCGCTCGAAGGTCTGCGCCTGGATGCGCACGGCCTCCGGTCCCAGCCCGGACACGAGCGAGGACGCGCGGGCGAAGAGCAGGTCGCCGGTGAGGATCGCGACCGAGTTGCCCCAGACCTCGTGCGCGGCGGGTGCGCCGCGACGGACCGGGGCCGAGTCCATGACGTCGTCGTGGTACAGCGTCGCGAGGTGCGTCAGCTCGACCACGGCGGCGGCGTCGACCACCTCACGGCGCGCGCCGTCGCCGAGCTCCGCGGTCAGCAGCGTGAGCAGCGGGCGCAGGCGCTTGCCGCCCGCGTTGACGAGGTGGCTCGACGCGTCGTGCGCGATGGGGTCGGCGTACGTGACGGCGCTGCGCAGCAGCTCCTCGACGAGACCGAGGCGCCCCGTCAGGCGCTCGGCGAGCGCGGCGTCGTGCAACGGGAGGGCGAGAGCGGTCGTCACGGGACGAACCTATCCGCACCCTGGCGCGGTCGCGGAACCGGGAGCGCTCGGTGTCCGATCGCTCCCGGTTCGCGCAGCCACGACACGGACGTCACGGCAGCAGGACCGCCACCGAGGCGATGGCGTCCAGGACCGGCGACGGGGCGACGCCGAGCAGCACCGTGAGGACGGCGCACACCGCGACGGCGACGACCGTGAGCCCCTCGCCGGCCGCGACCGTCGTGGTCGCGCGCTCGGGCGCAGACGTGGCCACGGCGACGCCGGTCGCGGCGGCCTGGGTGCCCCCGTCCGCGACGTCGTCGGACGCGACCGCACCGACCGCGGGGGTCGGACCGGCCGGCGCGTCGTCGGCCGCGTCGTGCGGCGAGGTGAAGAACATCAGCACGATGATGCGGACGTAGAAGAACGCCGCGGCGGCCGAGGCCAGCACGCCGACGAGCGCGAGCTGCCAGGCGCCACCCTCGACGGCCGCCGAGAAGACGGCGAACTTGCCGACGAACCCGGCCGTGAGCGGGATCCCCGCGAACGACAGCAGGAAGAGCGTGAACGTCACGGCCACGACGGGGTGCGTGCGACCGAGCCCGGCCCACTGCGGCAGGCGCGTGGCCTCGCCCAGCAGCGTGGTCGTGCCGTCCTCCCCCGGTCCCTGCTCGCGCACGAGCGACACGAGCCCGAAGGCGCCGACGGTCGCCGCGCCGTAGGCCAGCAGGTAGAACAGCACGGCCGTCAGACCGGCGTCGTCGAGCGCGACGACGCCCGTGAGCACGAAACCGGCGTGCGCGATCGACGAGTACGCGAGGAGGCGCTTGACGTCGGTCTGGACGAGGGCGGCGACCGTGCCGACGACCATCGTGAGGATCGCGACGACCCACAGCACGACGTCGAGGTCCCACGCCATGCCCGGGAGCATGCCGTACACGACGCGCAGCAGCGCGCCGAACGCGGCGACCTTGGTGCACGCGGCCATGAAGCCCGTGACGGGGGTCGGGGCGCCCTGGTAGACGTCGGGCGTCCACATGTGGAACGGCACGGCGCCGACCTTGAAGAACAGGCCCGCGAGCAGCATGAGCGCGCCGACGACCAGCAGCCCCTCCATGCCGTTGGGCGTGGCCGTCGCGGCGGCGATGTCCGCGAACCGCAGCGAGCCGGAGTACCCGTACAGCAGGCCGATGCCGAACAGCATGATCGCCGAGACGAACGCGCCGAGCAGGAAGTACTTCATCGACGCCTCCTGCGACAGCAGGCGCCGGCGGCGGGCCATGCCCGACAGCAGGTACAGCGGCAGCGAGAGCACCTCGAGCGCCACGAACAGCGTCAGCAGGTCGGTCGTCGCGGGGAAGACCATCATGCCGCCGGTCGCGAACAGCAGGAGCGGGAAGACCTCCGTCTGGCGCAGCCCGCGGCGGCGCGCGAGCTCCTCGTAGTCCGAGCCGGGCACGGCAGCGGCCGCGGGGGCGAACGCGTCCTCGCCGCCCGTGACGCGGTCGGCGACGACGAGCGTGGACAGCAGCGCGAGCAGCGCGATCGTCGCCTGCAGCACCAGCGTGGGGCCGTCGACCACGAGCGAGCCGCCGAGCACGTCGGTGCCGCCCGTCCGCTCGGTGTCGGACCACAGCGCGGCGATCGCGACGATCGACCCTGCCAGCGCCGCGAGCGTGAGCGTGAGCTGCACCGCGCGACGGTGCGCGGCGGGCACGAACGCCTCGACGAGCACGCCGACCACGGCGGTCAGCAGCACGACCATCACGGGGACCATCGGTCCCCACGCGATCTCGGGGACGGTGAAGCCGCTCACTGGTCGCTCCCTTCGGCACCGGCGGTGGCGATCGACACGGTCGGCGCGACGTCGTCGACGCCGACCTGCTCGAGGCTCACGTGCGCGGGTGGCCGCACGAGGTCGAGCGCGGGGCCGGGCAGGAACCCGAGCACGAGCATGAGCGCGACGAGCGGGCCGATCACCCAGCGCTCGCGCGCGCCGAGGTCGGGCGTGCTCGCGAGCTCGGGGCGGACGGGGCCCGTGAACACGCGCTGGTACAGCCACAGCACGTACAGCGCGGCGAGCACGACGCCGAAGGTCGCGGCCACCGCGACGCCCGGGTGCCGCGCGAACGTGCCGACGATCACGAGGAACTCGCTCACGAACGTCGACAGGCCGGGCAGCGACAGCGCGGAGAGGCCGACCACGAGGAACAGGCCGGCCATCACGGGCACGACCTTCTGCAGCCCGCCGAAGTCGCCGATCTGCTGCGACCCGCGGCGCGCCGCGAGGAAGCCCACGAGGAGGAACAGCCCACCGGTCGAGAGCCCGTGGTTGACCATGTAGAACGACGAGCCGGCGATCGACGTCGACGTGAACGCGAAGATCCCCAGGACGATGAACCCGAAGTGCGACACCGACGTGTACGCCACGAGCCGCATCATGTCCTTCTGCCCGATGGCGAGCAGCGCGCCGTAGAGCACCGAGACCACCGCGAGCACGACGATCACGGGCGCGGCCCAGCGCGACGCGTTCGGGAACAGCGGCAGGCAGAGCGTCAGCATCCCGAACGTGCCGACCTTGTCGAGCACGCCGACCAGCAGCGTCGAGGTGCCGGCCGGCGCCTGCTGCGCCGCGTCGGGCAGCCACGTGTGGACCGGGAACATCGGCGCCTTGATGGCGAACGCCAGGAAGAACGACAGGAACAGCCACTTCTCGACCGAGGGGTCGAGCGCCGTGCCGACGAGGTTCTCGGTGAGGAAGCCCTCCGGCCCGCCCGGTCCCTGCAGGTACAGCGCGATGACGCCGACCAGCATGACGAGGCCGCCGGCGAGCGAGTACAGCAGGAACTTCACCGCCGCGTAGCGCCGCTGGGCGCCGCCGAACGCGCCGATCATGAAGTAGACCGGGATGAGCATCGCCTCGAAGACGACGTAGAACAGGAACACGTCGCGCGCCGCGAACACCAGGACGATGAACGCCTCGAGCAGCAGCACGAGCGCCAGGTAGTGGCGCAGCCGGTCCGTGGGCCCGCTGACCGAGCCCTGCTCGCGCCAGGCGGCGAGCACGACGAGCGGCACCAGGACCACCGACATCGCGATGAGCGCGAGCCCCACGCCGTCGACGCCGAGCGCCCACGAGACCCCGAGCGCCGGGATCCAGGGGTACGTCTCGACGAGCTGGTGGGTCGCGGCGTCCGCGACGTCGAACGCGGAGAACGCGGCGACGACCAGCGCGACCTGCGCGAGGGCGAACCCGAGCGCGACGGCGCGGGTGTGGCGACGGGCGCCGGTGGGCAGGACCCACAGCGCGACCGCGCCGAGCAGCGGCAGCACCACCAGGGCGCTGAGCCAGGGGAAGTCCGACATCAGTTCTCGCTCTCCTCCGACTCGATCAGCCGCGTACGGCCAGGACGACGACCGCGAGCACGACCACGCCGACGACCATCACCGCGGCGTACGAACGGGCGAAGCCGTTCTGCGCGCGGCGCACGAGGTCGCCGATCCCGACGGTCACGCGCGCCAGACCGGTGACGGCGCCGTCGACGACGGCCTTGTCCCCGTAGACCAGCGACCGCGTGAGGTACTGCCCGGGCTCGACCAGCACCGCGTCGTTGACCGCGTCCTGGTAGAGGTCGACGCGCGCGGCGCGCGTGAGCACCGTGCCGACGGGCGGCACGACCGGGACGGTGGACACCGCGTACCGGCGCCACGCGAGCGCGAGGCCGAGCGCGACGGCGATGAGCGTGAGGCCGATGAGCACGGGCACGCCCAGCACGGGCTCCTCGTGCTCGGCGTGGCCGACCGACGGCTCGAGCCACGTGACGAACCCGACGGCCTGCAGCACCCAGCCGAGCGCGACCGAGCCGACCGCGAGGACGGCCATGGGCACCCACATGAGGGCGGGCGACTCGTGCGGGTGCTGCTCCTTGCCCTCGCGCGTGGTGCTCCAGCGCTTCTGCCCCTCGAACGTCATGAAGAACAGGCGGGACATGTAGAAGGCCGTGATGCCGGCGCCCAGCAGCGCGACGGTGCCGAACACCCACGCGCGCCACGGCTGGCCGTCGACGGGCACGAACGCGGCCTCGATGATCTTGTCCTTGCTGAAGAACCCGGCGAACGGCGGGATGCCGAGGATCGCGAGCCAGCCGGCCATGAACGTGAAGTACGTGATCTTCATGTACCGGCCCAGTCCGCCGAAGCGGCGCATGTCGACCTGGTCGTCCATGCCGTGCATGACCGACCCGGCGCCGAGGAACATGCCGGCCTTGAAGAAGCCGTGCGTGACCAGGTGGAAGATCGCGAACGCGTACCCGATGGGCCCCAGGCCCGCGGCCAGCACCATGTAGCCGATCTGGGACATGGTCGACGCGGCAAGCGCCTTCTTGATGTCGTCCTTCGCGCAGCCGACGACCGCCCCGAACAGCAGCGTGATCGCCCCGATGATCGCGACGACGAGCTGCGCGGTGGGCGCACCGGCGTAGATCACGCCCGAGCGCACGATGAGGTAGACGCCCGCGGTGACCATGGTCGCGGCGTGGATGAGCGCGGAGACCGGCGTCGGGCCCGCCATCGCGTCGCCCAGCCAGGACTGCAGCGGGAACTGCGCCGACTTGCCGCACGCCGCGACGAGCAGCGCGATGCCGATCAGCGTGAGCGTCGACTCCGAGGTCTGCGCGACGTTCGCGTGCACGGTCGAGAAGTCCAGGCTGCCGAAGGTCGCGAACATCAGGCCCATGGCGACCAGCAGCCCGACGTCGCCGACGCGGTTGGCGACGAACGCCTTCTTGGCGGCGACCGCGTAGGGCGTGTGGTGGTTCCAGAAGCCGATGAGCAGGTAGGACGCGAGGCCCACGCCCTCCCAGCCGACGAACAGCAGCACGTACGAGTCCGCGAGGACCAGCAGCAGCATCGCCGCGACGAACAGGTTGAGGTACGCGAAGAACCGGCGCCGCGCGGCGTCGTGCTCCATGTACGCCACGGAGTAGACGTGGATGAGCGTGCCGACGAACGTCACGAGCAGCACGAACGTGAGCGACAGCGGGTCGACCCGCAGCCCGGCGTCGATGCTCAGGGCGCCCGCGTCGAGCCACGTGCCGAGGTGCACGTCGTGCACGCGCTGCTCGGCCGGCAGGCCGAGCATGCCCAGCAGCAGCAGGAGGCCCACGACGAACGACCCGGCCGAGGCCAGCACGCCGAGCCAGTGGCCCCAGCGGTCGGAGCGGCGCCCGAGCAGCAGCAGGACCGCGGCCGAGAGCAGCGGCAGCGCGACCAGCAGCACGGCGGCGTCGGCGCCGGGCCAGTCGGCGGCCACGGCGGGCTCGACGGCCGGCACGACGGCAGGGGCCGTCAAGGAGATCAGGGTGTGCACGTCGGAGCCCCTCAGCTCTTCAGCAGGTTGACGTCGTCGACCGACGCCGAGCGTCTGGTCCGGAAGATGGTGACGATGATCGCCAGCCCGACGACCACCTCGGCGGCCGCGACGACCATGACGAAGAACGCGAGCACCTGGCCGGACAGGTTGCCGTGCATGCGCGAGAACGTCACGAGGAGCAGGTTCGTCGAGTTGAGCATGAGCTCGACGCCCATGAACACGATGATCGCGTTGCGCCGCAGCAGGACCGTCGTGGCGCCGATCGCGAACAGGATCGCGGCCAGCACCAGGTAGTGGGTGAGGCTCACCGGGCCCCCTCCTCGTCGTCGGTCTCGGTGGCGTCGGTGCCGGGGGTGCCCGGGGTCGGTGCGGTCCGGCCGTGCGGGTCGTCGACGTCGCGGTTGGACGTGAACGTCCCGGCGCCGGACGCCCAGCCGCCCGCGAGCACGCGGTCGATCCGCGCGGCGTACTCGCGCGCGTCGGCCTCCTGGCCGCGCACGCGCAGCACGCGCGGCACCGAGGCCTCGATCGGGCGGCCCTCGGGGTCGAGCGCGGGCACGTCGAGCGCGTTGTGCCGCGCGTACACGCCGGGGGCGGGCAGCGACACGGGGTAGCCGCCCTCGCGCAGGCGACGCTCGGCGCGCTCGCGCTGGCCGACCTTGCGCGTCAGCCGCTGGCGGTGCGTCAGCACCAGGGCGCCGAGCGCCGCGGTGACGAGCAGCGCGCCGACGACCTCCATCGCGAACACGTGCTGGCCGAAGATCACGTGCGCGATCGCCGTCGGGTTGGACCCGTCGTTGACCTCGGTGATGCCGACCGGCGCGCCGTAGGTGGCGCGCCCCACGACGCCCGCGAGGACGACCGCGAGCCCGAGCCCGGCGAGTGCGCCGATCCAGCGCTGGCCGCGGATCGTCTCGACGAGCGAGTCGGAACGGTCGACGCCCACGAGCATGAGCACGAAGAGGAACAGCATCATGACGGCGCCGGTGTAGACGACGACCTGCACGACGCCCAGGAACTCGGCGCCCTGCGCGACGTACAGGAACGCGAGCGAGATCATGACCAGCACGATCGCGAGGGCCGCGTGCACGGCCTTGCGGGCGAACAGCAGGCCGAGCGCCGCGAGCACCATGATCGGGCCGAGCACCCAGAACAGGACGGCCTCGGCCGTGCTGGTCTGACCGGACTCGGTCAGGGCGCCGGCGGCCGCCGGCAGCACCGTGAGGACGTGGCTCACCGGGCACCCCCCTGGCGGTGCGCGCCCGCCGTGATCTCCCGCTGCGCGAGGCGCGTGGCCCCGAGGTCCGGCACGACCGCGCCCTTGGCACGGTTCTCCGGCAGCGTGGGGTCGTCGGGGCGGTGCTCGGCGACCCACGCGACCTGCTCGTCGGTGGTGCCGGTGACCTCGCCCCGGTAGTACTCGGTGTCGGTCGTGCCCTCGACCATGGGGTGCGGCGTGGACAGCTGCCCCTCGCGCAGGGGCGCGAGCAGGTCCTGCTTCTCCCAGATCATGCCCGGCCGGGTGGGGCCCGCGAGCTCGTACTCGTTGGTCATCGTGAGCGCCCGCGTGGGGCACGCCTCGATGCACAGGCCGCAGAAGATGCAGCGCAGGTAGTTGATCTGGTAGACGCGCCCGTACCGCTCGCCGGGCGAGAACTGCTGCTCGGGCGTGTTGTCGGCGCCCTCGACGTAGATCGCGTCCGCGGGGCACGCCCACGCGCACAGCTCGCAGCCGATGCACTTCTCGAGGCCGTCGGCGTACCGGTTGAGCTGGTGCCGGCCGTGGTAGCGCGGCTTGGTGGGGACGCGCTCGCGCGGGTACTGCTCCGTGACCGTGGGCCGGAACATGTTGGAGAACGTCACGCCGAACCCGGCGACGGGCGCCAGCAGCTCGCCGAGGCCGGACCGCTTCTCGATGAGCGAGCGGTAGCCCTCGGTGGCCGGGCGGTCGACCTCGCCGCCCGTGCGTCCGGTGCGCTGCACCTGGCCGCCGGACGACGCGGGCGTCGTGCCCGGGCGGGCCTTCTTCTTGCGCTGCTCAGCCACCGCGCACCTCCAGCGGGGTCTCGGGTCCGGACGGGTCGCCCGCGTCGGTCGCGGTCGCGGCGAGGCGACGCTGCGCGCGCGGCGAGGGCGGGAGCACCTGCCCCGGCAGGGGCGGGACGGGGTAGCCGTCCGCGAAGGGGTCGATCTCCTGCGGTCCGGTCGGGCCGGTCTCGGGCGCGGGCTTCTTCTCCGGCACCAGGAACGACACGACGAGGCCGACGAGCACGAGGCCCGCGAGCACGAACAGCAGCGTGCGCAGGTCGACGTCCCACAGCTGGCGCGCGGCCTGCACGAGCGAGACGCACACGACCCACGCGAGCGCGGCCGGGATGAGGACCTTCCAGCCGATCTTCATGAACTGGTCGTAGCGGAACCGCAGGACCGACCCGCGGATCCACACGAACAGGAACATGAACATCCAGACCTTGGCGACGAACCACAGGACCGGCCACCAGCCGGTGTTGAACATGCCGTCGTTGATCGCCGAGAGCGGCCACGGGGCGCGCCAGCCGCCGAAGAACAGCGTGGTCGCGACCGCCGAGACGTTGAGCATGTTGATGTACTCGGCGAGGAAGAACCACGCGAACTTCATCGACGAGTACTCGGTGGTGTAGCCGCCGACGAGCTCGCCCTCGGCCTCGGGGAGGTCGAACGGCAGACGGTTCGTCTCGCCGACCATCGAGATGACGTAGATGACGAACGCGGGCAGCAGCGGCAGGAACCACCACACCGAGGTCTGGGAGTCGACGATCTGCGACGTCGACATCGAACCGGCCATGATGAAGACCGACACGAGCGACAGGCCCATCGCGAGCTCGTAGCTGATGACCTGCGCGGTCGAGCGCACGCCGCCGAGCAGCGGGTACGTCGAGTTGGAGGACCAGCCGCCGAGCACGATGCCGTACACGCCGACCGACGCGCACGCGAGGATGTACAGCACCGCGACCGGGAAGTCGGTGAGCTGCAGCGGCGTCACGACGCCGAAGATGCTCACCTCGGGCCCGAACGGGATGACCGCGTACACGAGCAGCGAGCACAGCACCGCGATCATCGGCGCGAGGATGTAGACGAGCTTGTCGGCCGCCTTGACGGTGATGTCCTCCTTGACCAGGAGCTTCATCGCGTCGGCGAGCGACTGCAGCAGGCCGAACGGGCCGTGCACGTTCGGGCCGGGACGCAGCTGCATGATGCCGACCACGCGCCGCTCGAACCAGATCGCGATGAGCACGCTGGTCAGCAGGAACACGATGATCGCGACGGCCTTGAGCAGCCACACCCAGAAGACGTCGTTGCTGAAGTCGGCGACGACGGGCGCGACGGCGCCGTCCCCGACCGCGCTCGGCAGCGCGGTCAGCGCCGCGGGCAGCACGCTCATGCCTGCTCCTCCTCGTCCGCGCGGACGCCGGCGACCGCGTCGGCGGCGTCGCCGCTCACCGGGCCCGTCGCGCCGTCCACGACCAGGGGTGCGTCCGACGCCCCCGCGCGCTCGAGGCGCACGACCGTGCCGGCGACCGCGCCGAGCACGTCGCGGACCGCCGCGCCGCGCGGGTTGGTCGGCAGCCACACCACGTGGTCCGCCATGTCGGTGACCTGCACGGGCACGGTGACGGTGCCGCGGTCGGTCGAGACGGCGACGTCGTCGCCGTCCGCGAGGCCCGCCGCCTGCGCGGTCGCGGGCGACACGCGCGCGACGGTCCGCTTGGCGGTGCCGGCGAGGTACTGCTCGCCGTCCTGCAGGCGGCCCGCGTCGAGCAGCTGGTGCCACGTCGCGAGCACGGCGTGACCCGGCGGCACCGCGGGAGGCTCGGCCGGGGCCGTCGCGGGCGCGTCGCCGCGCGCGCCGGCCCAGCCGCCGAGGCGGTCGAGCTCGTCGTGCACGGCCGTGAGCGTCTGCAGCCCGAGGTCGACGCCGAGCGCGTCGGCCAGGCGGTCGAGCACGCGGTGGTCGGCGAGCTGCGTCGTCGTGAGCGCCTGCGGGAAGGGTCGCGGGCGGCCCTCCCACGTGACGAACGTGCCGGGCTTCTCGACCGGGGGTGCGACGGGCAGCACGACGTCGGCACGGTCGGTGACCTCGCTGCGCCGCACCTCGAGCGACACGACGAACGGCACCGTGTCGAGCGCGGCGCGCGCGAGCACGGGGTCCGCGTGGTCGGCCGGGTCGACGCCGCCCACGACGAGCGCGCCCAGGCGCCCCTCGGCGGCGGCGGCGAGGATCTCGTCCGCGCTGCGGCCGGGCGCGGCGGGCAGCTCGTCGACGCCCCACGTCGCGGCGATGTCGGCGCGTGCGGCCGCGTCGGCGACCGGGCGGCCGCCGGGCAGCAGGGTCGGCAGCGTGCCGGCCTCGATCGCGCCGCGCTCGCCCGCGCGGCGCGGGACCCAGGCGACGCGCGCACCGGTGCGCTCGGCGAGCCGCAGCACCGCCGTGAGCGTGCCGGGGACGGTCGCCGCGCGCTCGCCGACGACGATCACGGCGCCCTCGGCGGCCAGCGCGTCGGCGGTCGCGCCGAGCACGTCGTCCGCACCCGTCGCGATCGCGTCGAGCACCTCGGGCTCGGTGCCGGGCGCGGCCGCGAGGAGCGTGCCGTCCAGACGCTCGAGGCCGCGGCTCGCGAGGGCCGCGACCGAGAACACGCGCGTGCGGCCCGCGACCACGGAGCCGCGCAGCCGCAGGAAGACGATGCCGCCCTCCTCCTCGGGCTCGTACGCGACGCACAGCACGGCGGGCGCGGCGACGAGGTCGCCGAACGTCACCTGCAGCGTGCGCCCCGCGACGTGGTGCGCGAGGAACGCGGTCTCCTCGGCCGAGTGCGGCCGGGCGCGGTGGTCGACGTCGTTGGTGCCGAGCGCGACGCGCGCGAGCTTGCCGTACGCGTACGCGTCCTCGAGCGTGAGGCGGCCGCCGGGCAGCACGCCCACGCCCGCTCCCGCGATCGCGGCCCGCAGGCCCTCGGCCGCCGTGTCGAGCGCCTCGACCCACGAGCACGGCTCGAGCTCGCCACGCGTGCCGTCCGCGTTGCGGCGCCGCACCATCGGGGTGGTGACGCGGTCGGGCGCCGACTGCCAGTGGAAGCCGAAGCGGTCCTTGTCGGTGATCCACTCCTGGTTGACGACCGGGTCGTCGCCCGCGAGGCGGCGCAGCACGACGCCGCGCCGGTGGTCGACGCGGACGGCCGACCCGTTCGCGTCGTGCTCGGCGACGCCCGGCGTCGAGACCAGGTCGAACGGACGCGCACGGAACCGGTACGCGGCCGACGTCAGCGCGCCCACGGGGCAGATCTGCACGGTGTTGCCCGAGAAGTACGACGCGAACGGGCGCCCGCTGGTGTCGACCGTCGACGCGCCGACCGGCGCGTCGCCCGCGAACCCGAGCACCTGCGTGTCGAACGTGCCGATCTGCTGCTGCGCACCGCGCTTCTGCAGGTCGATCCACACGTCGCCCGCGATCTCCTCGGAGAACCGCGTGCAGCGCTGGCACAGCACGCACCGCTCCCGGTCGAGCAGGATCTGCGTCGACACCGCGATCGGCTTGGGGAACGTGCGCTTCACGTCGACGAACCGCGTCGCCGCCCGGCCGTTGCTCATGGCCTGGTTCTGCAGCGGGCACTCGCCGCCCTTGTCGCAGACCGGGCAGTCGAGCGGGTGGTTGATGAGCAGCAGCTCCATGACGCCGTGCTGGGCCTTGTCGGCCTCGGGCGACGTGTGCTGCGTCTTGACCTGCATGCCGGGCGTCGCCTCGAGCGTGCAGGACGCCTGCGGCTTGGGCATCTTCGCGACGTTGCCGTCGCGGCCGGGCGCCCACACCTCGACGAGGCACTGCCGGCACGCGCCCGCGGGTGCGAGCAGCGGGTGGTCGCAGAACCGCGGGATCTGGATGCCGAGCTGCTCGGCGGCGCGGATGACGAGCGTGCCCTTGGGCACGGTCGTCTCGATGCCGTCGACCGTGAACGTCACGGTCGCCTCCGGCTCGGGCGCGGTGACCGGCGGCGCGGCCGGCACGAGCGGCGTGCCCGAGGTGTTCCTCGGGGTCGTGATCGTCATGCGTGCACCCCCGCGAGCTGCGTGCGACGACGCGGCGTGTAGTCGAAGAGCGCGCTGCGCTCGGGCGGGAACAGGACGTCGGCGGGCGTGTGCGTGCCCGCCTCGAACTCCTCCCGGAAGTACTTGATCGCGCTCGTCACGGGGCTCGTCGCCCCGTCGCCGAGCGCGCAGAACGCGCGGCCCAGGATGTTGTCGCACAGGTCCAGCAGCAGGTCGATGTCGGCGCTCGTGCCCTGACCGGCCTCGAGGCGCGCCATGATCTGCGCGAGCCAGAACGTGCCCTCGCGGCAGGGTGTGCACTTGCCGCACGACTCGTGCTTGTAGAACTGGATCCAGCGCGACACCGCGCGGACCACCGACGTGGTCTCGTCGAAGATCTGCAGCGCGCGCGTGCCGAGCATCGACCCCGCCTTGCCGACCGACTCGTAGTCGAGCGGCACGTCGAGGTGCTCGGCGGTGAAGATCGGCGTCGACGACCCGCCGGGCGTCCAGAACTTCAGCTCGTGGCCCTCGCGGACCCCGCCGGCCATGTCGAGCAGCTCGCGCAGCGTGATGCCCAGCGGCGCCTCGTACTGGCCGGGGCGCGTCACGTGCCCCGACAGCGAGAAGAGGCCGTGGCCCGCCGAGCGCTCGGTGCCCATCGACGTGAACCACTCGGCACCGCCGCGCAGGATGCCCGGCACCGACGCGATCGACTCGACGTTGTTCACGACCGTGGGGCGCGCGTACAGGCCCGCGACCGCCGGGAACGGCGGCTTGAGCCGCGGCTGGCCGCGCAGGCCCTCGAGCGAGTCGAGCAGCGCCGTCTCCTCGCCGCAGATGTACGCGCCGGCGCCCGCGTGCACCGTGATCTCGAGGTCGAAGCCCGATCCGAGGATGTCGGTGCCGACGTACCCGGCCTCGCGCGCCTCGCGCACGGCCTCCAGCAGGCGGCGGTAGACGTGCACGACCTCGCCGCGCAGGTAGATGAACGCGTGGTGGCAGCCGATCGCGTAGGACGTGATGACCACGCCCTCGATGAGCTCCTGCGGGCTCGCCATCATGAGCGGGATGTCCTTGCAGGTGCCCGGCTCGGACTCGTCGGCGTTGACGACGAGGTAGCGGGGGCCGCCGTCGGGCGCGGGCAGGAAGCCCCACTTCATGCCCGTCGGGAAGCCGGCGCCGCCACGACCGCGCAGGCCCGAGTCCTTGACCGTCGTCACGACGTCGGCGGCGGGCATGCCGAGCGCGCGCCGCAGGCCGCGGTAGCCGCCGTCGGCCTCGTAGCGCGCGAGCTTCCACGACCGGTCCGCGTCCCAGTGCGCGGACAGCACGGGGGTCAGGGTCGTCATCACGACTCCTTCGCGTCGTCGGACTTCTGCTTGCGCTGCTCGCCCGTGGGCGAGGTGTCGGCCGGGGTCGTCGGCGCGTGCTGCGCGCTCGACTGCTCCTCGCCGACCTCGGGCGCACCGTCGTCGACCTGCGCGGCCGTCGCGGCGGCCCGCTCGTCGGCGTCGAACGACGGGGCCGTCCAGCCGCGCTCCTTGGCGAGCGCCGTGCCGCGCAGCGTGGCCTCCCCCGCACCCACGCCCTCGTCGGCGCGGCCGTCGGGGAACCCCGCGAGCACGCGGCTGATCTCCTTGAACGTGCCGACCTGCGACGCTCCGCGCGTGGGCGCCACCGCCTCGCCCGCGACCAGCCTGTCGACGACCTCGACCGCCGAGGCGGGCGTCTGCTCGTCGAAGAACTCCCAGTTGACCATCATGACCGGCGCGTAGTCGCAGGCCGCGTTGCACTCGATGCGCTCGAGCGTGATCGCCCCGTCGGGGGTCGTCTCGTCGTGCCCGACCCCGAGGTGCTCGCTGAGCTCCTCCCAGATCGCGTCGCCGCCCATGACCCCGCACAGCGTGTTGGTGCACACGCCCACCGTGTACGTGCCGTTGGGGTGCCGCTTGTACTGCGTGTAGAACGTCGCGACGGCCGACACCTCGGCGGTCGTCAGGCCCAGGTGCGCCGCGCAGAACGCGATGCCGCGCGGGCTGACGTAGCCGTCCTCGGACTGCACCAGGTGCAGCATCGGCAGCAGGGCCGAACGGGCCTGCGGGTACCGCGCGACGATCTCGTCGGCGTCACGCGTCAGGCGCGCACGCGTCTCGTCGTCGTAGCCGGTGGCGTGCCGCTCGCCGGGCACGCGACCGTGCCCGTGCGGCGCGGCCGCGTCTGCGTGCTCGACGGACATCAGCGGTCCACCCCTCCCAGCACCGGGTCGATCGACGCCACGGCGACGACCACGTCGGCGATCTGCCCGCCCTCGCACATCATGGAGACGGCCTGCAGGTTGTTGAACGACGGGTCGCGGAAGTGCGCCCGGTACGGCTTGGTGCCGCCGTCGGACACCAGGTGCACGCCCAGCTCGCCGCGCGGGTGCTCGACGGTCTGGAACACCTGGCCCGCGGGGACGCGGAAGCCCTCGGTGACCAGCTTGAAGTGGTGGATCAGGGACTCCATGGAGGTGCCCATGATCTCCTTGATGTGGTCGAGCGAGTTGCCCATGCCGTCGGTGCCGATCGCGAGCTGCGCGGGCCACGCGACCTTCTTGTCGGCCACCATGACCGGGCCCGGCTTCGCGAGCCGCTCGAGGCACTGCTCGACGATCCGCATCGACTGGTAGCACTCCTCGATGCGCAGCAGCAGCCGGCTCCACGCGTCCGCGCCGTCGTTGACGGGCACGTCGAAGTCGTACGTCTCGTAGCCGCTGTACGGGTTCGCCTTGCGCACGTCGTACGGCAGGCCGGTCGAGCGCAGGATCGGACCCGTGACGCCCAGGGCCATGCAGCCCGCGAGGCTCAGCGTGCCGACGTCCTTCATGCGCGCGTGCAGGATCGGGTTGGCCAGCATGAGGTCCTCGAGCTGGCGCAGGTAGCCCCGCACCTTCCCGAGCGCCTCGCGGACGGCGTCGATCGAGCCCGGGGGCACGTCCTGCGCGACGCCGCCGGGGCGGATGTACGCGTGGTTCATGCGCAGGCCCGAGATCATCTCGAAGATCTTGAGGATCTCCTCGCGGGCCGTGAACCCGAGGATCATGATCGTCGTGGCGCCGAGCTCGTTGCCGCCCGTGGCCAGGAACACCAGGTGCGACGAGATGCGGTTGAGCTCCATCATCAGCACACGGATGACGCTCGCGCGCTCGGGCACGTCGTCGGTGATGCCGAGCAGCTTCTCGACAGCGAGGCAGTACGCGGCCTCCTGGAACAGCGGCGCGACGTAGTCCATGCGGGTGCAGAAGGTCACGCCCTGGGTCCAGGTGCGGAACTCCATGTTCTTCTCGATGCCCGTGTGGAGGTAGCCGATGCCGGCCCGGGCCTCGGTGACGGTCTCGCCGTCGATCTCGAGCATGAGGCGCAGCACGCCGTGCGTCGACGGGTGCTGGGGCCCCATGTTGACGACGATGCGCTCCTCGCCGAGGCGAGCGGCCTCCTCGGCGATCTGCGACCAGTCGCCGCCGGACGCCTCGAACGAGGGCACGCCCTCGGTCTGGTCCTGCGGGACGCTGCGGGTCGCGTGGGGGGTGTGCGACGTGGGGGCGGTCATCAGCTGTACGACCTCCGCTGGTCCGGGGGCGGCACGGTCGCGCCCTTGTACTCGACCGGGATGCCCCCGAGGGGGTAGTCCTTGCGCTGCGGGTGGCCCGGCCAGTCGTCGGGCATCTGGATGCGCGCGAGGCCGGGGTGCCCGTCGAACACGATCCCGAAGAAGTCCCAGGTCTCGCGCTCGTGCCAGTCGTTGGCGGGGTAGACCCCCGTGGTCGACGGGATGTGCGGGTCGGCCTCGGGCGCCGCGACCTCGAGCCGCAGCCGGCGCCCGTGCGTCACCGAGACGACGTGGTAGACGGCGTGCAGCTCGCGGCCCGCGTCGTGCGGGAAGTGCACGCCCGAGACCCCGAGCGACAGCTCGAAGCGCAGGTCGGGGTCGTCGCGCAGCGCGCGGGCGACCTCGACGAGGTGCGCGCGGGCCACGACGAGCGTGAGCTCGCCGCGGTCGACGACCACGGCCTCGACCGCGTTGGCGTACCCCGTGCCGGACTCGTCGAGCAGCTCGGTCAGGACGTCGACGACCTCGTCGAACCAGCCGCCGTAGGGTCGCTCGCTCGGACCGGGCATCGCGACCGTGCGCACGAGGCCGCCGTAGCCGGACGTGTCGCCCGTGCCGTGCGCGCCGAACATGCCGGTGCGCACGTCGACCACCTCGAGCGGCGTGCGGGCGCCGGCGTCCGCCGGCAGGTTCTGCGACCCGGCCTCGAGGGCCGCCGCGCTCGTGCGCTGCGCACCCACGGGTGCGCTCTCGCCCGGCTTCACGGCGGCCGACGCGTCGGCCTTCTCGCCCGCGGGCGTCGTCCTCTTCTCGTCGGTCATCGCAGCAGCCCCGTCATGTGCGACGTCGGCGTGGCGGCCATCGCGGCCTCCTGCGCCTTGCGCGCGGCCTCGGCCCGGTTGACGCCCAGCGGCTGGTCCTGGATCTGCTGGTGCAGCGCGAGGATCGCGTGCAGCAGCATCTCGGGCCGCGGCGGGCAGCCGGGCAGGTAGATGTCGACCGGCACGACGTGGTCGACGCCCTGCACGATCGCGTAGTTGTTGAACATGCCGCCGGACGACGCGCACACGCCCATCGACAGGACCCACTTGGGCCCCGGCATCTGGTCGTAGACCTGCCGCACGATCGGCGCCATCTTCTGGCTCACGCGCCCGGCCACGATCATGAGGTCCGCCTGGCGCGGCGACGCGCGGAAGACCTCCATGCCGATGCGCGAGATGTCGTAGCGGCTCGTGCCCGCGGCCATCATCTCGATCGCGCAGCACGCGAGCCCGAAGGTCACGGGCCACAGCGACGCCTTGCGGAAGTAGCCGACGAGGTCCTCGACCGTCGTCAGCAGGAAGCCCGAGGGCGCTTCCTCGATGCCCATGTCAGACCCTCCTCGTCCCCGTCGTCTCCGTCAGTCCCACTCCAGGCCGCCGCGCTTCCACTCGTAGACGAAGGGCACCGTGATCAGCAGCAGGAACGCGAGCATCGCGACCAGGCCGAACGTGGCGAGCTCCGCGAAGCTCACCGCCCAGGGGTAGAGGAACACCACCTCGATGTCGAACACGATGAACGTCATCGCGACGAGGTAGTACTTGATCGGGAACCGCCCGCCGCCGATCGCGTGCGGGGTCGGCTCGATGCCGCACTCGTAGGCCTCGAGCTTGGCGCGGTTGTAGCGCTTGGGTCCGAGGATCGCGCTCGCACCGACGCCGCCGAGGGCCAGGACCGCGGCGATCCCGATCATCACCAGGAGCGGGACGTACGGGTTGCTCATCGGGCTGTCCTCCTCGTCGTCGAGGCCGGTCCGCTGCGGGGCCGGCGGTGGGGGTCGGGTGCGTGCGTCACGGTGCGGGGCTCATGCGTCCGGCGCCAGCCGGGCGAGCCCGGCGATCACGCGGTCGACCACGTCCCCGCCGCGTGGCTCGTAGCAGTCGGACAGCAGCTTGAGCACGAACTTCATGAGCAGCGGCCGCGGCAGGCCGTAGCGCGTGCACAGCTGCATGATGCGCGGGTGCTCGATGAGCCGCACGAAGACGCGCCCGAGCGTGTAGTAGCCGCCCAGGTCGTCCTTCATGCGGTGCTGGTACGTCGCGAACGCGCGCTCGCGGCCCGCCGCGGACCCGCGCGCCAGGCCCTGCGCGAGCGCGTCGGCGGCGACGCGCCCGGCCTGCAGGCCGTACGCGATGCCCTCGCCGTTGAACGGGCTGACCATGCCGGCCGCGTCGCCCGCGAGCAGCAGGCCGTTCGCGTACAGCGGGCCGCGGTTGAACCCCATCGGCAGCGCGGCGCCGCGCACCGGCGCGACCTGGTTGTCGGGCGTGAACTCCCACTCGGCGGGGGCGTTCGCCATCCACCGCGCGAAGAGGTCCTTGTAGTCGACCTTGGTCGCCGCGGCCGTCGAGGACACCGAGCCGAGCCCGACGTTCGCGGTGCCGTCCCCGAGCGAGAAGATCCAGCCGTAGCCGGGCATGAGGTTCGAGCGCCCGGGGGCGCCGTCCCACAGCTCGAGGTGCGACTCCATCCACGGGTCGTCGTGCCGCGGCGTGCGGAAGTAGGTGCGCACGGCGACCCCCATCGGGCGGTCGTCGCGCTTGGTGCGGCCCACCGCGGTCGCGAGCCGCGCGGACACGCCGTCCGCGGCGACCACGACGGGCGCGCGGTACTCCACCTGGTCGCCCGCGTCGACCGTGCGGCGGCCGTCGGACGCCACGGCGCGCGCACGCACGCCGACGACGCGGCCGGTGCGCTCGTCGCGCACGGGGCTCGTGACCGACGTGCCCTCGAGCAGCTTGGCGCCCGCGGCGCGCGCGTGCTCGGCGAGGGTCTGGTCGAACGACGTGCGCGCCCGCGCGAGCCCGTAGGACGGGTAGCTCGACAGCTCGGGCCAGGGCAGCTCGAGGCGGTGGCCGCCGCCGATGACGCGCAGGCCGCGGTTGCGGATCCAGCCGTCCTCCTCGCGGATCGGCACGCCCATGCGCACGAGCTCCGAGACCGCGCGCGGCGTCAGGCCGTCGCCGCAGATCTTGTCGCGCGGGAACGTCGCCTTCTCGAGGAGCAGCACGTCGAGCCCGGCGGCCGCGCAGTGGTAGGCCGTCGAGGCGCCTGCGGGACCTGCGCCGACGACGATGACGTCGGCGTCATCCGTCGGTACGCGCACCACGCTGGGACCCCACTTGTGACGATGTTCACGTGCAACTCCGGCGAGTGTAACCACGCCCCCAGGGCCTGTCTGCGAAGGTTTGGCTTACCTTGGTAGACCCCCGGGACGATGGTCCCGGGACGCGTGCCGAGCAGGGGTGACACCCCCTCCGGGGCGCCGCGGACCGCACCGTCGATGCCCGGTCCGTCCCCATCGTCCCGCGCGACGGCCGCGTCCGCACCGCGGGTGCGCCGGTCCGGACGGTCCGACCGGCCGCCCACCGGGCCGCGCGGCGCGACGATCGTCACACCCGAGACGTCCGGGGACGCCGCGAGCCCGCCCCGCCGGGCGGCGGGACGGGCTCGTCGACAGAGGTCAGGACAGCCCCCGGGAGAGGCCGTCGCGACGTCAGGGACGCACGGCGCGGTGCAGCGCGACGATGCCGCCCGACAGGTTGCGGTAGGCCACCTGGTCCCACCCCGCGCGACGCACCTGACGCCCCAGCGCGCGCTGGTCCGGCCACTCGCGGATCGACTCGGCGAGGTACACGTACGCCTCGGGCGACGTGGACACCGCACGCGCCACCGGCGGCAGCGCCCGCATGAGGTAGTTCGTGTAGACGACGCGGAACGGCGCGAACGTCGGGCGCGAGAACTCGCACACCACGAGGCGGCCGCCCGGGCGCGTGACGCGCAGCAGCTCGGCGAGCGCGGCGTCGACGTCCGACACGTTGCGCAGCCCGAAGGACATCGTGACCGCGTCGAACGACGCGTCCGCGAACGGCAGGTGCAGCGCGTCGCCCGCGACGAACGGCAGGTCGGGCCGCCGCCGGCGCCCCTCGCGCAGCATGCCCGTCGACAGGTCGCACGGCACGACGTGCACGCCCGCGTCCGCGAGCGGCTCGCTCGACGTGCCGGTGCCCGCCGCGAGGTCGAGCACCGTCTCGCCCGGCTGCGCGTCGAGCGCGGCGAGCGTCGCGCGGCGCCACGCCCGGTCCTGGCCGAGCGAGAGGACGTCGTTGGTCAGGTCGTACCGGCGCGCGACCGCGTCGAACATCGACGCGACGTCGCGGGGGTCCTTCTCGAGCGTGGCACGGGACATGCGTCCCATCGTCTCAGGTCCACGGGCCCGGACGTGCCGCACGTCACCGAGCGTGGCGCCCCGCCGGTCCGCCGCGGCCCCCCGCGCGTCCTACGCTGACGACGATGAGCACGCCGAACCGGGCCGCCGCGGGCGCCCACGTCCCGCAGCACCTCGTGGTGCGCACCGTCGCGATCCACGACCTGCCGACCGGTGACC
The DNA here is from genome assembly GCF_001552375.1 of Cellulomonas iranensis NBRC 101100 = JCM 18110. GTDB lineage: Bacteria > Actinomycetota > Actinomycetes > Actinomycetales > Cellulomonadaceae > Cellulomonas > Cellulomonas iranensis. The sequence continues at coordinate 2,816 of NZ_BCRB01000056.1, read as the reverse complement.
ACCCCGACCCCGCGGACCTGCTCGACCTGCTGCCGCCCGACGCGCCCCTCGCCTGGGTGCGCCGCGGCGACGGCCTGGTCGGCTGGGGCGAGGCCGTGCGCATCGAGGTCGGCGGCCCCGACCGGTTCGCCGACGCCGAGCGCGCGTGGCAGGACGTGCTCGCGCACGCGGTCGTCCGCGACGAGGTGCGGCTGCCCGGCACGGGACCCGTCGCGTTCGGCTCGTTCGCGTTCGACGACGCCTCGGCCGCGGGCGGCGTGGTCGTCGTGCCCCGTGTGGTCGTGGGGCGGCGCGACGGCCGCACGTGGCTGACGACGCTCAGCACGGGCGCCGCGCTCGGCCCCCTGCCGCGGCTCGCCGAGCTCGCACCCGCGCGCACGCCCGCGGCCTGCCCCGGCGAGGTCGCGTACACCGACGGCGCGGTCACGGCCGACGCGTGGCTCGACGTCGTCGCCGACGGCGTGGCCGCGATCCGGGCCGGTGAGGTCGACAAGGTCGTGCTCGCGCGCGACGTGCACGCGCGCACCGAGCACCCGCTCGACGTGCGCTGGGCGCTGGGCCGGCTCGCCGAGCGGTACCGCTCGTGCTGGACGTTCAGCGTCGACGGCATGATCGGCGCGACCCCCGAGCTGCTCGTGCGCTCCGAGCGCGGGCTGGTCACCTCGCGCGTGCTCGCCGGGACGATCCGCCGCACGGGCGACGACGACGCCGACGTCGCCCGCGCCGGGATCCTCGCGCACTCCTCGAAGGACCTCGAGGAGCACGAGTACGCGGTCGCGTCCGTCGCGCGCGCGCTCGCGCCGTACTGCTCGTCGACCAACGTCCCCGACGTGCCGTTCGTGCTGTCGCTGCCGAACGTGCTGCACCTCGCGTCCGACGTCACGGGCGTGCTCGCGTCGCCGCAGGGCGACGACGCGCACCCGTCGTCGCTCGCGCTGGCCGCCGCGCTGCACCCCACGGCCGCCGTGTGCGGCACGCCGACCGCCGCGGCGCGCGACCTCATCGCGCGCATCGAGGGCATGGACCGCGCGCGCTACGCGGGCCCGGTCGGGTGGTTCGGCGCCGACGGCGACGGCGAGTGGGGCATCGCGCTGCGCTCCGCCGAGGTGGACCGCACCGACCCGCACCGCGTGCGCCTCTTCGCGGGCTGCGGCGTCGTCGCCGCGTCCGACCCCGCCGCGGAGCTCGCGGAGTCGCAGGCCAAGCTCGTGCCGATGCGGTTCGCGCTGTCGTCCTGACGCCGGGCCGCGCGCCGTCCGCGTCCGGCGGGCCCGCCGGACGCGGACGTGCCGCAGGCCCGCCGCGGGAGGGGACAGCCCGCGACGGGCCTGCGGTGCGGACCGGCCCCAGGGGGTGGGCCGGCGCGCCGGGCAGGGTCCTCACGGACCCGCCCCGGTGCGGGGGGCGGGGTCCGGCGTGCCGCCGGCCCCGCCGTGGCGTCAGCCCTGGCCCTGCTGGCCCTGCTGCTCCTGCTGCTGACGCTGCTGGAACCACTGCCAGAGCTGCTCGGGGGTCATGCCGCCCGGCAGCTGGCCCTGCTGGTCCTGACCGCCCTGCTGGCCCTGGCCCTGCTGGTTCTGGTCGGTCGTGTCGGGACGCGTGGCGAGCGTGACGTCGAGCTCGATGGTCTTCCCGTCGCGCACGACCGTGAGGGTCGCGTCGTCGCCCGACGACATGCCCCGCACGAACGCGGTGAGCGACTCCGCACCACCGACCGGGTCCTTGCCGATCGCGACGATGACGTCGCCCTGCTGCACGCCGCCCGCCGCGGCCGGCGAGCCGTCGCTCACGGTCTGCACGACCGCGCCGCGGCGCGTCACGCCGTCGGCCGTGGCCGTCCCGTCCGCGAGCGTCACGCCGAGGTAGGCGTGCTCGGCCTGGCCGTCCTGGATGAGCTGACCCGCGATGTTCTTGGTGACGTTCACCGGGATCGCGAAGCCGAGGCCGATCGAGCCCGACTGCTGGCTGAGCGTCGCGATCGACGACGTGATGCCGATGACCCGGCCCGTCGCGTCGAACAGCGGCCCGCCCGAGTTGCCGGGGTTGATGGCCGCGTCGATCTGGATCGCGTTGGTCACGGCCGCCTCGCCGCCGTTCTCCTGCGTGGAGACCGGACGGTCGACCGCGGACACGATGCCGGTGGTCACCGTGTTGGCCAGGCCGAGCGGGTTGCCGACTGCCATCACCGGGTCGCCGACCGCGACCTCGTCGGAGTCGCCGAGCGCCGCGGCCTTGAGGTCGGAGGGCGCGTCGACGAGCTTGACGACCGCCAGGTCGGTGCTCGCGTCGGTGCCGACCACCTGGGCCTCGAACATGCGCCCGTCGGTCAGCGTGACCTGCACGTTGCCCTCGGCGCCCGCGACCACGTGGTTGTTCGTGAGCACGTGGCCCGCGTCGTCGATGATGACGCCCGAGCCCTGCGCCTCGCCCGAGGACGTCTTGACGTCGATGGCCACGACGGACGCCTGCACGGCGGCCGCGACGGCCTGCCAGTCCGGGTTCTCGTTCGACGAGCCGGAGACCGGCACGTTCTCGGCGGTCGAGCGGCCAACGTCGGCGAGCGACGCCGAGCGCTGCGACGACCCGGGAGCGGCGTCGCCGACCAGACCGCCGACGCCGGCGACCGCGCCGCCGCCCACGAGCACGCCGATCACCGCGGCCGACGCGACCCAGGCCCACGCCCGCGAGCGCTTGCGGGCCGGGGGCTCACCCGGGGCCGCCCACGGGTCCGCGCCGGGCGGTACCGCGCCGGGGCCGCCCGGGGCGCCGACGCCGAACGCGGCACCGGGGGCGTGGTGCCCCTCGGCGCCGACCGC
>NZ_BCRB01000055.1 GCF_001552375.1 Cellulomonas iranensis NBRC 101100 = JCM 18110 | reverse complement strand
CCGGGGGCCGGCGGCGCGCGACCGGGGCCGTCGCCCTCGGCGCGCTCGGCGTGCTGGCCTACCAGCCCGCGTTCTTCGCCGGCACGACGCGCAACGGCGTCGCCGTCGGCACCGTCGTCGCGCTCGGCTCCGCGCCCGTCGTCACGGGCCTGCTCGCGTGGGCCGCGCGCCGCCGTCGCCCCCCGACCTCCTGGCTGCTCGCCACGGCCCTGGCCACCACCGGCGTGGCCGTGCTCGGCCTCGCCCCCGGCGGCGGGCCGACCGGCGGGGTCGACGCGCCCGGCGTGCTCGCCTCGCTCGGAGCGGGCACCGCGTACGCGCTCTACACGCTCGCGGGCGCCGCGCTGATCGACGCCGGCTGGTCGTCCACCACGAGCATGGGCGTGCTGTTCGGCGTGGCCGGTGCCGCCGCCGTCGTCGTCCTCGCGGTGCGCGGCGCCGCCGGCCTCGCGTCACCCGCGGGCGTCGCCACCGTGCTGTGGCTCGGGCTCGTCACGACGACGCTCGCGTACGTGCTGTTCGGGTACGGGCTCGCGCGGCTCGGCGCCCCCACCGTCGCGACGCTCACGCTCGCCGAACCGCTCACCGCCACCGTCCTCGGGCTCGCGGTGCTGGGGGAGCGGATCCCGCCCGTCGGCGCGCTCGGGCTCGTCGTGCTCGCCGCGGGGCTCGGCGTGCTCGCGCTCGGCGCCCGCGCGCGCCGACCCGTGGAGGTGCCCGCGTGACCGCGCGGCCGACCGTGCGCGACGCCGCGACGCCGCGCACCCGGTCGACCGCCACCGGCCCCACCGCCGCCCGCGCGCTCACGGCCGCGCTGCGTGCCCAGGTGCTCAGCGGCGCGCTCGCCCCCGGTGCGCCCCTGCGCGAGGAGGCGCTCGCGGCCGAGCACGGCGTCTCGCGGCACACCGTGCGCACCGCGCTCGCGGCGCTCGCCGCCGAGCGGCTCGTCACCGCGCAGGAGTACCGCGGCGTGCGCGTCGCACGCCTCGACGACGACGAGGTCAGGTCGTTGCAGCACCTGCGCGCGGCGCTGGAGTGCGAGGCGGTGCACCTGGTCGCCGCCCGGCACCGCGCGCCGTGGCCCGACCACGTGCTGGCGCCGGCACGCGCGGCCGTCGCCGAGCTCGCCGGCACCGACCCCGCCGACTGGGCGGCCGTGCAGGGCGCGCACGCGGCCGTGCACCTCGCGCTCGTCGCCGCCGCCGGGTCGCCCCGCCTGACCGACGCGTACGCGTCGCTGGGCGCCGAGGTCGCGCTGCTGCTGCTGCACGCACGGCCCCGCTACGACGTCGCCGGGCTCGTCGCCGAGCACACCGCGTACCTCGCCGACGTCCAGGTGCGCGGCGCCGTCGCCGTCCGCGAGCACCTCACGCACCTCGCGGACGTGCTGCACCCGCCGGCCTGACGCCGCCCCCGTGCCCGGGTCCGCCCGTCCCGCGGGCTGTCGACGGACCTTCGCCGCGTCGGGCGTCGTGACCCGGCCTAGCGTGGTGGTGACCCCCGGCGCCCCGGGGGTCGGGGTCCTCGGAGGGGTGCGTCATGCGTCGTCTCGTGCTGGGTGCCGTCGTCGTGGCGGTGGCGCTCGCGCTGCCGGTCCCGGCCGCCGGCGCCGTGCCGGCCGACGGTCTCGTGACCACCGAGGTGGACGGCGTGACCGTCACGACCACCGAGCCGATCGAGACCGCCGAGGCCCTCGCGGCCTTCCTGCTGAGCGCCACGCCCAAGGACGTCGAGGTCGACGTCGACACGGGCGGCGTCGTGTCGGTGACCGAGCGGGTCGTGCCCACGGTCACGCCGTTCGTCACGGTCAGCGGCGCGTGCGGCGCGGGCGACGCGTGCCTCGTGTCGGGCAGCGCGCCGCTCACCGACTACGGGTTCCGCGGGCCGGCGGGCACCGTCACGGGCTCGTGGCCGAGCCGCGTCAGGTGGCGGACCGGCAGCCGCACCGCGCAGGCGTGGTACCGCCACCCGCAGACGAGCGTCACGACGTCGTGGGGCGGGGTCCTCGGCCCGAACACCCAGGTGACCGCGAGCGTGCTGGTCACGGCGGTGCGCGTCACGCTCTACTGACGTCGCGTCACGCGCCCACCGCCGTCCGGACGGCCAGCGCGAGGACGACGACCGCCCCGACGACCGCCGTCCAGCGGCGGCCGCGCGGACCGGTGAGCCGCGTGCCCGCCCACGCACCCGCGCTGCCGAGCAGCAGCTGCCACGACGCCGAGGCCGCGAACGCGGCGACCACGAACGCCACGCGCGGGCCGGCGGAGGTGAGCGTCGTCGCGGCCGAGCCCGACGTCAGGGCGACGAAGTACACGACCGTCGCCGGGTTCACGGCCGTCGCGGCGAGGACCAGCAGGAACGCGCGCCGCGGCGTCATGCCGCCCGGTGCGTCGCCGACCGCGGCGTACGCGGGCGGCACGTCGGGCCCGGGTGCGACGTCGACCGGCGCCGCGTCGCCGGCCGGCGTCGCGACGGCGGGCACGGGCGCCGGGCGGGCGGCCGGGCGCAGCAGCAGCACGGCGACCACGACGAGGACGGCCGCCGACACCCACCGCACCGGGTCCGCCGCGCGGACGAGGACGGGCGCGAGCACCGACCCGAGCAGCACCGCGAGGGTCGCGTACACGCCGTCGACGACCGCGGCGCCGAGTCCGCCCGCGCAGCCGACGCGGCGCCCGTGACGCGCGCCCAGCAGGACGAGCAGCACGCCGACGGCGCCGACGGGCAGCGCGATGCCCCAGCCGGCGAGCAGCCCGGCGCCGACCGCCGAGCCGACGTCGGCGCTCACGCGGCGGTCCTCGCGGGTCGTCCCGTGCGCACCTGGCCGCGCCGGTCGGGGCGCCGGTCGGGGCGCCGGTCGGGACCGTGGGCGGGGCGTGGGTCGCGCGCTGCGGGGGTCACGCGCCGATCATGGCGGCGGCGCGCCGCCGTGACCAGCCCTTTCGCGGTGGCCATGCGGGCACCGCGCCCTAGTGTGTGTCCGATCGCCCCACCGCCGCCCCGCACCGCGAAGGACGCACCGTGACGACCGACCCCACGCCCGCCCCGGACGCCGCCGCGCCGGAGACGTCCGACGCGGCTCCCGCCGCCGCCCCCGCGCCGGTGTTCGGCGCGCCCGCAGCGCCGGGCGACGAGGGCACGCGCCCGCTGCAGCACGACGCGCGCCGCCCGCCCCGCTGGTGGGGTCAGGCCCTCGCGATGGGCGTCGTGGCCGTGTTCGTGGGGATCTTCGCGTGGCGCGCGATCGGCTCGCTGCAGAGCCTGCTGGTGAACCTGCTCATCGCGTTCTTCGTCGCGCTCGCGCTCGAGCCGATCGTCGTGTGGCTGGTGCGGCACCGGTGGAAGCGGGGCGCCGCGGCGGCCGTCGCGCTGCTGGGCGGCCTCGTGCTGGTCGTGGTGGTGTTCGCGCTGTTCGGCAACCTGTTCGTGCAGCAGCTCGTGCAGCTGGTCGGCAACGTCCCCGACCTGTACGCGTCGGCGCAGACGATGGCGTCGGAGCGGTTCGGCCGGGAGCTGCCGGACATCGACCAGCTGGTCGAGCAGGCGGCCGAGCAGTGGGGCGGCGAGGTCGCGTCGGGTGCGCTGCTGGTGGGCTCGACCCTGCTGGGCGGGGTGTTCGCGTCGCTGACGATCCTGCTCGTGACGTACTACCTGCTGGCGGCCGGCCCGCGGTTCCGGGCGTCGATCTGCCGCTGGCTCACGCCGAACCGGCAGCAGGACGTGCTGCGGCTGTGGGAGGTCACGCAGGTCAAGGTCTCGGACTTCATCAACACGCGCATCGTGCTCGCGGCGATCGCGACGGCCGCCACGTTCGTCTTCCTCGTGGTCCTGGGCACGCCGTACTCGCTGCCGCTCGCGCTGTTCACCGGGATCGTGTCGCAGTTCGTGCCGACGATCGGCACGTACCTGGGCGGTGCGCTGCCGGTCGCGGTCGCGCTGACGTCGCAGGGCGTGCCGCAGGCGCTCGGGGTGCTGGCGTTCGTCATCGGGTACCAGCAGGTCGAGAACCTGTGGCTGGCGCCCAAGGTGTCGGCGCGTGCGCTGGAGATGAACCCGGCGGTGTCGTTCGTGGTGGTGCTGGCGTTCGGGGCGGTGTTCGGGCCGCTGGGCGCGTTCCTGGGGCTGCCGATCGCGGCGACGATCCAGGCGGTCGCCAACACGTACGTGCAGCGGCACGAGCTCGTGCAGTCGCACATGCTGCACGACCCGGGGGAGGGGCCCGGCGGCGACCCGGCCGGGCGGGGCGACGTCGAGAAGGCGCGGGCCGCGGCGCGCGTGGCCGACCGACGGCGGGCGACGGAGGCCTGACCGTCACGCAACACCACGTGCGAAAGAACTGTTGCGCAACAGATGTTGCGTATGTAGCCTGGTGCCCACCGACACCAGGAGGACCCGTGCACCGCACCGACCGCAGCCCCGCCCGTCCCGCGCGTGACCCCCGCCGCGGGCCCGCCGACCGCACCACCGACGTCGAGAGCTACCGGCGCGACCGGCTCCTCGTCGAGGCGCAGCTCCTCGCCCGCCCCTGCTGACACCCGTCGCCACCGCACCCGACCGAGCCGAGGGAGCACCCGTGACCGCCACCCCGCCCGACGACGCACCCGCCACGGCGTCGGCCGGCCTGCGCACCTCCGACCCCGCGGTGCTGCGCGCGCTCGCGCACCCGCTGCGCGTCGAGATCCTCGACCTGCTCGACGACCTGCGCGAGGCCACCGCGAGCGAGATCGCCGAGCGCACCGGCCAGACGGTCGCCAACTGCTCGTTCCACCTGCGCAGCCTCGAGAAGGCGGGCTACGTCGAGCGCGCCGAGCCGCGCGGCCGCGAGAAGCCCTGGCGCCCCGCGCACCGCACGCGCCACATGCGCCCCGACCCGGACGACGCCGAGTCCGTGCGCGGCGTCGCGACCGTCGCGTCGCTCGTCGTGCAGCGCGAGGCCGCGCGCGCGGTCGAGTACCTGGGCGACCCGCGGTCGACCGCCCCCGAGCGCGTGCGCGCGACCCGGGTCGCCACGAGCCGGTTCTGGGCGACGACCGACGAGCTCGAGGCGATCGCCGAGCGGCTCACCGAGCTCGCCGCCGAGCTCCGCGGCCGCGACGAGGACCCGTCGCTGCGCCCCGAGGGTGCCGTCCTGGCGCGGTTCTTCGGGATCCTGCACCCCGAGCTCGACGACGGCCCGGCGCCCACCGCCTGAGACGCGTCCGACGCGCCGGGGCGCACGCGCGTCAGAGCGCGTCGTGCAGCAGACCCATCGCGGCCCGCAGCCGGACCGCGTCCACCTGCCCGGGCGCGCTCGCGGCGCCCACCGTGCCGAACGTCATGGCCGACCCGAACACCTCGCCCGCAACGCGCGTCACGACCCCGAGCCCACCCATCGCGATCGTCACGACGGGTCGGTCCGTGTCCCGGGAGAACGCGCGCGTGGCCGTGAGCAGCGTCAGCACGTCGTCGGCGTCGTGCGGCGTCACCGCGACCTTGCAGACGTCCGCGCCCAGGTCGCGCTGCCGGCGGAGCGTCGCGACGAGGTCGTCCGCGGGCGGCGTCGCCGCGAAGTCGTGCTGCGACACCACCACCGCGAGACCCGCGCCGTGCGCGTCGGCGACCAGCGCGGCCGCGTCGCGCGCCGCGAGCTCGACGTCCACCGCGTCCGCGCCGTCGGCCGCGAGCGCCGCGCGCACGACGGCCGCGTACGCGTCGTCGTCGGCCGGCTGCGCGCCGCCCTCGCGCGCCGAGCGGAACGTCGCGAGCAGCGGCACGTCCGGCGGCAGCGCCGCCCGCACCGCCCGCACGGCGTGGCGTGCCACGGCCGGGTCGCCGGCCGCGCCGACGAGGTGGTCGAGGCGCAGCTCGACGACGTCGGCCACCCCCGCGGGCAGCGCGCGCACGTCCGCGACCGCCGCGTCGGGCGTCGCCGCGACGACCGGCACGCAGACCTTCGGCACGCCGGACCCGAGGGTCGTGCCGCGCAGACGGAGCCGGCCGTCGTTCGTGGTCATGCCCCGATCATCGGGCATCGACGCACGCGGCGGGGCGGGCGTCCCGGACGTCAGGACGTCGCGTCGACGTCGAACGTGGCCCACACGTGCTTGCCCGCGTCGTCGACCCACCAGCCGACCTCGTGCGCGAGCCGCCGCGCGATCTGCAGGCCGAACCCGCCCTCGCCGGGCGCGCGGCCCTCGGCGAGGAACGGTGCGTGCGCGGCGTCGTCGTCGCTGACCACGACGAGCACCAGGTGCCCGTCGAGCGCGAGGCGCACGTGCGCGGGCGGGCGGCCGTGCGTCAGCGCGTTCGTCGCGAGCTCCGACGTCACGAGCACCGCGGTCTCCGCGACGCGGGCCGGCCGGACGGCGCGGCCCGACGTCGACGCGGACAGCTGCTCGCGCAGCTCGGCGCGCAGCGCCCGCAGACCCGCGGGGCTGTCGACGACCCAGCGCCGCACGGGCACGAACGCGTCGTGCGGGCGTGCCGCGGGCAGCGTGTGACCGCGCTCGCCGGCCGTCGTCGGGTCGTCCGGTGGGAGCGCTGCCGGGGGCACGGGGCTCACGGTCGACGGGGCGTCGACGGGGCTCGGCGCGAGGGTCGGCGGGCTCGGCTCGAGCGCGTCGCTCATGTCCCGCACCCCCGTCCCATGACCTCTCCCGCGTTCGCGTCGACGGCCCCGGCTCCGGGGCACCCGGCCACGGTAGGCGTCCGCGCGCGATCTCACCACTGAAGCGGCGGCGCGGCGTGCAGCCAGTCGGACGCACGTCCAGGTCGACCCGGTCGGGTGGCGCGCGACCGCGCCCGCCCGGTCAGCGTCGGCGCCCGCCCGGGCCGGGCGCGAGGGACGGCAGCTCGCGCACGTCGAAGACCTGCCGCAGCACCCGTCGCGCCGCGAACCAGCCGCCCATGCCGTGCACCCCCGGTCCCGGAGGCGCCGAGGCCGAGCACAGGTACACCCCCTCGGCCAGCCGGTACGGGTCGAGCGCGAACGTCGGCCGCCCGAGGGTCTGCCGCAGGTCCATCGCACCGGCCGAGATGTCGCCGCCCACGTAGTTCGCGTCGTGGTGCGGCAGCCGGGCGGCCGGCACGCAGCGCGCCGCCACCACGACGTCCCGGAAGCCGGGCGCGTACCGCTCGACCTGCGCGACCACCGCGTCCGTGACGTCGACGTCCGAGCCCGCCGGGACGTGCGCGTACGCCCACAGCGGCCGCAGACCCCCGACCGTGCGGCCCGGGTCGACCACCGACGGCTCGCTCACGAGCACCGTCGGGTGCGCCGCGTGTCGGCCCGCGGCGACCGCGGCCTCGGCGGCCGCCACCTGCGCGCGCGTGCCCCCGACGTGCACCGTGCCGGCGCGCCGCACGTCCGGGTGCTCCCACGGCACCGGGCCCGACAGCACGAGGTCGACCTTGGCGACGCCCGCGCCGAAGCGGAAGCGGTCCAGCGCACGGCGCGTGCGCGGTGCGAGCCGGTCGCCCGCGATGCGCCGCGCCTGGCGCGCGTCGGTGTCGAGCAGCACGGCACGCACGGGCGGCAGGTCGTCGAGGCTGCTGACGCGGTGGTCGGTGACCACCGTGCCGCCGTGCGCCTCGAGGTCCGCGACGAGCGCCGCGACGATCGCGCCCGAGCCGCCGCGCGGCAGGGGCCACCCGCGGCCGGCGTGCGCGAGCGCCGCGAGCATGAGCCCCGCACCGGCGGCCGGCACGGACGGCAGCCGCGTGATCGCGTGCGCCGCGACACCCGTGAGCAGCGCGGGCGCCACGGTCCCGCGGAACCGCGCCGACCACGCGGGCGTGCCCTGCTCGGCCATGCCCAGCGCGTACCGCAGCGCGGTCGGCACGCCGCGCGGCAGCAGCCCGGCCGGCACGCTGCGCCGGTCACCCATCGCGAGCGACACCACGACGTCCGCGTGCTCCGCGAGCCGCCCCACGAGCGAGCGCCACGCGGGCCCGTCCACGCCGAGGCCGTCGACCGTCCGGTCGAGGTCGTGGAACGCGACACCCGCGCGCCCGCCCGGCAGCGGCTGCGCGTACGACACCTCGGGCGTGAGCAGCTCGACGCCCCGCGCGGGCAGGTCGAACGCGCGCAGGAACGGCGACGCCCAGGCCATCGGGTGCACGGCCGAGCACAGGTCGTGCACCACGCCGTCGGCCAGGCCCAGGTCGAGCGTGCGGGCGCCGCCGCCGATCGTCGGCTGCGCCTCCAGCACGGTCACCGACAGGCCCGCGCGGGCGCACGTCACCGCCGCCGCGAGCCCGTTGGGCCCCGAGCCGACCACCAGGACGTCCGTCGGTGCGCTCACGCCCGGGTCCTCCGGGGGCGGGGCGCGAACGGCGACTCCGCGGGGTGCGACGCCGGGCCGGGCCGGGCGGTGCGGGGGCGGGGCGTGCGGGGGTGAGGCGGGCCGGGCCGGGCCGTGCGGGCGCGGGGCGTGCCGGGCTGGGCCGTGCGGGGGCGGGGCGGGCGGGGGCGTGCCGTGCGGGTCTCGGTCGCCGGGTCCATCGCCCCATACTCGCCGGGCTCGCGACCGCCGGCACCTCGGCCCTGCCACGCGGCAGGTCGGTCCGCTGCCCTGACCAGTGGCCGGTACGCCGGTCGCCGATCTGACCAGTGGTCGTCTCGGGTGGTGGGGCGTGGTCGGCGGTGGCCCGTTGTGACCAGTGGTCGGTCGGGCGGTTGCCGTTGTGACCAGTGGTCGTTTCGGGTGGTGGGGCGTGGTCGGCGGTGGCCCGTAGTGACCAGTGGTCGGTCGGGCGATCGCCGTTGTGACCAGTGGTCGACTCGGGCGGTGGGCGTCGCCGGGCAGTGGCCCGTTGTGACCAGTGGTCAACGCGGTTGCGTCGCCGGTGACCAGGGCCCGGCGGGCGGGGGTGCGTCTCGTCGCGGGGCGGCGGGGCGGCGACCGTCCGGGGCGTCGGTGGTGGGGGCTAGCGTCGCGCAGGCGAGCACGGGCCGGCCGGGTGCCCGTCGCGGACGGACGGGGTGGACGATGCGGCTCGGGTGCGTGGGCACGTTCGGCACGGCGCAGCAGGTGGTCGACATGGCGGTCGAGGCCGAGGCCGCCGGGTGGGACGGGTACTTCACGTGGGACGGCGTCGACCTCGACGGCATGGAGGTGTGGGACCCGTGGGCGGTGCTGGCCGCGGCCGCGGTCCGCACGCACCGCGTGACGCTCGGCGCGCTGGTGTTCGCGCTGCCGCGCCGGCGGCCGTGGGTCTTCGCCAAGCAGGCCGTCACGGTCGACCACCTGTCGGGCGGGCGGCTCGTGCTGCCCGTCGGGTTCGGCGTGCCGACCGACGGTGCGGTGGCCGCCGTGAGCGGCGAGGCGACGACGCTGCGCGAGCGTGCCGAACGGTTCGACGACGCGCTCGACGTGCTCGACCGGTCGTTCGCGGGGCAGCCGTTCGACGTCGACGGGCACCACCTGACCGTGCAGGGCATGCGCCTGGTGCCGACGCCCGTCACGCGCCCCGACGGCCGCGCGCGCATCCCGCTGTGGGTCGTCGGCGCGTTCCCCGCCGAGCGCTCGATGCGGCGCGCCGCCCGGTTCGACGGCGTCGTCGTGCAGCACCGCGGCGAGCGCGCCATGGACGAGCTCGACCCGCAGGACGTCGCCGACGTCGTCGCGTGGCTGCGCGAGCACCGCCCCGCCGACGCGGGCCCGTACGAGGTGGTGCTGCACGGCGAGCTGCCCACCGACCGCGGCGCCGCGCGCGAGCGTGTCGCCGCGCTCGCCGAGGCCGGCGCCACGTGGTTCGTCGACGCGCTGTGGGACCCCGCGACCGCGACCCCCGACGCGCTGCTCGCACGGATCCGGCAGGGGCCGCCCGTGCCCTGACCGCCGCGGGACGTGGCACGCCGCCGCGCACCTCGCGCGGGTCGGCGCGAGCAGGGAGCGTCACGCGTGCCGCGGGGCGGCGGGTGTCAGCCGGTCGGGCGCGCCGGCCGGCTCATCGGGTAGATGAACGGGCCGCCGGGCGCCAGCGGCACCGGCTCGTGCTGGTCGACGTACCCGCGCGCGACGTAGTAGCCGACGTTCTCCTCCTTGGTCGTCTCGAGGTACGACGGCAGCCCCGCCGCGTCGAGGTCCGCGAGGAACGTCCGCATGAGCGCGCTCCCACGGCCGGCGCGCTGCAGGTCCGGCCGGACGCCGAACGCCTCGACGTACCAGGCGTCGGTCCGCACGCCCTTCGCGGTGAGGTCCCCGAACCGGATGATCCCGAGGGAGTGCTCGCGCGCGTGGGCGGCGATCCGCAGCACGCGGCCCGCCTGCCGCACCCAGCGACCGACCGTCATCGGGTACGCGCCCGGCGCGTAGAGCGCGAGCACGCCCGTGACCTCGTCGCCGCGCGTGGTCGTGAGGACGCGCCCGTGCCGCAGCCCGTCCGCCAGCGTGAGCCGGTACACCTCGCGCAGCTCGCGCTCGCGGCGGGCGCGCACCGGCAGCAGGTGCGTGAAGCCCGGGTCGTCGGCGAGCGCGGCGGCCAGCACCGCCGCGGCCTGCTCCCGGTGGCGCTCCTGGAGCGGCCCGACCGTGTCGGGCGGATCGGTCGTGCGCGAGCCCTCCGGGCGTCCCCCTGCGTCCATGCACGCATGCTTCACCGGACGTGCGTCCAGGTGCAACAGGAGGCCCGCCCGTGGACACCCGGGGTCACAGGGTGGACGACCGTGCGCGTCGTGCGAGGTCACGGCGTCGGGCCGGGAGCGCCCGCGTGAGGAGGTGGCGTGAAGATCACTCCGAAAGTCCTCGTCGCGGGCGCCCGGAGGTGCCAGGCTCGGTCCGACCCCTGCGCACGCGGCACGGCGTCGTGCTCGGCGCGCGGGAGAACCCCCGGGCCGGGGCGTGCGGGTCACGGACGGGAGGTCGGACGACGGTGCGAGCAGGGACCAGGACCGCGAGGGTGCGGACGGCGCGGTGGTGCGGTGCGGCGGTCGTCGCCCTGCTCGCGTCGACGGTGGCGGCGTGCGCGCCCGGGACGCCCGACGCCCGACCCGCCGCGGAGGCGCTCGCCGCCGCGCTCGCGTCGGGCGACTTCGGCGACGTGCCGCTCGCGGCGGACGCGCCCGCGCCGGCGGCGCTGGCCGAGACCCGCGCCGCGGTCGTCGAGGGTCTCGGCGACGCGACCGCGACCGTGGACGTCGGCGACGTCACGCTGGCAGACGACGAGCAGAGCGCGACCGCGCGGCTCGACGTCGCGTGGGACGTGCCGTGGACGGACGAGGACTGGACGTACGCCGCGACCGCGCAGCTCGTGCGCGACGAGGACGACGACGCGCAGCCGTGGCGCGTGCGCTGGGCGCTGCCGCTCCTCGCACCCGACCTCACCGACGGCGAGCGCCTGACCGTGCGCCGCACGGCCGCCGAGCGCGGCCCGGTGCTGGGGCAGGGCGACGCGATGATCGTCGAGCCGCGCACGGTCCACCGCGTCGGCGTCGACAAGACGCGGGTCGCGGAGGGCGAGCTCGACGCCGCCGCACGCGGTCTGGCGGCGGCGCTCGACATCGATGCCGACGCGTACGCGTCCCGCGTCGCGTCGGCGGGCCCCAAGGCGTTCGTCGAGGCGATCGTGGTGCGGGACACCGACCCGTCGTACGACGTCGCGGCGCTCGCGGCGCTGCCGGGCGTCAACGTCGTCGCCGACGAGGTCCCGCTCGCCCCGACGCGGACGTTCGCGCGCGCGATCCTCGGCACGGTCGGGGACGCGACGGCCGAGATCGTCGAGAGCTCCGACGGTGCCGTCGTCGCGGGTGACACCGTCGGGCTGTCGGGTCTGCAGCGGCAGTACGACGCGCAGCTGCGGGGCACGCCGGGCGTGCAGGTCGCCGCCGTCGCGCAGGAGTCGGGTGCGCAGCGCGTGCTGCTGCAGGTCGACCCGGTCGCGGGCGAGCCGCTGCGCACGAGCCTGGACCTGGACCTGCAGCAGCGCGCGGAGTCGGTGCTCGCGGGCGTCGCGTCGGCGTCGGCGATCGTGGCGGTGCGGCCGTCGACGGGCGACGTGCTGGCCGCCGCGAGCGGTCCGGGCAGCGAGGGCCTGTCGACGGCGACGGTCGGCCAGTACGCGCCGGGCTCGACGTTCAAGGTGGTCAGCGCGCTGGCGTACCTGCGCGGGGGTCTCACGCCCGACTCCACGGTGACGTGCCCCCCGACCGTCACGGTGGACGGCCGCACGTTCCAGAACTTCCCGGGCTACCCGGCAGCCGCGACGGGCGACGTGCCGTTCCGCACGGCGTTCGCGAACTCGTGCAACACGGCGTTCATCGGCCAGCGGGACCTCGCGGACCAGGCCGGGCTGCTGGCGGCCGCGCGCTCGCTCGGTCTCGAGCCGGCCGCGACGCTCGGCTTCCCGGCGTTCCTCGGCACGGTCCCCGACGAGGCGGACGGCACCGCGCACGCGGCGTCGGTGATCGGCCAGGGCCAGGTGCTCGCGTCGCCGCTCGGCATGGCGACGGTCGCGGCGTCCGTGGGTGCGGGACGCACGGTCGTCCCGCGGCTCGTGACGCCCGCGGAGGGGACGACGCCGTCGCCCGAGGCGACCACGGCGTCCGCCGACGCGCCCGAGCTGCCGGCCGCGACCCCGCTGACGGCCGACGAGGCGGCCGCGCTGCGCGACATGATGCGGGCCGTCGTCACGGAGGGCGGCGCGGGGCTCCTGGCGGACGTGCCGGGCGAGCCCGTGATCGCCAAGACGGGCACGGCGCAGTTCGGGCAGGACGACGACCTGCGCAACCACGCGTGGATGATCGCAGTCCAGGGTGACCTCGCGGTCGCGGTGTTCGTCGGCGAGGGCGACTACGGTTCGACGACGGCGGGCCCGCTGATGCGCGCGTTCCTGGCGGGCTGAGCCGGCCGCTGTCGCACGTCGCGCCGTCGGGGTCGGCGGCGCCCGGGGGAGGGACCACGATGACCGCACGCCACGTCCCGGGTGCTCCGGGGTGGATGCGCCCGCTGCCCGGCACGGGCCTGACCGTCAGCGCGGTGGCGCTGGGCGGGGGACCACTGGGCAGCATGCCGGACCTGTTCGGGCAGGAGGTGTCGCCCGAGCGGGGCATCAGCACCGTGCGGGCGGCGCTGCACTCGGACGTGCGGTTCGTCGACACGTCGAACGGCTACTCGGGCGGCGAGAGCGAGCGCCGCGTGGGTGCGGCGCTGACGGCGGCGGGCGGCGTGCCGGACGGCGTGGTCGTCGCGACCAAGGTCGACCCCGACGGTGCGGACTACTCGGGCGAGCGCGTGCGCCGGTCGGTCGACGAGTCGCGCGCCCGGCTCGGCATGGACCACCTGCCGCTCGTGCACCTGCACGACCCGGAGTTCCACGAGTTCGACGACCTCACGGGGCCGGGCGGTGCCGTCGAGGCGCTCGTCGAGCTGCGCGAGCAGGGGGTGGTCGGGGCGATCGGGCTCGCGGGCGGGCGCGTGCAGGAGATGGCGCGCTACCTCGCGCTCGGGGTCTTCGACGTGCTGCTGGTGCACAACCGCTGGACGCTCGTGGACCGGTCCGCGGGTGCGCTCGTCGCGGAGGCGCGGTCGCGCGGCATGGGCGTGCTCAACGCGGCCGTGTACGGCGGAGGGATCCTGGCGCACCAGCACGGCGGTCCGACGACCTACGGGTACCGCCCGGCCCCCGGCGCGGTGCTGGCGGCGGTCGCGCGCATGCGCGACGTGTGCGCCGCGCACGGCACGGACCTCGGTACGGCCGCGCTGCAGTTCTCGCTGCGTGACGAGCGGTTCGCCGCGACGATCGTCGGGATGTCGCGGCCCGAGCGGGTCGCGCAGACGCTCGCGACGGCGGCCGTCCCGTTGCCCGACGACCTGTTCGCGGAGCTCGAGACGCTGGTCCCGCCGTCCGCCTGCTGGCTCGACGCGCCGTTCGACGCCTGACCGTCCCGGCCCGGTGCAGGGCCGCCCCGCGCGCGGGTGGCACCGGTCGCGCCGGTCGTGCGGCTGGTGACCGTGAGGCACCTCGGGTCGTCGCGTCGCGGGCGTCGGCATGGATTACCGTTCTGCGACGGGACGGGCGCGCCGCGCGGCCGTGGGGACGGAGCGAGCATGACCGACCACGCCGGCGCGCCGCCCACCGGGCCCGGTCCGCTCGGGGACGTCGGCGACACGGTGACCGGTCTGCCCGTCGTCGACCTCGACACGTGCGCGGACGAGCCCATCCGCATCCCCGGGTCGGTGCAGCCGCACGGCGTGCTGCTCGCGGTGTCGGAGCCGGACCTGCGGGTGCGGCACGTGTCCGCGAACGTCGTCGACCTCACGGGCGTCGCGGCGACGGAGGCGCTGGGCCGGCCGCTGGCCGACGTGCTCGGGGCCGAGGCCGCGGACGTGCTCGCGGCGCACCTGGCCGCGGGGGACGACCTGCGGGTGCGCAACCCCGTGCACGTGCGGGTCGCGGGCCCGGCGGGTCCCGTCCCGGCGGACGCGGTGCTGCATCGCCTGACCCTGGGGGGCGGCACGCTCCTCGCGGTGGAGCTCGAGGTCGCGGACGGTCCCCGGCCCTTCTCGTTCCCGAACACGTACCAGGCGGTGCGCGGCGCGCTCGAGCGGTTCAACCACGCCGCGACGCTCGAGGACCTGTACGACGCCGCGGCGCAGGAGGTCCGGGCCCTGACGGGGTTCGACCGCGTGATGGTGTACCGCTTCGACGCCGACCACAACGGCGAGGTCGTCGCCGAGGCGCGGCGGGCCGACCTCAACGCGTTCCTGGGGCTGCACTACCCGGCGTCGGACATCCCGCCGCAGGCCCGCGCGCTGTACGAGACCAACTGGATCCGCACGATCCCCGACGTCGCGTACACGCCCGTGCCGATCGTGCCGCCCTTCGACGCGGCGTCGGGCGAGCCGCTGGACCTCACGCTGTCGGTGCTGCGCAGCGTGTCGCCCGTGCACCTCGAGTACCTGACCAACATGGGCGTGCACGCGTCGATGTCGATCTCGCTGCTGCACGACGGTCGGCTGTGGGGCCTCGTCGCGTGCCACCACTACGCGGGCCCGCACCCGGTGCCGTTCGGCACGCGCGCGGCGGCGGAGTTCCTCGGGTCGGTGCTGTCGCTGCGTCTCGTGGCGCGCGCGCACGACCGCGAGCTCGAGCGCGAGCTCGAGGCGCAGGCGGCGATCGCGCAGGTGCTGCCGGTCGCGCGGGACCACGACCGGGCGCTCGCGCAGGCGCTCACGGGCGACGACCCGGGGCTGCTGTCGGTCGTGCCGGCGCACGGCCTCGTCGTCGTCGCGGACGGTCAGTCGGCGACGGCGGGCGACGTCGCGCGCGACCTCGACGTCGACGCGCTGCGCGCCTGGGTGCTCGCGCGCCCGGACGCGGTGACGACGCGCACGGCCCTGGTGGACTCGGACCCCGAGCTCGCGGCGGTGCTGCCGGACGTCGCGGGGCTGCTGGCGCTGCGCCTGCCGGACGAGCAGGTGGTGGTGTGGCTGCGGCACGAGCAGGTGCGCGACATCTACTGGGGCGGTGACCCGCAGAACAAGGCGATCGCGCGCCGGGAGGGCGACCACGTGCGGCTGAGCCCGCGCAAGTCGTTCGACCGCTGGCGCGAGGTCGTGCGCGGCCGGTCGGAGCCGTGGGCCCCTGCGCACGTGCGCGCCGCGGCCGACCTGCGCAGCCGGCTGCTCGAGGTGATCATCCTGCGGAACCGCTGGCAGATGGCCGCGGCGCACGCCGTGCAGCTGTCGCTGCTGCCGCGGGACATGCCGCGCGTGCCGGGCTGGCAGATGCACGCGCGGTACGCACCGGCGGCCGGCGGCCGCGTCGGCGGCGACTGGTACGACGCGCTCGAGCTGCCCGACGGCCGGCTCGCCGCGGTCGTGGGTGACGTCGTGGGGCACGGCCTGGGGGCGGCCGCGGCCATGGGGCAGCTGCGCAACGCGCTGCGCGCGTACCTGCTGCGCGGTGCCGAGGTGCAGGACGTGCTGCGGGACGTCGACGCGCTCGCGCGTCGCACGATGCCGGACGACATGGCGACCGTGGTCGTCGTGACGGTGGACCCCGCGACGGGCGAGGCGTGCGTGGGCGCCGCGGGGCACCCGCGGCCGCTGCTGCTCGACGCCGACGGCGGCGCGGTGCTGCAGGACGTGCCGGTGGATCGCCCGGTGGGCATCGGCTCGGGCGACCCGCAGGTCGCGCACCTGCACGTCGAGCCCGGCGGGGGGCTGGTGCTGTACAGCGACGGGCTGGTCGACTCGCGCTCGACCGCGCTGGTCGACGGGATCGAGCGGCTGGTCGCGGCGTTCGACCGGCCGGACCCGACCGTGCCGGTGGACATCGACGAGGTCATGGCGGAGTGCCAGGACCCGGACTCGAAGGACGACATGACGCTGCTGCTGCTGTGCCGGGACCTCGACCTGCCGTCGGGTGCGTCCGCGTGAGCGTGCGCGCGGCCGCCGCGGGCCTGTTCTGGCGGGTGAGCCGCTGGACGTTGCGCACCGAGCGGGTGCCGCGCGACGGGTCGGGCATCCTCATCGGCGCGCCGCACACGTCGAACTGGGACTTCGTGCTGATGCTCGCGATCGCGTGGGAGGCGCGCCTGCCGTTCCGGTGGCTCGGCAAGCACACGCTGTTCCGGGGTCTGGCGGGGCCCGCGATGCGCGCGCTCGGCGGCATCCCGGTGGATCGTCGCGACCCGGCGGGCCTCGTCGACGACCTCGTGGCGCGCATCCGGGCGGGTGAGCGGTTCTACCTGGTCGTGACGCCCGAGGGCACGCGCTCGGGGTCTGGCTGGAAGTCGGGCTTCTACCGCATCGCGCGCGCGACGGGCCTGCCGGTGACGTTGGGATACGTCGACCGCACGACCATGACGACGGGGCTGGGGCCGACGCTGGAGCTCACGGGCGACGTGCGCGCGGACATGGACGTCATCCGCGCGTTCTACGCCGACAAGGCCGGGTTCGCGCCGGGTCGGCGCACCGAGCCGCGGCTGCGGGACGAGGCCGCGGGGCCCGACGCCGGTCCGGACGCGGGGCCCGGCGACGCTGCGGATGCGGGGTCGCCCGACGGCGCTTAGCGTCGACGTCGTACCGACGAAGGGAGACCGCGATGGGTGCCGACGACAAGATCAAGCACGCTGCCGAGGAGGCCTCGGGCAAGGCCAAGGAGGCCTGGGGCAAGCTGACGGACGACGAGCGTCTCGAGGCCGAGGGTAAGGGTCAGCAGACCTCGGCGAACATCAAGCAGGCCGGCGACGACGTCAAGGACGCGTTCCGCTGACCCACGCGCGGCGCGGTCGTCCCGCGCCGCTCCCGTTCGGGACGCCCCCGTGCACCGCTGCGGTGCGCGGGGGCGTCGTGCGTCCGGTCGCACCGGGGGCTGCGACGGCCGTGGGAGTGTCGGCGCGACGGGCGACGCTGTCGGTCGGGACGTCACCCGGACGGCCGTCCAGGTCCCCCTGCCGGGCCCCGCGCCGGGCCCTCGGCACGGCGGGATACCGGCCGCGCGGGTGAAATCGGGCGTTCTCCTGGACGCGTGACTGGGATCACTACCGCTCGAGCGTGTGAGCGGTCTAATGTCGGACTTGTCAGCGAAACGGCAAACCCTCCGCGAGGAGGGGACGCAAAGCCACGGGACCCACGCGGTCAGCCGGGCTACCGAACGAGAGGTTCCTCCCATGGACCAGCGCGGATCCGCCGCAGAGCCGCACGAGGCTCGCACCCTTCCCGTCGCCCGCTGGGCCGCCATCGCGGCCCGCCTCCAGGCCACGGTGTCGACCATCCCGCTGCAGCGGGACGAGCTCGCGGCCTGACCGGCCGCCGCACGACTCACCGCGACCCCCGTACCGGCCCCGCCGGTGCGGGGGTCGCGTCGTCCGTGGCGG
Organism: Cellulomonas iranensis NBRC 101100 = JCM 18110; assembly: GCF_001552375.1. Taxonomy (GTDB): domain Bacteria; phylum Actinomycetota; class Actinomycetes; order Actinomycetales; family Cellulomonadaceae; genus Cellulomonas; species Cellulomonas iranensis. The sequence continues at coordinate 7,982 of NZ_BCRB01000055.1, read as the reverse complement.
GTGCCGTGCCCGTCGCCCCGCCCGGCACGAGACGATGGGCCGGGCGTCGGCCCGGTGCCCGCGCGGCTCAGAGCTCGCCGGTGCGCTGCAGGTGCCGCATCGCGATCCACCCGAGCGGGATGCGCAGCCAGTAGGTCAGCACGCGGAACAGCAGCGCGATGGTCGTCGCGACGCCGGGGTTGATGTTCGCGATGGTCGACAGGCCCGTGAGCAGCGCGAAGTCGACCGCGCCGACACCGCCCGGCGTGGGGACGATCGACCCCGCGGTGTTGCCCGTGAGGTACACGAGCGCGACCTGCACGAGCGACGCCTGCTGGCCGAGCGCCGCGAGGCACGCGTCGAACGCGAGCACGTAGCCCATCGTCATGAGGACGTTGCCGCCGACCGCGAGCACGAGCCGCCACGGCTGGCCGAGCACCTCGATGAGCCGCGGGAGGGTCTGGCGCACGGTCGGGCCGACGGTGCGCTGCACCCACGTGCGGATGCCGGGGAACAGCAGCGCGATGCCGACGCCCGCGGCGACGACGCCGAGCGCGACGAGCGCGGCGGGCGGCACCGAGAACGACGTGGGGGAGTGCAGGCCCGACGTCACGGTCAGCACGAGGAGCAGCAGCAGCGTCGTGATGAACTGGCTGACCTGCACGAGCGCGACGGTCGCTCCTGCGAGCGTCCCGCTGACGCCGCGGCGCGTGAGCATGCGCAGGTTGAGCGCCGCGGGGCCGATGCCCGCGGGTGCGGCGAGCGCGACGAACGTCGCGGCCGTCTGCACGAGGGTCGCGCGCCAGACGGACAGCTTCACGGGTGAGAACGCGACGAACGCGAGGGCGGCACCGACGAGCGTGAGCAGGCCGAGCGCGAACGCGAGCACCGAGAACCGCCAGTCGCTCTCGGCGAGGACGGGCCCGATGTCGCGGATGTTGATCGTCGTGAGGACGACGAAGACCGCCACGACCGTGAGCAGGATCGTGAGGATGGTGCGTGCACCGAACCGCACGAGCTGCTGCGGCTGCACGTCGGCCTCGGGCAGGCGTGCGACGAGCGCCGAGCGCAGCTCGGCCAGCACCTCCTTGTGCGCGCGCATCTCCTCGCGCGTGTGGCGCGGCAGCGTGACGGTCTGCAGCAGCGGGCCGATCGACTCCGTCTCGGCCGCGGGCAGGGCCGCGGCGGCGGACTCGAGCGCGCGCGTCGCGCCCACGCGCAGCGCGAGCAGCGCGACCAGCTGCGTGGTGTCCAGGCGGCGGGCGAGCTCGTTGGCGGCGACGTCGCCCTGCTCCCACGCGGTGATCCACACGCGCGGGCGGTGGGACGTGCGCTGCACCAGGATGATCTCGGAGGTCAGCGCGCGGTGCGCGATGCCGGCCTTGTGGGCGAGCCGCAGCTGCGCCCAGATCTCGCGCAGCACGTCGTCGTCGACGTCGTCGCCGTCGAGCTCGGACAGCGGGACGGCGTCGTCGGTGCCCGTCTGCAGCAGGAACATCGAGTCCTCGGCCTCGGACACGCTGAGCAGCGGAGGTGTGCGCACCCCGGCGGCGGTCGCGGCGTAGGAGAGCAGCGCGGCGCGTTCGGTGGCCTGCCGCAGGGAGAGCGCCGACCGGCCCTCGATGCCGCGCAGGCGCAGGCTCCGCCACAGCCGCGTGAGCATGCCGACGACCTGGCGGTCGCCGTCGAACACGAGCAGGTCGAGGTCGCGCCCGTCGGTCGTGGTGACGTGGTAGAGCCGGTCCGCCGACGCGCGGGCGAGCGCGCGTCGCGCCGGCGTGGCGGGGGGCAGCGCGGCCACGGCGGCCACGGTGGCGTCGTCGCGGTCGGCCTCGAGCGCGGGGTCGGGCACGCGCACGACGGTCGCGGGCTCGACGCCGGCGCGCCGGATGCCGGCCAGCAGGGCGGCGCCGTACGCGCGCTCGGGGTCGACCCCGCCGAGGTACTGCACGCCGAGACCGGCGACGCGGCCCACGAGCAGCGCGACCGCGATGCCCGGCAGCGACGCGCCCGCGGTGATGAGGACGACGCCGGTGGCGACCCACAGCAGGTTCCAGGACCAGCGCACGGTGCGGCGCCGCGTGCGGGGGCCCGCGACCGTGAGCAGCGCCGTGAGCATGGCCGAGTACTCGGGGATCGTGAGGGTCCACTCGCCGCGCAGCCGCACCGACAGGCCCTGCACGAGGGTCTGCGAGCCGAACGTGTGGAACGTCCAGTAGAGCGCGGACACGAGCAGCATGGCGCCGACCGCGGCGAGCACGGACTGCAGCAGCTGGCGCCCGAGCCGGCGGATCGCGAGCTCGGTGAGCACGGCGATCGGCACGACGACGGTCGTGAACCCGACGAGCACGTTGACGGGCACGAACAGCACGTTGCGCAGCAGGTCGGCGAAGCCCCGCACGTCCTCGGCGACGCCGGTCGTCGTGTTCTGGGCGTAGGTGGAGAGCACGACCACGAGCGCGGCGCCGACGGTCGCGAGCGCGGCGCCGAGCAGCGAGCTCGGGTGGTGCACGCGGGGCGTCCGGACGTCCTGGACGTCGACGGTGGGGCGCACGGCGCGGACGGCCGCGGTCGGCGTGGTGTCCGCGGGTGGCGTGGTCGGCGGGGTGGCCGCGTCCGGGGTGGTCGGGCCGACGGCACCGTCAGGTGCGGGCGTCGGCGTGCTCGGCATGCTGGCGAGTCTAGGCAGCGGGCCTCGCCCGGGCCTCCACCTTGCGGACGGTGTCGTGCGGTGTCACGTCCACCCGGAGGGTCAACATGTGTTGACATCCGGGTCGATGGTCGTCAACATGTGTTGACAGCGCTGCCCCGTCCGCCCGGAGGAGACCCGTGACCGAGGAGGTCGACATGTCCGCCCTGGTGAGCCACGCCGACGACGACGACCCGCTGCGCGCGCTCGGCGCGCTGGCCGGGCTGCGCCGCGAGGTCGAACGACGCGAGGCCGTCGCCGTCCGCCGTGCGCGCACCGCCGGCGCGTCCTGGGTCGCGATCGCCGCGATGCTCGGCGTCAGCAAGCAGGCCGTGCACCGCAAGTACGGCGGGCGCCGTCGCGAGGCCTGAGCGCACCGCCCGCCCCGCCGCGCTCCCCGCGCCGCTCCGCTCGCGCCGCGCTACGGTCGGCGCAGGGGTGCCGTCGCGAGCCGGTCGCGCCACCTCCCCGGGGCCGGGCCCCGCGAGGAGGACACCATGGTCGACGACGTCACCGCCGAGGTCACCCGCACGCTGCGCACCCTCTGGTGGCTGCCGGTGCTGCGCGGCGTGCTGCTGCTCCTGCTCGGCCTGCTGCTGCTCGCGCAGCCGTCCGCCTCGGTCGCGGCCATCGTCTGGCTGTTCGGCATCTTCGCGGTCGTCGACGGCGTCGTCGCGGTCGTGCAGGGCGTCGCGAACCGCGGCGTGCCGGGGTGGACCTGGTGGGTCGTCGAAGGGCTCGCCGGGCTCGCCGTCGGCGTCGTCGTGGTGCTGTGGCCCGGGCCCACCGCGCGCGTGCTGTTCTTCCTGCTCGCCGCCTGGCTGCTGGTGCTCGGCGTGATCTCGATCATCGCGGCCGTCGCCCTCTCGCGGGCGCGTGACGCCGGGTGGCACTGGCCGCTCGCGTTCGGGCTCGTGTGCACGCTGTTCGCGGTCCTGCTCGTCGCCCGGCCGCAGGTGTCCCTCGCGCTGTTCGGCGTCGTGCTGGGGCTGTTCGCGTTCGCGGGCGGCGCGCTCAACGTCGTCAGCGGGTTCGCCGTGCGGTCGGTCGTGCGCGAGCTCGGGCGGGACTCGGCCGCGGCCTGACGGCCGCCGTGGAGGGGCGTCAGCCGACGCCGACGACGGCGAGCCACGAGTCGGGCAGCAGCGTGTAGCCCACGAACGCGGCGACGTCGAGCGCGGTGTGCGCGACGACCAGCGGCATGACGCGGCGCCGTCGGCGGTAGTACTCGGCGAACACGACGCCCATGACGACGTTGCCGACGAACGGTCCCCACCCCTGGTACAGGTGGTACGAGCCGCGCAGCAGCGCGCTCGCCGCGATGATCGCCGGCGTGCCCCAGCGCAGCTCGCGCAGCCGCTCCACGAGGTAGCCGACGACGATGACCTCCTCGAGCAGCGCGTTCTGGAGCGCGGCGAGGATCAGCACCGGCACGGTCCACCACGCGGCGTTCAGGGCCGCCGCCTGCACGTCGACCGTGACCCCCAGCGCGCGTCCGGCCGCGTAGAGCCCCAGGCCGGGGATGCCGATGACGGCGGCCAGCGCCATGCCGATGCCCAGGTCGCGCAGCGGACGACGCCCGTCGAGGCCGATGCGCCGGGTCGCGGACCGGCCGTTCGCCGACAGCAGGTAGAGGGCGAGCGCGACCGGGACCAGCACGAACACGATGGACAGCAGCTGGTACGTGAGGTCGAGGTAGGGCCGCGGCGACTGGCTCGCGTTGAGCGTCGCGGTCTGCTGCGCGAGCGGCGGGCCCGCGGTCAGCTTGGCGACGAGCGACACGACCGCGTAGACGGCGGACTTGCCCAGCGACAGGCCCAGGACGATCCAGATCTCGGCGGTCAGGCGGCGGCGGACGGCGCGCTCGCCGGGTGCGGGTGCGCCCGTGCGGACGTCCGCGCGGCGCTCCGTGCCGGTGCCCGTGCGCGGGTCGGTGGCGTCGCCGGGGGTCGTGGCGGCCGCGCCGTCGGTCGACGTGCTGGTCGTCCTGCCCCGGGGTGTCGTCGGCGGCGCGTCGGGGGCCGGCTCGTCGTCGCTGTGCACGACGGCAGCGTACGGGCCGGGGCTGGACGTGCGCTGGAGGTCGGCTGGGAGCGACGAGCTCTCGGTGCGCGCGCCCCGCCCTCGCCGTGCGCGCCCGACTTGACTCGAGCAGCCCCGTGCGAGCAAAGTGCTTTGCAACGCAAACTGATCGGAGCCCACCGTGACCGTCCCGCCCGTCCCCGCGGACGACGACGCCCCCCTCGACCCCCGCGCGGGCCTCGACATCGTCGCCGCGCAGGAGCGCCGCGTGCGCGACTCCGAGGTCGACGAGCGCGTGCTCTTCGGCGTCTGGGGCGCCGCGTGGATCGTCGGCTACCTCGTCCAGTGGTGGTCCGCGAGCGGCTCGCCCACCGGCACCACGTCCGGCCCCGCCGGCGGCGTGTTCGGCCTCCTCATGGCCACCGCCATGGTCGTCACCGTCGTCCACCTCGTGCGGCGCTCGCGCGGCGTGCGCGGCACCAGCCGCACCGTCGGCGCCATGTACGGCTGGTCCTGGTTCCTCGGCTTCGCCGCGCAGAGCGCGATCGTCGCCGGCGTCGTCAACGCCGGCGCACCGCCCCGGGTGGTCGCGGTCGTCGCCAACGGCGTCGCGTGCCTCGTCGTCGGCCTGCTCTACATGGCCGGCGGCACGCTCTGGCGCGTCGGGCCGTTCTACGCGCTCGGCGTCTGGCTCGTCGTCACCGGCGCGGCCGCGAGCGTCGTCGGGATGCCCGCCGGGTACCTCGTGATGGCCGGCGCCGGCGGCGGCGGCATGCTCCTGGGCGCGGCGGTCGTCGCGGTCCGTCGCCGGAGCCACCCGTGACCGACGCCGACCTCGACCCCGTCATCCACTCGGCGTCCCGGCTGCGGGTCGTCGCCACGCTCGCCGCGCTCGACCGCGGCGACCGCATCGCCTTCCCGCGCCTGCAGAAGCTCCTCGACATGACCGCCGGCAACCTGTCCACGCACCTGCGGCGCCTCGAGGACGCCGGGTACGTCGCCCAGACCAAGACGCACGTCGGGCGCACGCCCGCCACCTACGTCGAGCTCACCCCCGCCGGGCGCACCGCGTTCGAGCGCTACACGCAGACCCTCACCGAGCTGCTCAAGGGAGCACAGTGATGACCACCGACACCGCCCCGCCGCCCGTCCTCGTCGACCGCGTGACCCGCCGCTTCGGCGACGTGACGGCGCTCGACGACGTCAGCCTGCGCGTCGACCACGGCGAGATCGTCGGCCTGCTCGGCTCCAACGGCGCCGGCAAGACGACGCTGCTCTCGCTGCTCGCGGGGCTGCGCACCCCCGACGCGGGCACCGTGCGCCTCTTCGGCGGCGACCCCCGCGACCCCGCGTCCCGCACGTCGCTCGGCACCACGCCGCAGGAGACCGGGCTGCCCGGCACGCTCAAGGTGCGCGAGGTCGTCGACTTCGTCGCCGGGCACTTCACCGACCCCATGCCGCGCGCGGAGGTGCTCGCGCGGTTCGCGCTCGAGGACCTCGCCGACCGGCAGACCGGTGCGCTGTCCGGCGGGCAGAAGCGCCGCCTCGCGGTCGGGCTCTCGCTCGTCGGCCGCCCGCGGCTCGTGCTGCTCGACGAGCCCACCACGGGCCTCGACGTCGAGGCGCGGCACGTGCTGTGGCAGGCGCTGCGCGACTACCACGCCGACGGCGCGACCGTCATCGTCACGAGCCACTACCTCGAGGAGATCGAGGCGCTCGCGCAGCGCGTCGTCGTGGTCGGCGGAGGACGGGTCGTCGCCGACGACACGCTCGCGCGCGTGCTCGACCTCGTCTCCGTCCGCCGCGTCAGCCTCACGCTGCCCGGACCGGCCGGAGCCACGCTCACCGGGCTGCCCGGCGTGCACGACGTCACCGAGGCGCCCGACCCGCGCGGCGGCGTGCGTGCCACCCTCGTCGCGGCCGACGCCGACGCGTGCGTGCGCACCCTCGTCGAGCGGGCCGTGCCGTTCCGGGACCTCGAGGTGCGCGGCGCGTCCCTCGAGGAGGCGTTCCTGTCCCTCACGTCGTCCGCGGAGCACGGCGCGTCGTCCGCCGCCGCGACCCCCGCCCCGGCGTCCGCCGCCGCGACCGACCCGACCGCCACGGAGGTGGCCCGATGAGCACGACCACCGCACCCGTCGCGTCTCGCACCGCCCCGCCCGCGCTGCGCTCCTGGGCGTCGCTCGCGTGGCTGCACGCGCGGTACCAGTTCCTCGAGACCGTGCGCGTGCCGATCGCCGTCATCGGCAACCTGCTGTTCCCGACGCTCGCGCTGCTGTTCTTCGTCATCCCGCAGGACGCGATCACGTCCGACCCGGCGATCTCGACCGCCGCCGTCGCACAGCTCGCGACGTTCGCCGTCATGTCGTCGTGCCTGTTCACGCACGGCACGGGCGTCGCCGAGGACCGTGCGCAGCCCTTCGACACGTTCGTGCGCGCGCTGCCCGCGCGGCCCGGGCCGCGGCTCGCCGGGCGCGTGCTCAACGGGCTCGTGTGGTGCTACCTCGCGCTCGTGCCGCTCGTCGTCGTCGGCGCCGTGTTCACGGCCGCGACGCTCACGCCGCTGCAGGCGCTCGGCGCGGTCGTCATGGTCGCGGCCGTCGCGGTGCCGTTCACGCTGCTCGGCATGGCGATCGGGTACGCGCTGTCCAGCAAGGCCGCGCTCGCCGTGGTCCAGTGCACGCTGTTCCCGCTCGCGTTCGCCGGCGGCCTGTTCATGCCGCCCGAGGTCTTCCCGCGCTGGCTCGACGCACTGTCGCAGGCGCTGCCGTCGCGGGCCGCGCGCGACCTCGTCGTGCAGGTGACGTCCGGCGTCGACGCGAGCGCGCTCGCGGTGCCCGTGCTGCTCGGGTGGACCGTGGTGCTCGCGGTGCTCGCGGTCGTCGCGGTCCGCCGCGACGAGGGCCGCCGCTTCCGCTGACGCCCGCGGCGTGGCCCCACGCCGCCGAGTGCGCCAGATCGCCGTCGAGTGCGGGTGAAGCAACACCCGCACTCGGTCGCGATGTGGCGCACTCGGCGGTGTCGGTCCGCCGGTGTCGGTCAGCCCGTGCGGGGCGGGCGGCCGCGGCGCGGGGGGTCGGACGCCGCGTGGGGCATGCGCCCCGCGTCGGTGAGGGCACGGCGCAGCAGCAGGTCGATCTGCGCGTTGACGCTGCGCAGGTCGTCGGCGGCCCACCGCGCGACCGCGTCGTGCACCGCGGGGTCGAGGCGCAGCAGCACCTGCTTGCGCTCGCGGCGGGCGCGTGCGGGCGCGGCGGGCGTGGTCGCGTCGTCCGCGCCCCCGCCCGCCGCG
>NZ_BCRB01000054.1 GCF_001552375.1 Cellulomonas iranensis NBRC 101100 = JCM 18110 | reverse complement strand
GGCGCGTCCGGCGGCGCGGCGGCGCGTCGACCGGCACGCCCGTCGGCGCGGGCGCCGCGCTGGGCGCGGGCGGCACGAGCGTCGGGCGACCGACGACGACCGACCGCGCCCGGGTCGCGGCCTCCTCCTCGCCCCCGGTGGTCACGGCAGACGCGGGCAGCGCGATGCCGCGCAGGCGGGTGGCGTCGTCGTCGACACCGTCCGCCGGCGCACCCGTCGCGGGGAGGGCGGCCGGCGGCACGTCGTCGGTCAGGTCGAGGGGTGTCACGGGCAGCCGCAGCGCCGCCTCGACCTCCTGCAGGGCGCGCGCGACCGCGACGGCCGACGGGAAGCGTCGCGACGGGTGCTTCGACATCGCACGCTCGAGCACGGTCTGCAGCTGCGGGGGCACGTCCTCGCGCCCGATCGCGGGCAGGGGCGAACGCTCGATGCGCGCGACGAGCTGCTGCGCGCTGTTGTTGCCCCCGGGCAGCTCGAACGGCGAGCGGCCCGCCAGCAGCGAGTAGATCGTCGCGGCGAGCGAGTACACGTCGGACCGCTCGTCGCCGTGCGGGCGCTCGGCCAGCAGCTCCGGCGGCGACCACGGGATCGACATGCCCATCGCCTGCGCCCCGGGGCCGGTCGTGGCGGCGATCCCGAAGTCGGTCAGCGCCGGCCACCCGAAGTCCGTGGTGAGGACGTTCGCGGGCTTGATGTCGCGGTGCAGGATGCCGGCACGGTGCGCCGTCTCGACCGCCGACGCGAGACGCACGCCGATGCGCAGCACCTCGGCCACGGACATGCGCTCGGCGCGGTACCGCTCCGCGAGGCCGGGGCGCGAGCAGTACTCCATGACGAGGTACGGGCGGCCGTCCGCGGCGATCGCCGCGTGGTGGATCGTGACGATCGACGGGTGGTGCGACAGCTGGGCCATGAGGTTGGCCTCGGTCTGGAACCGCGCGCGCACGTCGTCGTCGAGGCTGCCCGCGAGCAGCACCTTGACCGCGACGTCGCGGCTCGGCAGGTGCTGGTGGTACAGGAAGACGTCCGCGAAGCCACCGAGCCCGAGCACGCGGACGTGCTCGTAGCCCGGCAGGTCCGGCGGCGCGGACGCCTCACGACGAGCTGTCACGCGCTGCGCTCCACGGTGAACGTCACGCCGTCGCCGAGGTCGACGACCTCGTCCGTGCCGACGACGCTCGGCTCGCCCGGGTGCAGGCGACGCACGCCCTGGCCCGGGCGCGACACGTGGACGCCGTTCGTCGAGTCGAGGTCGGTGACCACCACGTGCTCGCCCTCGGTGCGCACCTCCGCGTGCGTGCGGGAGATGTCCTGGTTGGGGCTCGGCACGGTCACGAGGCGCGGCAGCTCGCGGTTGGTCACGCGGGCGACCTGCGGCGCGCGGCCGAGCAGCACGGCGCGGTCGAGCGCGACGACCAGCCCCGTGGACAGCACGAGGCGCGCGGGCAGCGGCGCGGGCTCGGGCGCGGGGAACGGCCCGGGCACGGCGTCCTGGCTCCACGTGGGGAGCCGGTCGCGCAGCCGCGCGAGGTCGCTCGACAGGATCGTCATCCCGTCGTGGTCGTCGGCGGCCTCGTCGTCGGGCGCGACGGTCGCGACCGGTGCGACGGCGGCGACGGCGGCCGGGACGTCCGCGGGCGCCGCGGCGGCGGGCTGCGGCTCGGGGTCGGGCGAGGGCCGCGAGGCCGTGCCGACCTGCCACCACGGGGCCTCCTCGGGCGTGGCGGTCGCCGCCGGCGACGGGTCCGCGACCGGCTCGGGCTCGACCTCGGCGGCCGTGGGCCACGCGATCCCCCCGGACCAGGCGTCGTCCTCGCCCGCGGACGCGACGACGGGCGCGACCGGCTCGGGGGCCACGACCGGCTCGGGCGCGGCGACGGGCTCGGGCGCCACGACGGGCACGGCCGGGGCGACGTGCTCGGTCGGGGCGACAGGCTCGACGACGACGGGCTCGACCGCCGGCGCGGGCTCCGCCGCAGCGGCGGGCGCCGGGCCCGCGACGGGCGCCGACGGCACCTGCTCGACGACCGGCTGCTCGTGCGTCAGCGGGGCGGCGTCGGCCGCGGGCTGCTCGGCGTGCACCTGCCCGGTGCGCAGCCCCGCGGCGCGCACCACGCCACCGACCAGCGGCCACCACGAGGCCGCCGGCTCCTGCGCGGCACCGGTGACGAGCACGAGACCGCGCACACCCAGGGCACGGTGCTCGGTCCACACGGCACCGTCGCCGGCGGCGACCTCCTGGACCTCGTCGGCCCCGTGCAGCCGCAGCAGCAGGGGCCCGCGCAGCACGGCGTGCACGGCACCGTCGGCGTCGGTGCGCACGACCGCGAACCGCGGCAGCGACGCGAAGCCGTCGGCGGCGACCACGCCGAGCGCGCCGAGCACGTCGCCGTCGCCGCGCGCGACGCGCCACAGCCCGTCGACCACGTGCGCGGGCGCGTCCGGCTCGACGAGCGCGAGGAAGCCCGCACCGGCGACGGCGGTCCACTGCCCGTCCTGGTACTCGTGGTGGGGCGTCTCGGTCATGCGGGGTCCTCCTGGGCGTGGTCGGGCGTGGTCGTCCGGGGCTGCGGGGCGGTGTCGGCGGGCGCCGTGGACGACGTCCGCGGGACGGTCGCGCCGTTGAGCATCTCGTCCCACAGGTGCGGCCCCAGGTCGGGGGCCGACCGCGGAGCCGTGACGTGCGTCTGCTCGGCGGGCGTCGCGGCCGTCGCGACGTCGACGACGACCGCGCTGACGTTGTCGCGCCCGCCGCGCTCGAGCGCGTGCTGCACGAGCTGCGCGGCCGCGTCCTGGGGGTCGCTGACCGCGGCGACGACGCGTGCGATGTCGTCGTCGCCGAGCTCACGCGTGAGCCCGTCGGTACAGATCAGCAGGCGGTCGGTGACGCCCGCGGGCAGCAGCCAGTAGTCGGGCTCGGGCGGCTCGCCGGTGCCGAGCGCGCGCGTGAGCACGTGCCGCTCCGGGTGGCGCCGCGCGCCGTCGGGCGTGATCTCGCCCGCGTCGATGAGCTCCTGCACGACCGAGTGGTCGACGCTGACCTGCTCGAGAGCGCCGTCGGCCCAGCGGTACACGCGCGAGTCCCCGACGTTGAAGACCAGCCAGTACCAGCCGCCGTCGTGCTGCGTGACCGCGACCCCCGCGACGGTCGTGCCGCCGCGCCGCCCGCCGGTGAACTCGGTGCGGATCCGGGCCGACGTGCGGTCGAAGCACGCGTGCACGTCGTCGGACGTCGCGGACTGCTGGCCGGCCAGCTGCGCGAACTCCTCGACGGCGATCCGGCTCGCGAGGTCACCCGCGTCGTGGCCGCCCATGCCGTCGGCGACGAGGAACACCGGCGGGTACGCCAGCAGGGCGTCCTCGTTCACCTCGCGGACGCGTCCCCGATCCGTCGCCGAACCCCACGACGTGCGCACTGCACCACCCCGTCCTCGCCTGCCAGAGTCATCGGCGCACATGGTGCCTCACCTGAGCGGTGCGGTTCACGTGCGTCCGTCCAGTTCACCCTCAGATGCCCAGCTGGTACACGCCCCAGTACGCGAGCACCACGAGCAGCACCGCCGAGCCCGTCAGCACCCCCACGTCGCGAGGGTCCGCACCACGCCGGGCGCCACGGCGGCACCCGCGTGGTGCACGTCGTGCACGCGCCGGGCCAGCAGCACGGCCGCGAGCACGGCCACGACGCCGAGCAGACGCACCGCGACCCACCCGCCCTGCACGACCCACGCGTTGCGCTCGTAGTCCATCGCGAGCCGTGCGATGGCCACGAGGTACCAGATGAGCGCGAGCACGGTCACGACGCTCGCCGCCGCGAGGGCGGTCAGCCGGGCGGCGACCCCCCGCCCGAACAGCCGCGGGCCGTGCGTCGCGTCACGCGGCGGGGAGCGCCGCCGCGTGGTGCGCTGCACGACCCTGGTCGTGCCGACCGCGGCGCCCGCGAGGAGCATCAGCGCGGGTGCGCCGACGACGAGGCCGAGCAGGACGTCGCCGTCGCGCAGCCACCGCGGCTGCGGCACGGGCCCGGCGACGTACGGCTGGAACGGCTGCGCGCCCGCGACGTGCGGCTCGGCGTCGCGCGTCCCGGGCAGCCCGAGGACCCAGCCGGACAGGTCGCGCAGGAACGTCGGCGCGACCTGCCCGCCCACGCGGATGCCGTGGTCGGCGTCCGCGTAGTAGCGGATCGTCACGTCCTCGTTGCCGGCGGCGGCGACGTCGTCGCGCACCTGCAGGGCGCCTTGCACGATCGGCATCGACGCGTCACCCGTGCCGTAGACGACCAGCACGGGCTGCGTCATGCGCCGTTGCCACGGCTCGACGTCGAAGTCGACGTACTCGAACCCGCCGCCGGGCATGGTCATGCCGACCGCGCGCGGGATCGCCCGGAACACCGCGTCCGGCACGCCCGTGTTGCGCAGGTACGCGTCGACCGCGAACGCGGCCTGCTGCCGCGGCGGCACGACCGGCGACGACACGAGGACCACGCCCTCGATCGCCGGGTCCTCGACCGCCATGACGGGCGCGATCCAGCCGCCCTCGCTCTCGGCGTACACGCTGACGCGGTCCGGGTCGACCTCGGGCCGGTCCCGCAGCAGGTCGACCGAGCGCAGGTAGTCCTGGGCCATCGCGACGTAGTCGCGGTGGCGGGTCGTGTACGTGTCGAGGCGCTTGTCCGGCACCATCGCGACGACGCCGTGCTCCGCGAGGCTGCGCGCCTGGGCGACGAACGCCTGCGCGAACTTCCCCGTGCCGGCACCGTGCACGAACACCACGCCCGGCAGCGGGCCCGGCGCCCCCACGGGGACGCTGATCCGCGCCTGGACGCTCGCACCGTCGAGCGGCACGGTCACGACGACCTCGCGGACGTCGTACGTGCGCAGCGACGGCGCAGCGCCGATCGCGGTGCGCGCCGTCTCGACCTCGATCACCCGCTCGAGCGGCTCGGGCGTCCAGCGCGGACCGAGGACGGCCCCGAGCACGGCGAGCAGCACGACGCCCAGCGCGACGCCCGCGACGACGCGGTACAGGTTCTCGGGGCGCCCGGCGGGCGCGCCGGGGTCACGCCGGCGCACCACACGACGCCAGGTCGACGTGGTGGCGGCCGGCTCGGGTGCGCCGTCCTCCTGGGGTCCGGTCACCGCGGGAGCCACGTCACCTCAGAAGCCCAGCCTGCCGAGCTGCTTGGGGTCGCGCTGCCAGTCCTTGGCGACCTTGACGTGCAGGTCGAGGAAGACGCGCGCGCCGAGCAGCGCCTCGATCTGCGTGCGGGCGCGCGTGCCCACGTCGCGCAGGCGCGCGCCGGCGCGGCCGATGACGATGGCCTTCTGGCTGTCGCGCTCGACGTAGAGGTTGACGCGGACGTCGAGCAGCTGACGGCCGTCGGCGCCCGGGGGCTGCTCGCGCGGCACGATCTCCTCGACGACGACCGCGAGCGAGTGCGGGAGCTCGTCGCGCACGCCCTCGAGGGCGGCCTCGCGCACGAGCTCGGCGACCATGACCTGCTCGGGCTCGTCGGTCAGCTCGCCCTCGGGGTAGAGCGCCGGCCCCTCGGGCAGGTGCCCCACGAGCACGTCCGCGACGACGTCCACCTGGTAGCCGTCCTGCGCGGACACGGGCACGACGTCCGCCCACTCGCCGAGCTGGTCGACCGCGATCAGCTGCTCGGCGAGCCGCGCGCGCGGGACCTTGTCGGCCTTGGTGACGACCGCGACGACGGGCACGCCGGGGCGCCCCGGGGTCGCGAGCCGCGCGAGCTGCTCGGCGATGTAACGGTCGCCGGGGCCGATCTTCTCGTCGGCGGGCAGGCAGAACCCGACGACGTCGACCTCGGTGAGCGTGTCGCGCACGAGGTCGTTGAGGCGCTCGCCCAGCAGCGTGCGCGGACGGTGCAGCCCGGGGGTGTCGACGAGCACGAGCTGCGCGTCGTCGCGGTGGACGATCCCCCGCACGACGTGCCGCGTGGTCTGCGGGCGCCCCGACGTGATGGCGACCTTCTGCCCCACGAGCGCGTTGGTCAGCGTGGACTTGCCCGCGTTGGGGCGTCCCACGAAGCACGCGAAGCCGGACCGGTGCGTCACCGCGCCACCTCCGTCCCGTGGTCCGCGGCCGCGGGCACGCCGCGGCCGGGCGTGGCGTCGTGCGCCGCGCCGTCGTCCGCCGCGCGGTGCACCAGCACGGTCGCGAGCCGCTTGCGGCGCCCCTCGACGCGCTCGGCCTCGAGCCGCAGGCCGTGGATCTCGCCCACCGATCCCGGGAGCGGCACCTTGCCCAGCGCCTTGGCGAGCAGTCCCGCTGCCGTGTCCACGTCCTCGTCCTCCACCTCGATGCCGAACAGGTCCCCCAGCTCGTCGCGCCCCAGGCGCGCCGGGACACGGTAGCCGCCGTCGGGCAGCTCCTCGACACCCGGTGCGCTCGTGTCGTGCTCGTCGGTGAGCTCGCCGACGATCTCCTCGAGCGCGTCCTCGATCGTCACGAGGCCCGCGATGCCGCCGTACTCGTCGACGACGAGCGCGATGTGGCTCGACCCGTCGCGCAGCTCGCGGAGCAGCTCGTCGACCGGCTTGGACTCCGGGACGTAGACGGGCGGGCGCACGAGCGACGACGCGGGCGCGTCGAGCGGGTCGTCGCCGGGCGTGGCGCCGCGGGCGGGGATCCGGCGCACGACGTCCTTGAGGTACAGCACGCCGAGCATGTCGTCGACCGAGTCGCCGACGACGGGCACGCGCGAGAACCCGGAGCGCAGCAGAAGGGCGAGCACCTTGTGCAGCGGCGTGTCCGCGTGCGCGGTGATCATGTCGGTGCGCGGCACCATGACCTCGCGCGTGAGCGTGTCGCCCAGCTCGAGGACCGAGCGGAACATGTCGCGCTCGTCGTCCTCGAAGCCGTCGGACTCGCTCACGCGGTCGACCATGTCGCGCAGCTCGGTGTCGTCGACGCCCGCGGCGGCGACGGTCGGGTCGGCGCGCCGGCCCACGCCGCCCGCGACGGCCGTGACGACGAGCAGCAGGCGCGACAGCGCGGCGAGCACGCCGACGGGGTGCCGCCGGCCCATGCTGCGCGGGCTGACGCGCACGAGCAGGAACGCCACGACCGCGCACGCGGCGATCGCCAGCAGCGCGGTCGCCCACCAGGACAGCGAGCCGGCGCTGATCGCGAGCGTGAGGCACACCGTCGCGGTCATCTCGCCCAGCAGCCGCACGAACGACGCGGCCTGCGCGACCCGCGCGGGGTCGTCCACGAGCCGCCGCACGCGCTCCGCGGCGCCGGGCCGCTCGGCCTCGAGCTCGGCGACGCGCGAGCGCGTGACCCGCAGCACCGCGACCTCGCCGGCCGAGAGCGCGGCGGCCAGCACGATGCCCGCGACCGCGACGGCCACGAGGCCGGCGACGGGGACCCCGGTCATCGCCCGGCCAGGAACGTCAGCAGCAGCTGCCGCTGCAGCGCGAACATCTCCTTCTCCTCGTCGGGCTCGACGTGGTCGTACCCCAGCAGGTGCAGGATGCCGTGCGTCGTGAGCAGCAGCATCTCCTCGGCCGTCGAGTGCCCGGCGGTGCGCGCCTGGGTCGCGGCGACCTCGGGGCACAGCACGACGTCGCCGAGCACGCCGGGCCCCGCGGGCTCACCCTCGCGACCGGGCCGCAGCTCGTCCATGGGGAACGACAGGACGTCGGTCGGGCCGGGCTCGTCCATCCACCGCACGTGCAGGTCCGTCATCGTGGCCGTGTCGACCAGCCGCACGAACAGGTCGGCCTGCGGGTGCACGTGCATCGCGTCCATGACGTACCGGCCGAGCGCGGCGAACTCCGCCTCGTCGACCTCGACGCCCGACTCGTTGCTCACCTCGACGCTCATGCCCCGTCCCACCTCGCGTACGCGTCGATGATCTCTCCCACCAACCGGTGCCGGACCACGTCCTTCGACGTCAGCCGGCAGAACTCGACGTCCTCGACACCCGCGAGGACCTTCTCGACGACCCGCAGCCCCGACGTGGTCGCGCTCGGCAGGTCGACCTGGGTGACGTCCCCCGTCACGACGACCTTGGACCCGAAGCCCAGGCGCGTGAGGAACATCTTCATCTGCTCGACCGACGTGTTCTGCGCCTCGTCGAGGATGATGAACGCGTCGTTCAGCGTGCGCCCGCGCATGTACGCGAGCGGCGCGACCTCGATCGTGCCGGCCTCCATGAGCCGCGGGATCGACTCGGGGTCGACCATGTCGTGCAGCGCGTCGTACAGCGGCCGCAGGTACGGGTCGATCTTCTCGGACAGCGACCCGGGCAGGAACCCGAGCCGTTCGCCGGCCTCGACCGCGGGGCGCGTCAGCACGATGCGGTTGACCCTGCGCGCCTGCAGCGCCTGCACGGCCTTGGCCATCGCGAGGTACGTCTTGCCGGTGCCCGCCGGCCCGATGCCGAACGTCACGGTGTTGCGCTCGATCGCGTCGACGTAGTCCTTCTGGCCCGCCGTCTTCGCGCGGATCGTGCGCCCGCGCGTCGACAGGATGTTGAAGGTCAGGACGTCGGCGGGACGCGCGCCGGAGTCGGCCGTAAGCATCGTCACCGACCGCTGCACGACCTCGGGGCTCAGCGGCGTGCCCGCGGCGGCCATCTCGACGAGCTCGTCGACCAGGCGCGTGACGAGCGCGACGTCGCCCGCGGGCCCCGCGAGCGTGACCTCGTTGCCGCGCACGTGGACGTCGACGGTCGCGAAGCCGTCCTCGATGCTGCGCAGGACCTCGTCGCGCAGCCCGAGCAGCTCGACCATCGACACGTCCGGCGGGACGGTGATGCGGTGCTCGACGCGCGCGTGCCGCGGCTCGGGGACGCTGGCGGTGGGGGTGGGCTCGGCCATGTGCTCGGCGGCTGCCGTGCGCTCCTTCTCTCGTGGGTGGCCCGGCGGCTGCGGGCACGCCTCCATCCTACGGCGCAGGTCCCACGAGGGCCCGCGAGTTCCCGCCGTCGTGGGCCCTTCGTCCCCGGGCGTCCGGGTCGGGGCAGGAGAACACTGGCAGGAGGCCGTCGGGCAACGGAGCCTGACGGGTGCGACCCGGAGGAGGCACCGTGGCCCGCTACGTGAAGGACTTCAGCGAGGGCGACAAGGACCAGAAGGACCTGCTCGGCGGCAAGGGCGCGAACCTCGCCGAGATGACCCGGCTCGGCCTGCCGGTCCCGCCGGGCTTCACGATCACGACCGAGGCGTGCCGCGCGTACCTGCGCACGGGCGAGGTGCCGCCCGAGCTGCGCGTCGAGGTGACGATGGCGGTCCGGCACCTCGAGGACGAGCTCGGCCGCCGGCTCGGGGACTTCCACGACCCGCTGCTGGTGTCGGTGCGCTCGGGCGCGAAGTTCTCGATGCCCGGCATGATGGAGACGGTCCTCAACGTCGGGCTGAACGACGCGTCCGTGCAGGGCCTGGCCGAGCTGTCGGGCGACGAGCGGTTCGCGTGGGACTCCTACCGCCGGCTGATCCAGATGTTCGGACGCACGGTGCTCGGCATCGACGCCGACCTGTTCGCCGACGCTCTCGACAAGGCGAAGGCCGGGCGTGGCGTGACGGCCGACGTCGACCTCGACGCGCAGGACCTGCGCGCGCTCGTCGGCACGTACAAGCAGATCGTGCGCGACGAGTCGGGACGCGAGTTCCCGCAGCACCCGCGCGAGCAGCTCGACATGGCGATCGTCGCGGTCCTGGACTCGTGGGGCACCGAGCGCGCGCGTCTCTACCGCCGCAAGGAGCGGATCCCCGACGACCTCGGCACGGCGGTCAACGTCTGCACGATGGTGTTCGGCAACCTGGGGCCGACGTCGGGCACGGGCGTGGCGTTCACGCGGGACCCCGCGACGGGCCGCACGGGCGACTACGGCGACTACCTGGTGAACGCGCAGGGCGAGGACGTGGTCGCCGGCATCCGCAACACGCTGTCGCTGGCCGACCTCGAGCAGGTCGACCCCGCGGCGTACGCCGAGCTGCGCCAGGCGATGCGCCGCCTCGAGACGCACTACCGCGACCTGTGCGACATCGAGTTCACGATCGAGCGCGGCAAGCTGTGGATGCTGCAGACGCGCGTCGGCAAGCGCACGGCGCCGGCCGCGTTCCGGATCGCGTGCCAGCTGGTCGACGAGCACCTCATCACGATGGACGAGGCGCTCTCGCGCGTGTCGGGCGCGCAGCTCGCGCAGCTGCAGTTCCCGCAGTTCGCACCCGCCCCCGACGGCGCGGCCGACCGCGTGCTGCTGACGCGCGCGATGCCCGCGTCGCCGGGCGCCGCGGTCGGCCGCGCGGTGTTCGACCCCGCGACCGCGCAGGAGTGGGCCGCGCGCGGCGAGGACGTCGTGCTCGTGCGGCGCGAGACCAACCCCGACGACCTGGGCGGCATGATCGCCGCGGTGGGCGTGCTGACGGCGCGCGGCGGCAAGACGTCGCACGCCGCGGTCGTGGCGCGCGGCATGGGGCGCACGTGCGTCGTCGGCGCGGAGGAGCTGGTCGTCGACCAGGCCGACCGCTCGCTCACCGCGCGCGGCCGCACGGTGCGCGAGGGCGACGTGCTCGCGATCGACGGGACGAGCGGCGAGGTGTTCCTGGGCGACGTGCCCGTCGTGCCCTCCCCCGTGCAGCGGTACCTCGAGGACGGTCTGGACGCCGCGCTCGAGGCGGCGCCCGACGACGAGACGCGCGACCTCGTGCGCGCCGTCGACCGGATCCTGCGGCACGCCGACACGACCCGGCGCCTGCACGTGCACGCCAACGCCGACACGGCGCAGGACGCCGCGCGGGCGCGCCGCCTGGGCGCGCAGGGCATCGGCCTGTGCCGCACCGAGCACATGTTCCTCGGCGAGCGGCGCGTGCTCGTCGAGCGGGTCGTGCTCGCCGCGGACGACACGCAGCGGCAGGCCGCGCTCGACGCGCTGCTGCCGCTGCAGCGCGCCGACTTCACGGACCTGCTGGAGGCGATGGACGGCCTGCCGACGACCATCCGCCTCATCGACCCGCCGCTGCACGAGTTCCTGCCGGACCTCACCGAGCTGTCCGTCAAGGTCGCCCTCGCGGCCGAGCGCGGCGAGGTCGACGACGGCGACGTGGCCCTGCTCGCCGCGGTGCGGCGCATGCACGAGGCCAACCCGATGCTCGGCCTGCGCGGCGTACGGCTCGGGCTGGTGGTCCCCGGGCTGTTCGACCTGCAGATCCGCGCCGTGTGCGAGGCGGTCGCGGCACGGCTGGCCGCGGGCGGCGACCCGCACGCCGAGATCATGGTGCCGCTCGTGGGCTCGGTGCAGGAGCTGCGGCTCGTCCGCGAGCGCGCGCTGACCATCATGGTCGAGGTCGGCGCGGAGCGGGGCGTGCCGGTCGAGCTGCCCGTCGGCTGCATGATCGAGCTGCCGCGCGCGGCGCTCACGGCGGACCGCATCGCGACCCAGGCGGCGTTCTTCTCGTTCGGCACGAACGACCTCACGCAGACCACGTGGGGCTTCAGCCGCGACGACGTCGAGGGTGCGTTCTTCGCGCAGTACACCGCCAACGGCGTGCTGTCGGTGTCGCCGTTCGAGACGATCGACGTCAAGGGCGTCGGGCAGCTCGTCGAGACGGCGGTCCGGTTGGGCCGCGCGACGCGTCCCGACCTCACGCTCGGCGTGTGCGGCGAGCACGGCGGCGACCCCGAGTCGATCCGGTTCTTCGACGCCGTCGGCCTCGACTACGTGTCCTGCTCGCCGTTCCGGGTGCCGGTCGCGCGGCTCGAGGCGGGCCGCGCGGCGGTCGAGCACGAGGGCAGCGACTCGCGCTGACCGGCGCGACGGACGGGCTGGATCGCCCTCTCACCGCGAGAGAGCGATCCAGTCCCACCCCACAACCACCGCGAGAGAGCGATCCAGCCCCACCCGACCCACCGCGAGAGCGCGATCCAGGCCCACGCACCGCGAGAGCGCGATCCGACGGCGCACCGCGCCGGGCGGGCTCAGCCCCAGCGGCCGAGCCGGTCGGCGAGCATCGCGAGCGCGACCGGGCCCGCGGTCGACGTGCGCAGCACGTGCGGCCCGAGCCGGCAGGTCAGCGCGCCGGCCCCGGCGAGCGCGTCGAGCTCGCGGTCGCTGATGCCGCCCTCGGGGCCCACCACGACCAGCAGGTCGCCGGCGGCGGGCGGCGTGACCTCGTGCAGCGGTCGCGTCGCGCTCTCGTGGAGCACGACGACGACCCCGCCCGCGGCCACCACGTCGGCGACGTGCGCGACGAGCCCCTTGCCGTCGAGGGCCTGCTCGACGAGCGGCACGCACGCGCGGCGCGACTGCTTGGTGGCCGTGCGCACCGTCCCGATCCACCGTGCGCGGCTCTTCTGCGCGCGGTCGCCCCGCCAGATGACGACCGAGCGCTCGGCCTGCCACGGCACGACCACGTCGACGCCGACCTCGGTCGCCGCCTCGATCGCCATCTCGTCGCGGTCGCCCTTGGCGAGCGCCTGCACGAGCACGAGCCGCGGCGACGGCGCGGGCTCGCGCACGACGTCGTCGACGTCGATCCGCACGCCCTCGGGACCGGCGGCGCGCACGCGCCCGAGCAGCCGGACGCCCGCACCGTCGACGACGTCGACGCGCTCCCCCGGACCGCGGCGCTGCACGACGCCCGCGTGCCGCCCCTCGCTGCCGTCGAGCAGGAACTCCCCGCCCGCGACGACGTCGTCGAGCCGGCCGGCGTCGACGAGGAAGACCGGTGCGCTCACCGGCCGGCGAGCTTGTCGCGCAGCTTGGAGAACACGCCCGGGTGGGCGGCCGCGAGCCGCGCCTCGGGTCGCTCCTCGCCGCGCAGCGCGGCGAGCCGCCGCAGCAGCTCGGCCTGCTCGTCGTCGGCGGGCGTGGGCACCTGGACCTCGACGTGCACGTGCAGGTCGCCGCGACCGCCGACGTGCAGGTGGCCGACGCCGAGCCCCTTGAGCGTGACGACCTGCCCGGGCTGCGTGCCGGGACGCAGGTCGACCTCGCGCTCGCCGTCCAGCGTCTGCATCGTGAGCACCGTGCCGAGCGCCGCCGCCGTCATGGGGACCTGCAGCGTCGCGTGCAGGTCGTCGCCCTGGCGCACGAACGTGTCGTGCTTGCGCTCGCGCACCTCGAGGTACACGTCGCCCGCGGGGCCGCCCGCGGGGCCGACCTCGCCCTGGCCGGTGAGCTTGATGCGCGTACCGGTGTCGACGCCCGCGGGCACGTCGACGGACAGCGTCCGCCGCGAGCGCACGCGCCCCTCGCCCGCGCACTCGGTGCACGGCTCGGGGATGACCGTGCCGAACCCGTGGCACGCCGCGCACGGCTGCGTCGTCATGACCCGGCCGAGGAACGACTGCGCGACGCGCTGCACCGAGCCGCGCCCGCCGCACACGTCGCACGTGCGGGGCGACGTGCCCGGGCGGCAGCACGTGCCGCCGCACGTCGGGCACAGCACCGCGGTGTCCACCTGGATCTCGCGGTGCACGCCGAACGCGGCCTCGGCGAGGTCGAGGTCGAGGCGCACGAGCGCGTCCTGGCCGCGCCGCGCGCGCGGTGCGGGCCCGCGCTGGGCCCCACCGCCGGCGGCGCCGAAGAACGTCTCGAAGATGTCCTGGAACCCGAAGCCGCCGCCCATGCCGCCGCCGGGCGACGACGGGTCGGCGCCCATGTCGTACGCACGGCGCTTGTCGGGGTTGCCGAGCACGTCGTACGCGCGCGACACGTCCTTGAACCGCTCCTCGGTCGCGGCGTCCGTCCCCGCGACGTCGGGGTGCAGCTCGCGTGCGAGCTTGCGGTACGCCTTCTTGATCTGCTCGGGCGTCGCGTCGCGCGCGACGCCCAGGATCTCGTAGTAGTCGGTCACGTGGCGTGGTGCTCGCTTCCTGCTCGTGCGTGGCGTGGACGGGCCTGCGCGGGGCGCCGGACGGCGCGTGCGCGGCGCGCCGTCAGCCCGCGAGGATCCGGGTCAGGTACCGGGCGACGGCACGCACCGCCGCCATGGTCTGGGGGTAGTCCATGCGCAGCGGGCCGACCGACCCGAGCACGGCGACCGACGACCCGTCGCCGCCGTAGCCGCTCGTGACGATGCTGGTCTCGGCGAGGCCCTCGTGCTGCGTCTCGCGGCCGATGCGCACCGCGACGCCCGAGGCGTCCTCGGCCATCTCCGACAGCAGCCGCAGCAGCACGACCTGCTCCTCGAGCGCCTCGAGGACCGGGCCGAGGGTGTGCGCGAAGTCGGCGCCCGCGCTGCGCGCGAGGTGCGAGGCGCCGGCGACGACCACGCGCTCCTCGCTCTCCTGCGCCAGGGTCTCGGAGACCATCGCGACGACGGCGCGCACGAGGTCGCCGCCCGCGGGCGTGAACTCCGCCGCGAGGTCCTGCAGCGCGCCGTCCAGCTCGGCCAGCCGCATCCCGGCGGCCGCGACGTTGAGGCGCACGCGCAGACGCGCGACGACCGACTCGTCGAGGTCCTCGCGGAGCTCGAGCGTGCGCTGCTCGACGCGCCCGGTGGTCGTGATGATGACGACCAGCAGGTGCCGCGCGCCGACGGGCACGAGCTCGACGTGCCGCAGGGCCGAGCGCCGCAGCGACGGGTACTGCACGACCGCGACCTGGTGGGTCAGCTGCGCGAGCAGCCGCACGGCGCGGTCGATGACGTCGTCGAGGTCGACCGCCTCCTCCAGCAGCAGGCCGATCGCGCGCTTCTCGGCCGCCGAGAGCGGCTTGACGCCCGAGAGCTGGTCGACGAACACGCGGTAGCCGAGGTCGGTGGGCACGCGACCGGCCGAGGTGTGCGGCTGGACGATGAGCCCGGCGTCCTCGAGCGCGGCCATGTCGTTGCGGATCGTCGCCGGCGACACGCCGAGCGCGTGCCGCTCGGTGAGCGCGCGCGACCCGACCGGCTCGCGCGTCGCGACGTAGTCCTCGACGATCGCGCGCAGCACGTCCAGCCGACGGTCCTCGCTCATCTCGCCTCCTCCGTCGCCCGTGCGCCCACCCGTGCGGGGGGCGCCCCGCGGCCCGTGACGTAGCACTCGCCCGGACCGAGTGCCAATTCTACGCGGTCCCCCCGGCGGGACCACGGCGAGGCAGCGCGTCACCCGTCACGTCCCGCACGGACCTCCTAGAGTCTCCCGCGTGACCCACGACCGCTACGGCTCCGACGTGCTGTCGTCGGACCGCTCCGCCCCCCGCACCGCGCACCACCGCCCGCCGCGCACGGCGCGCGACCAGCCGGCCGAGCACGGCCTCGTCGTCGAGGACGTCGAGACCGGCTGGGTCGGCGCGGTCGTGCGGGTCGAGAAGTCCGGCGGGCAGCACGTCGTCGTGCTCGAGGACCGGCGGGGCCGCACGCGGACCTTCCGGCTCGGCCCGGGGTTCTGGGTCGACGGCGAGCCCGTCGTCCTCACCGCGCCCGTGACGTCCCGCGCGCCCGCCCGGCCGACCCGCACCGCGTCCGGGTCGGTCGCCGTGCCCGACGCACCGGCGCGCGTCGCGCGCGGGTCGCGCATCTGGGTCGAGGGCAAGCACGACGCCGAGCTCGTCGAGAAGGTGTGGGGCGACGACCTGCGCGTCGAGGGCGTCGTGGTCGAGCTGCTCGACGGCGTGGACCACCTCGCCGACGCGCTGCGCGACTTCCGGCCGAGCGCCGACCGGCGCGTCGGCGTGCTCGTGGACCACCTCGTGCCGGGGTCGAAGGAGAGCCGGATCGCCGCCGAGGCCGTCCGCGGCGTGCCCGCGGGCACGGTGCTGGTGCTGGGGCACCCCTACGTCGACGTGTGGCAGGCCGTGCGCCCCGAGCGGCTCGGGCTCACGTCGTGGCCCACGATCGAGCGCGGCACCGAGTGGAAGCGCGGGATCCTGCGCGAGCTCGGGTGGCCGGCCGCCGAGCAGGCGGACGTCGCGCGCGCGTGGCAGCGGATCCTGCGCTCGGTGCGCTCGTACGCGGACCTCGAGCCGAGCCTGCTGGGACGCGTCGAGGAGCTCATCGACTTCGTCACCGCCTGACACGACCCGGCACGACGAGGCCCGCCCGGGGAGCCCGGGCGGGCCTCGTGCCGTGCACCTTGGCCGTCAGGCCGCGATCTGCCCGTTCGTCACGCGGCGGTACGCGTACGCGGAGAACAGCGCGGCGACCGGGCCGGCGACCAGCACGCCGACGAAGCACGCGATGATGCCCACCACGACGATCGCGATGGCGACGAGCACCACGAGCACCGAGGACCCGACGTTGCGGGTCTGCAGCTGCACCGACTCGCGGATCGCGTCGATCGCGCCGAGGTTGCGGTCGACGATCAGGTGGTAGCCGAAGAACACGAAGTACGTGATGGCGATCTGCGCGAGCGCGCCGAAGAACGGGATGAACGTGAGGACCCCGTTGGCGACCGCGAGCAGCAGACCCAGCACGAACACCTGGGCCACGTGCGAGAAGTCGAACATGTCGGCCAGCGACACCGGACGCCCGGCCGTGACCTTGAGCGCGGTGCCGATGACCGCGGCGCTGAACAGCGACCCCAGCAGGATCGTCACGGCCGTGACGACCGCACCCGCGATGCCGGCCGAGGCCAGCGCGAAGCCGGCGCCGACGCCGCTGCCGTCGCGGCCGATCAGCGAGCCGAAGCCGCCGAAGATGCCCGACACGAGCGACGTCACGACGCTGATGCCGATGAACCACAGCAGCGTGCCGACCAGGAACGTCACCCAGTTCTGACCGAACTTGGAGAACGCCCACGAGAAGCCGTTGCCGATGTCGACCTGGCCCGGTGCCGGCGCGTACGGCTGGCCGTAGGGCTGCTGGCCGTAGGGCTGACCCGCCGGCTGGCCGTACGGCGACGCCGGCGGCGTGGTGCCGTACCCCGGGGGCGGCGGCGTGCCGTAGCCCGGGGGCGGCGGGTAGGCGCCGCCCGGGGGCGGGGTGGGCGCGCCCGGCTGCGGCGCGGCGGGCGGCACGTCGCCGCCCGGCTGGCCGTAGCCCGGCGGGGGCGGCGGCACGTCGCGGCCGTCCTCGTCGCGGGGCGGCACGCCCCCGGTGTTCTCGCTCATCAAGGACCCTCCAGGTCACAGGAAGGGACGTGGGCCGTCCCGCGGGTCAGAGAACCGAAACGCGACAGAACGTGTCAAGTCCAGAAGTCCCGATCCCGCCACGTGCACCCGTCCGCACCTGTACGCTACGCGCGGACTTCACCCCCTGCGACCGGAGCACCCACGTGACCCACCCCGCCGACGGGCCACCGGCCTGGGGCCCGCCGCCACCCGCCCCGCCGCTGCGGCCCGACGAGGAGCGCACGTGGGCGATCCTGGCGCACGTGCTCCCGCTGCTCGGCCTCGGCTTCGTGCCGCCGCTCGTCGTGTGGCTCGTCTTCCGCGGCCGCGGGCCGTTCCTCGAGCACCACGCCAAGGAGTCGCTCAACTTCCAGCTCGCGTCGCTCGTCGCCCTCGCCCTGGCGGCCGTCGTGGCCGTCGTGACGTTCGGGCTGCTGTCGCCCGTGCTGCTCGGCGTGCTCGTGGCGTGGGTCGTGCTCGGCGTCCTCGCGGCCGTCGCCGCGAGCCGCTGGGAGTGGTACCGCTACCCGCTGACGATCCGCTTCGTCCCCTGACGGCGACGCCACCGGTCCGTGGCGGGTCCGGCGAGCGCCGGCACCGGGGCGGACGGCGCGTCAGACGACGAGCGCGCGCACCACGGCGTCGGCCAGCAGCCGCCCGCGACGCGTGAGGACGACCCGGCGCTCGCCGTCGGCACCCAGCGCGGCGCGGCCGTCGACCAGGCCGTCCGCGACGAGCCCCGCGACCGCGGCCCGTGCGGCAGGCTCGAGGTCGGCGACCGGCAGCCCCTCGGCGACGCGCACGCCCAGCATGACGCGCTCGAGCTGCGCGGTGCCCGCGTCGACGAGCTCGCGGCCCGCGGCCGGGCTCAGCCCGCGTCCCAGCCGGTCCGCGTACGCGCGCGGGTGCTTGACGTTCCACCACCGCACGCCGCCGACGTGGCTGTGGGCACCCGGGCCGATCCCCCACCAGTCGTCCCCGCGCCAGTACCCGAGGTTGTGCTGCGACGCGTCCGCGGGCGTGCGGGCCCAGTTGCTCACCTCGTACCAGCGCAGCCCGGCGGCCGTGAGCAGGTCGTCGACGAGCTCGTACTTGGTCGCCTGGTCGTCCTCGTCGGGCAGCGTCAGCTCGCCGCGGCGCACCTGCACCGCCATGCGCGTGCCGGGCTCGACGACCAGCGCGTACGCGCTGACGTGGTCGACCCCGGTGCTCAGCGCGACGTCGACCGAGCGCCGCCAGTCGTCGAGCGACTCCCCCGGCGTGCCGTAGATGAGGTCGAGCGACACCCGCAGCCCCGCGTCGCGCGCCCACCGCACGACGTCCGGGACCCGCGCGGGGTCGTGCGTGCGCTCGAGCGTCGCGAGCACGTGCGGCACGGCCGACTGCATGCCGAACGACACCCGCGTGACGCCGCCCGCCGCGAGGCGCGCGAGCCCCTCGGGCGTCACCGAGTCGGGGTTGGCCTCGGTCGTGACCTCGGCGCCGGGCGCGAGCCCCCACGTGTCGCGCACGCCGGCCAGCAGGCGCACGAGGTCGTCGACCGGCAGCAGCGTCGGCGTGCCGCCGCCGACGAACACGGTCGACACCGCGCGGTGCGGCACGCCCGCGTCCCGCAGGACGCGGTCGGCGAGCGCGACCTCGCCGAGGGCGGTCGACGCGTACGCGTCGAGGCTCGCGCCCCCGCCCAGCTCGGTCGCGGTGTAGGTGTTGAAGTCGCAGTACCCGCAGCGCACGGCGCAGAAGGGCACGTGCAGGTAGACGCCGAACCGGCGCGCGTCGGCACCGGCCGCCGCCGACGCGGGCAGCGCGCCGTCGGGCGGTGCGGGGTCGCCGTCGGGCAGCGCCGGGCTCACGCGGCGCCGCCCTCGACGAGCGCCGTCGCGCTCACTTCTTCTTCGCGTCCTTCGCGTCCTTGCCGCCGCTGCCGCCGTCGGACGAGAGCGCGGCGATGAAGGCCTCCTGCGGCACGTCGACCCGACCGATGGTCTTCATGCGCTTCTTGCCCTCCTTCTGCTTCTCGAGCAGCTTGCGCTTGCGGCTGATGTCGCCGCCGTAGCACTTGGCGAGGACGTCCTTGCGCATCGCGCGGATGGTCTCGCGCGCGATGATCCGCGAGCCGATCGCGGCCTGGATCGGCACCTCGAACTGCTGGCGCGGGATGAGCTCCTTGAGCTTGGCCGTCATCATGACGCCGTACGCGTACGCCTTGTCCTTGTGGACGATCGCGCTGAACGCGTCGACCTGCTCGCCCTGCAGCAGGATGTCGACCTTCACGAGGTCGGCGGCCTGGTCGCCGGTCGTGTCGTAGTCGAGGCTCGCGTACCCGCGCGTGCGCGACTTGAGGTGGTCGAAGAAGTCGAACACGATCTCGGCGAGCGGCAGCAGGTAGCGCATCTCGACGCGGTCCTCGGACAGGTAGTCCATGCCCTGCAGGTCGCCGCGCCGCGACTGGCACAGCTCCATGATCGTGCCGACGAACTCCGACGGCGTGAGGATCGTGGCCTTGACGACCGGTTCGCGGACCTCGCGGATCTTGCCCGCGGGGAACTCGCTCGGGTTCGTCACGACGACCTCGGTGCGGTCCTCGAGCGTGACGTCGTAGACGACGTTCGGCGCGGTCGAGATGAGGTCGAGGTCGAACTCGCGCTCGAGCCGCTCGCGCACGATCTCCAGGTGCAGCAGGCCGAGGAATCCGACACGGAAGCCGAA
This sequence comes from Cellulomonas iranensis NBRC 101100 = JCM 18110, assembly GCF_001552375.1. Lineage (GTDB taxonomy): Bacteria > Actinomycetota > Actinomycetes > Actinomycetales > Cellulomonadaceae > Cellulomonas > Cellulomonas iranensis. The sequence continues at coordinate 6,339 of NZ_BCRB01000054.1, read as the reverse complement.
GCCGAGCGCGACCGACGTCTCGGGCTCGTAGTTCAGCGCGGCGTCGTTGAGCTTGAGCTTGTCGAGCGCGTCGCGCAGCGCCGGGTAGTCGGACCCGTCGATCGGGTACAGGCCCGAGAAGACCATGGGCTTGGGGTCGGAGTACCCGCCCAGCGCCTGGTCCGCGGGCTTGGCCGCGTTCGTCACGGTGTCGCCGACCTTCGACTGGCGCACGTCCTTCACGCCGGTGATGAGGTAGCCGACCTCGCCGACGCCCAGGCCCTTGGTCGGCACGGGCTCGGGCGCGATGACGCCGATCTCGAGGAGCTCGTGCGTCGCGCGCGTCGACATCATGACGATGCGCTCGCGCGGGTCGAGGCGGCCGTCGACGACACGGACGTAGGTGACGACGCCGCGGTAGGTGTCGTACACGGAGTCGAAGATCATCGCGCGGGCCGGCGCGTCGGCGTCGCCGACCGGCGCCGGCACGGTCTGCACGATCCGGTCGAGGAGCGCCTCGACGCCCTCGCCGGTCTTGCCGGACACCTTGAGCACGTCGGCCGGGTCGCCGCCGACGAGCCCCGCGATCTCCTCGGCGTACTTCTCGGGCTGCGCGGCCGGCAGGTCGATCTTGTTGAGCACGGGGATGATCTGCAGGTCGTTCTCGAGCGCGAGGTAGAGGTTCGCGAGCGTCTGCGCCTCGATGCCCTGCGCGGCGTCGACGAGCAGCACGGCGCCCTCGCACGCGGCGAGCGAGCGCGAGACCTCGTACGTGAAGTCGACGTGGCCGGGCGTGTCGATCATGTTGAGCGCGTACGGCGTGCCGTCGAGCTCCCACGGCATGCGCACGGCCTGCGACTTGATCGTGATGCCGCGCTCGCGCTCGATGTCCATGCGGTCGAGGTACTGCGCGCGCATGGCACGCGCCTCGACGACGCCCGTGAGCTGCAGCATGCGGTCGGCGAGCGTCGACTTGCCGTGGTCGATGTGCGCGATGATGCAGAAGTTGCGCAGCAGCTCGGGCGCGGTCGCCGACGGGCGGATCCGCGCGGCGGCGGTGGCGGACGGGATGGGCAACTCGGCGTTCTCCGGCTTCTGGACGGGCTCGACGGGCGCTCGCGCCGACGGCACTCGAGCACGCGCGCGGCGTGATCACGACGGTCGGTGGCGGCCCCGGCCCTGTCGGGGTGTCGGTGGCGGGCAGCACCATGGTCCCATGACGGACGCCCTGGGCCACCCACCCGTCGCGACGACGGCCGTGCTGGCGGATCTGCAGGACCGGTTCCTCGCGTCGGTGCGCGAGGTCGACGCCGAGGTGCGCGTGCCGTGGTGCGGCCGCTGGCGCGTGCGGAACCTCGTCGAGCACCTGGGTCGGATCCACCACTGGGCGGCCGGGCAGGCGCGCCGCCGCCAGGAGACGCCGCTCGGTCGCGGGCCGTTCGTGCTCGACGCGTTCTACGCCGCGCAGGCCGCCGAGCTGCGCGAGACGCTCGCCGGGCTCGACCCCGACGCGCCCGCGTGGACGCTGGACGACTCCGGCGTCGTGCGCTTCTGGCACCGCCGCCAGGTGCACGAGACGCTCGTGCACCTGTGGGACCTGCGCACGGCGGGCGGCCTGCCGCTCGACGTGGCGCCCGCGCTCTGGGCCGACACGGTCGACGAGGTCGTCGCGGTCATGCACCCGCGCCAGGTGGCCCTGGGGCGCGCACCCGGGCTGCCGGGGCGGGTGCGGCTCGTGGCCGACGACGCGCACGGCACGTGGGACACGACGGCGGCACCCGACGCGCCCGCGGAGCCGTCGGTCGTCGTCCACGGGCCCGCCGAGCGGCTCGCGCTGCTGCTGTGGGGCCGCACGACGCCCGCCGACGACGCGCTGGCCGTCACGGGCGACCGCGCCGCGCTCGACGCGGCGCTCGCGGGTCGGATCACGCCGTGACGCGCGCCGAGGAGCGGCCGGTCACGCCTCGCGCGTGATCCGCACCCGCACCACGAGGTCCTGCGTCTGCGCGCCCGCGTAGATGCCGCGCAGGGGCGCGACGTCGTCGTAGCAGCGTCCGCGCGCGAGGACCACGTGGTGCTCGCCCGCCGGCACGCGGTTGGTCGGGTCGTAGCCGTACCACTCGCCGGCCCACCACTCGACCCACGCGTGCGACTCCCCCGTGACCGTCGTCCCGACCTCGCCCGACGAGTCCGGGTGCAGGTACCCCGAGACGTACCGCGCGGGCACGCCGATCGCGCGCAGCGCACCGAGCGCGAGGTGTGCCATGTCCTGGCACACGCCCGTCCGGCTCGCCCACGCCTCGGCCGCCGGCGTGTGCACGGTGGTGACCCCGGGGATGTACTCCATCTCGTCGCGCAGCGCGCGGCACACCGCCTCCGCGGCCGCCGCCGGCTCGAGCCCCTCGGCCGCGGACCGCGCGAGCGCGACGACGTCGTCGGGGACGTCGGTGGCGTCGGTCGTGCCGAGGTGCTCCGCGAGCCGGTCGCGCACCTCGGGCCCGTGCAGCACGTCCCACGCGACCGACTGCGACGGCGCCGCGCGCTCGGCCACCTCGACGACGTGCTCGGCCGTCAGCACGAGCGAACGGTGCGGCGCGATCACCTCGAACGCGGTGACGTGCGTGCCCCAGTAGTCACGGAAGTCGTGCGACCACGTCTGCGGCTGGATCTCGAGCCGCGTCTCCAGCACCGACTGGCCCGGCAGCGACAGCGGCGTCATGCGCGCCTCGTTGTACGACGCGACGACCGGGTCGGCGTACCGGAACGTCGACGTGTGGACGATCCGCAACCTGCTCACAGCGCCTCCCCGACCCACGTCAGCTCCGCCCCGGACGGGAAGTACCGCGCTCGGATCGCGTCGGACGCCGCCGAGCACGCCCGCTGCACGAGCTCCATCTCGCGCGGGAGGTCGTCGAGGACCTCCAGCAGCGGCCGGTACTCGAGGTTCGAGCGCACGTGCCCGATGTGCCGGCGCGCGTCGTCGATGCCGGCGCGGTCCGCGACGGGCTCGAGCGCCGTGAGCGAGGCCTCCGCCTCGTTGAGCGCGTACACGATGGACCGCGGGAACAGCCGGTCGAGCAGCAGGAAGCCCGCGGCACGCTCGTCGGACGCCGTGCCGCGGTACGTCCGCAGGAACGCCTCGTGCGCACCGCACGAGCGCAGCAGCGTCGACCACCCCGGGCCGGCGGACCCGAGCAGCGCGCGCGTCGTCAGCAGACGGGCGGTCATGTCGGCGCGCTCGATCGCGCGGCCCAGCACCAGGAAGTGCCACGTCTCGTCGCGCGACGTGGTGGACTCCACGATCCCCGCGACGATCGCGGCCCGCTCGCGCACCCACGTGAAGTAGTCGTGCGGTCGTGCCGGCCGCATCTGCGAGGGCAGCTGGTTCCAGCTCGCGTTGAGGCACTCCCACAGCTCGGTCGAGACGATCTCGCGCGCGCGCCGCGCGTTCTCGCGCGCCGCGACCAGCGCACCGGCGATCGACGACGGCGAGAACCTGTCGTACCCGAGCACGTCGAGCACGTGCTCGCGCCCCACCTCGACGTGGTCCGGCGGCGCCGGGCGGTCCATCACGGACAGCAGCGAGCGGCAGGCCAGGTCCTCCTCGGCCCACGGGTCCTCGAGCAGGATCTGCACGTGGACGTCGAGCAGGCGCGCGGTGTCGTCGGCGCGCTCGACGTAGCGGCCGATCCAGAACAGCGACTCCGCGATGCGGCTCAGCACGTCGTCCCCCCGACCGCGAGCGTCTGCTGCTGCTGCATGACCTGCACGCGCCGGTCCGACGGGTTCGAGTCGATCGGGACCGACGCGTCCTTCGGCACGGTCTGCGGCACCGTCTGCCCCGTGCCGGGCGCGCGGCGCGGCACGCGCCCCCCGAGCACCCAGGTGTCCTTCGACCCGCCGCCCTGCGACGAGTTCACGACGAGCTGCCCCTCCGGCAGCGCGACGCGCGTCAGCCCGCCGGGCAGCACGTAGACCGACTCGCCGTCGTTGACGGCGAACGGCCGCAGGTCGACGTGCCGGGGCCGCAGACCGTCCTCGACGAGCGTGGGCACGGTCGACAGCTGCACGACCGGTTGCGCGATCCAGCCGCGGGGGTCCTCGCGGAGCCGCCCGCGCAGCTCGTCCAGCTCGGATCGCGTCGCCCGCGGCCCCACCACGAGCCCCTTGCCCCCGGAGCCGTCGACGGGCTTGACCACGAGCTCGTGCAGGCGGTCGAGGACCTCCTCGAGCGCGCCGGGGTCCTCCAGGCGCCACGTGTCGACGTTCGGCAGGATCGGGTCCTCGCCCAGGTAGTACCGGATGAGGTCGGGCACGTACGTGTACAGCAGCTTGTCGTCCGCGACCCCGTTGCCGACCGCGTTCGCGAGCGTCACCGTGCCGAGGCGCGCGCACGTCATGAGGCCGGGGCAGCCCAGCAGCGAGTCCGAGCGGAACACGACCGGGTCGAGGAACTCGTCGTCGACCCGGCGGTAGATGACGTCGACGCGGCGCCGGCCCCGCGTCGTACGCATCCACACGCGCCCGCCCGCGACGTACAGGTCGCGTCCCTCGACGAGCTCGACGCCCATGGTGCGCGCGAGCAGCGTGTGCTCGAAGTACGCCGAGTTGTACACGCCCGGCGTCAGCACGACGACCGTGGGGTCGTCGACGCCCGCCGGCGCCGCGGCCATGAGCGCGGCGAGCAGGCGCCGCGAGTAGTCGACGACCGGCCTGATCCGCAGTGTCGCGAACAGCTCGGGGAACGTCTGGGCCATCGCGCGGCGGTTGGACAGCACGTAGCTGACGCCCGACGGGACGCGCACGTTGTCCTCCAGGACCCGCCAGCCGCCGAGCGAGTCGCGCACGAGGTCGATGCCCGACACGTGCACGCGCACGCCGTTGGGCGGCTCGACGCCGCGCGCGGCGCGGTGGAAGTGCGTCGAGGACACGACGACCGAGCGCGGCACGACGCCGTCGGCGACCGCCTTCTGCGGGCCGTACACGTCGGCGAGGAACGCCTCGAGCGCACGCACCCGCTGCGAGACCCCGGGCGCGACGTGCTCCCACTCGTCACCCGCGAGGACGCGCGGCACGACGTCGAGCGGGAACGGCCGCTCCTCGCCCGCGAAGTCGAAGGTCACGCCCTGCTTGAGGTACGAGCGCGCGAGCGTGTCGGCCCGGGCCCGCAGCTCGCCCGCCGAGAGCTGCGCGAGCGCCGAGTGCACCTGCCGGTACGCCGCGCGGGCCTCGCCCTCCGGCCCGATCATCTCGTCCCACGCGGTCCCCGCCGGGTAGTCGTCGAAGAGGTCCGCCATGCCGCGAATGTAGCCGGACCGTGTCAACGTCGCGTTACGGGACGCACCGCTCACCCCTAGGCTCCTGGACGTGCGCACCGGACGACTGGCGGGACTGCTGCGGCAGGCCACGCGTGCCCTGCTCGCGCCGACGCGCGAGCGGGCGCCGCAGACCCGACCCGGCCCTTCCGCGCCGTCCGCGGGAGGCGCTGCGACCACGCCGTCGGGCGGGGGCGTCCGACCCGCGTACGCGCCGCGCGACGACGGCCGGCCCGACCCCGGCGAGGTCGTCTGGACGTGGGTGCCCTACGAGGAGGACGCCACGCGCGGCAAGGACCGCCCCGTCCTCGTGCTGGCCGTCGAGGGCCCCGTGATCGTCGCGCTCATGCTCACGAGCAAGGACCACGACCGCGACGCCGCGGACGAGGCACGGCACGGCCGGACGTGGCTCGACGTCGGCACGGGCGCGTGGGACCCCCGCGGGCGGCCGAGCGAGGTCCGGCTCGACCGCGTGCTGCGCCTGCCCGCCGACGCGGTGCGCCGCGAGGGCGCCGCGCTCGACCGGCGGCGCTACGACGCCGTGGTGCGCGCCGCCGCACGGCTGCACGGCTGGTAGCATCGTCAGTTGCGTGTCCGCTCCGGGTCGGTGTGGACACACGCGCAGGCCTTTCCCGAGGGTGTCCCCACGCCCCAGTCCCGGCGCTGCGCACGCCCTCTACGACCTGTCAGATCGCTTCGGCGAACACAAAGAGAGTCCACACGTGGCGAACATCAAGTCCCAGATCAAGCGCATCCGCACGAACGAGAAGGCCCGGCTGCGGAACAAGGCCGTCAAGTCGGAGCTGAAGACGTACGTGCGTCGCGTCCGCGAGGCCGTCGCCGGTGGCGACAAGGAGGCTGCCGCGACCGCGCTCACGGTCGCCTCGCGCAAGCTCGACAAGGCCGTGTCGAAGGGCGTGATCCACGCCAACCAGGCCGCGAACCGCAAGTCGGCGCTCGCGAAGGCCGTCAACGGCCTCTGAGCCCGCTGCGCAGCTTCCACCTGCGCGCACGGTCACCTCGCGGTGACCGCACGAACGCCGGG
>NZ_BCRB01000053.1 GCF_001552375.1 Cellulomonas iranensis NBRC 101100 = JCM 18110 | reverse complement strand
CCGGCGCCGGACCTGGTCGAGCCGCCGCAGGTGGCGCCGCACGGACCGCGCGCGGAGCGGCCCGCTGCCGACCTGCTGCCGCCGCCGCCCACGCCGGGCGGGACCGACGGTGCGCGGGACGCAGCGGCGCGCTCGCCGCGGGAGCCTGTCGTCGCACCGACCGACGAGGACCTGGCCGAGCTCGAGCACACGCGCGTGCGGCACCCGGAGTCGTTGCGACGTCGCACGGGCACGCTCGCGCTCAGCTTCGACACCGGGGAACGCGTGCGGGTCGTGGGGCGCGGGCTCGTGGGCCGCGGGCCGCGCGCCGAGGACGGCGAGGACATCCTGCACGTGGTCGCGCTGCAGGACGCCGCGCGGTCGTTGTCGCGCGTGCACGCCGAGTTCGGTCCGCACGAGGACGCGGGCGACGGCGCGGCGCTCTGGGTGACGGACCGGGGTTCGACCAACGGCACCGTCGTGGTCGATCCCGCGGGCGTCGCGCGCGTGCTGCCGGCGGGCACCCCGGCGGTGGTGCGCGCGGGGTGGACGGTGCGCCTGGGCGACCGCGAGGTGCGCGTCGAGGACGACTGACGCGGCAGCGCCGCGGCCCGCGGCCGCCGTGCGTCGGGAACGGTGCGTCGGGTGCGGTGTCAGGCCGTCGGGCCGAGGGGGGCGTCGCGGGCCGCGGGGCGGCGCGCGTGGCGCAGCCCGTCGACCGTGAGCACCACGAGCGCGACCCAGACGAGGCCGAAGCCCCACCAGCGGGCGGGTGGCATGCGCTCGCCCGCGACGAGCACGCCGATCGCGAGCTGGAGCACCGGGGCGAGGTACTGCAGCAGCCCCACGGTGGCGAGCGGCAGCCGCCGCGCCGCGGAGTTGAACAGCAGCAGGGGGACGGCGGTCAGCACGCCCGTGCCGACGAGGGCGAGACCGTGCCAGTCGAGCGCGGCCGTACCGAGCCCGGCGACGTGCAGGACGACGAGGTAGCCGACGGCCAGGGGGGCCAGCACGGCGGTCTCGGCGGCGAGGCCCGGCAGGGCCGCGACGCGCGGGCCCACGCGGGACTTGATGAGGCCGTAGGTGCCGAAGCTGCCGGCGAGCACGAGCGCGATCCACGGCAGGCGGCCGTAGGCGACCGTGAGCACGACGACGGCGGCCGTGCCGCACGCGACGGCGGCCCACTGCACGGGCCGGAGCCGTTCGCCGAGCACGAGCACGGCGAGCGCGATGGTCACGAGCGGGTTGATGAAGTAGCCGAGCGCGGCGTCGACGACGTGCCCGGTGGTCACGCCGTGCACGAACACGAGCCAGTTGACGGCGAGCAGCACGGCGGCGAGCGTGAGGCGCAGGACCAGTCCCCGGTCGCGGAGGATCGCGACGAACGCCGCCCACGTGCCGGTGACGCGCAGCAGCACGAGGCACAGCAGCAGCGACCACACGACGCGGTGCGCGATGATCTCGACCGGCCCGGACGGGGTGAGCAGCGGGAAGTACAGCGGCAGCGCGCCCCACAGCAGGTACGCGCCGACGCCGGCGGCGAGCCCGCCGCGGCGGCCGGGGGAGGGTGCGTCCACGTCGCGACTGTACGACGCGGCCCGTCGGGCGGTCGTTCTCATCACGTCCGCATCGCGGGATGTCCGTATCGTGGAGTGGACGTCGAGCAAGGGTGCCCTCACGTCCTAGACTTGCGGGGCATCGCTCTCGCGCCGACGGCGAGGCGCACGGCCGCCGGGGCCCTGGAGGGCGCCCCGTCGTGCGAGGGCTCCCCACAGCGGAAGGCAACCTGGTCCCGTGAGCACCCCGACCCTGCGCGTCGCGATCGTCGGCGCCGGTCCGGCCGGCATCTACGCGGCGGACATCCTGTCCAAGACGGACCTCGACGTGAGCATCGACCTGTTCGAGCGCCTGCCCGCGCCGTTCGGGCTCGTGCGCTACGGCGTCGCGCCCGACCATCCGCGCATCAAGCAGATCATCGTCGCGCTGCACAAGGTGCTCGAGCGCGGCGACATCCGTCTCATCGCCAACGTCGACTACGGCACCGACCTCAAGCTCGACGACCTGCGCACCTACTACGACGCCGTGATCTTCTCCACCGGCTCGATCCGCGACGCCGCGCTGCCCATCCCCGGCATCGACCTCGAGGGCTCGTACGGCGCCGCCGACTTCGTGTCCTGGTACGACGGGCACCCCGACGTGCCCCGCACGTGGCCGCTCGAGGCGCAGCACGTCGCGGTCCTCGGCGCGGGCAACGTCGCGCTCGACGTCGCGCGGATCCTCGCCAAGCACGCCGACGACCTGCTGCCGACCGAGGTGCCGGCCAACGTCTACGACATCCTCAAGACCAGCCCGGTCACCGACGTGCACGTGTTCGCGCGCCGCGGGCCCGCGCAGGCCAAGTTCTCGCCGCTCGAGCTGCGCGAGCTCGGGCACGTCCCGGACGTCGACACGATCGTCTACCCCGAGGACTTCGAGTTCGACGAGGGCTCGATGGCGGCGATCCACTCGAGCAACCAGACCAAGCAGGTCGTCAAGACCCTCACGGACTGGACGCTCAAGGAGCCCGAGGAGCTCACGGCCTCGCGGCGCATCCACCTGCACTTCCTGCACCAGCCCGTCGAGGTGCTGGGCGAGGACGGCAAGGTCGTGGGCCTGCGCACCGAGCGCACGGCGCTCAACGGCGACGGCAACGTCACGGGCACGGGGCAGCTCCACGACTGGCCCGTGCAGGCCGTCTACCGCGCGGTCGGCTACTTCGGCTCGCCGCTCGTCGACATCCCGTTCGACGACGTCGCGGGCGTCATCCCCAACCGCGAGGGCCGCGTGATCGACGTCGACGGCGAGCACCTGCCGGGCGTGTACGCGACCGGGTGGATCAAGCGCGGCCCCGTGGGTCTCATCGGCCACACGAAGTCCGACGCGTCGGAGACGATCCGTCACCTCGGCGAGGACGTCGCCGAGGCCGGCGAGGCGTTCTACACCGCCACCGAGCGCGACCCCCAGGCCGTGCTCGACTTCCTCACGCAGCGGGGCGCCGAGCCCATCGACTGGTCCGGCTGGGAGCTGCTCGACGCGTACGAGCGGTCGCTCGGCGAGCCGCACGGGCGCGAGCGGGTCAAGCTCGTGCCGCGGGACCACATGGTGGCGATCTCGCTCGGCCGCGAGCTGCCGCAGGGCTGACGTCCCGCGACGCGCCACGAGGGCCCGGACGGCACGCCGTCCGGGCCCTCGTGCGTGCGCGTCCGGGCGGTCGGGAACGTCGCCCCCGCGCCTCGCGTTGTCACGGGTGCGGGCGGCGGAGGGTCGCCGGCCGCGGGGAGGACGAGACTGCGATGGGTCACCGGCACTACAACGGCCTGAAGACGGCGGCGCTGTTCGGCGCGCTGTGGGCGGTCCTGCTCGGCATCGGCTGGCTCGTGGGCGGGCCGCGCTACCTGTGGCTGTTCACGCTCGCGGGCCTGGCGATGACGGCGTACAGCTACTGGAACTCCGACAAGATCGCGATCCGCGCCATGCGTGCGCGGCCCGTGAGCGAGCTCGAGCAGCCCGCGATGTACCGGATCGTGCGCGAGCTCTCGACGGCCGCCCGGCAGCCGATGCCGCGGCTGTACGTGTCGCCCACGATGGCGCCGAACGCGTTCGCGACGGGCCGCAACCCGCAGAACGCGGCGGTGTGCTGCACCGACGGCATCCTCGCGATCCTCGACGAGCGCGAGCTGCGCGGCGTCCTGGGGCACGAGCTCATGCACGTCTACAACCGCGACATCCTCACGTCGTCGGTCGCCGCGGCGGTCGCGGGCGTCATCACGTCGCTCGCGCAGTTCGCGCTGTTCTTCGGCGGCGGCGACCGTCGCGACGGCGGCGGCAACCCGCTCGCGGGCCTGCTCATGGTGGTCCTCGCGCCGCTCGCGGCGACGACCGTGCAGCTCGCGATCTCCCGCACGCGCGAGTACGACGCCGACGAGGACGGGGCACGCCTGACCGGCGACCCGCTGGCCCTCGCGTCGGCGCTGCGCAAGCTCGAGGCCGGCACGAACGCCCGCCCCCTGCCCCAGGACCGTGACCTGGTCGACGTGTCGCACCTCATGATCGCCAACCCGTTCCGCGGCGGCGGCCTCGGGCGGCTGTTCGCGACCCACCCGCCGATGGCCGACCGCATCGCGCGCCTCGAGGCCATGGCGGGCGGCGGCGTCACGCGCTACTGACGCGACGACGCCGGGCGTGGTGCGCCGCGCCCGGCGTCGTCGGTGCGCCCGGGCGCCCGGGCGTCAGGTCAGCGGTAGTTCGTGAACTGCAGCGCCGCGTCGACGTCGGCGCCCTTGAGCAGCGCGATCACGGCCTGCAGGTCGTCGCGGCTCTTGGCCGAGACGCGCAGCTCGTCGCCCTGGATCTGCGTCTTGACGCCCTTGGGGCCCTCGTCGCGCACGATCTTCGCGAGCTTCTTGGCGACCTCGCTGCTCAGGCCCTCCTTGATGGTGGCCGGCAGGCGGTACTCCTTGCCCGAGGGCTTGGGCTCGCCGTCACCCGTGTCGAGGGCCTTGAGCGAGATGTTGCGCTTGATGAGCTTCGACTGGAAGACGTCGAGCACCGCGAGCACGCGCTCGGCGGAGTTGGCGACCATGAGGATCGTGTCGCCGCTCCACGCGATCGACGCGCCGACGCCCTTGAAGTCGTAGCGCTGCGCGATCTCCTTGACGGCCTGGTTCAGCGCGTTGTCGACCTCCTGGCGGTCGACCTTGCTCACGACGTCGAACGACGACTCGCTCGCCATGTCCTGCTCCTCCCGGCGCCCCGTGCGGGGGCCTTGATCGTCCGTCGGACGGGGGCGTGCGGTGCGTCGCGCCGGCCGCTGCGGGCCGGGGTGGCGCGAGCCCCCTCCTGGACTTGCTATCCTTCCATCCGCACGCGGCTCACGCGGACGCACCGGATCGTCGTACTCGTACGGCGCCCCGGGGTGGTCGTACCGGGCCCGCGCCCCTTGGCGGGTTACCCGAGTGGCCAAAGGGGGCTGACTGTAAATCAGCTGGCAACGCCTACGGGGGTTCGAATCCCTCACCCGCCACGCACCGAAGGGGACGTCCTCCACGAGGACGTCCCCTTCGTCGTCCCCGTGCCGTTCCCGGTCCGGGGTCCGTGCGTGCGTCAGCAGGTCCAGGCGCCGGACGTGACGGAGACGGTGGTCCCCTCGTCGCGCGTGTCGAACACGCCGGCGTCCTCCTCGGAGGCGAACAGGACGCCGACGGCCACGGGCTCCGCGATGCCGGTGAGTGCCGCGAGCTGCTCGTGGGCGCCCTCCTGGCACGCCGGGTCGACGGGTTCGACGTCGTAGCCCTGCTGGTCGAGGCGCGCGACCTCGGCCGTGAGGGCCTCGGCGTCGGCGCTCGCGTCGACGGCCGTCCAGACGGCCCACACGTCGCCGTCGGCCTCGGCGGGGGAGACGGCGGCGGGCCAGTCCGCCGCCGACGGGTCGACCCCGGCGTCCGCGTCGGACGCGCAGGCCGCCGACACGAGGAGCGTGACGGCCGCGAGCACGGTGGGCAGGGCCGCGCGGTGCGCGACGGGACGGGGCCGCGCGGCACCCGGGGAGGGGACGGCGGGCCGGACGTCAGGACGACGGCGAAGGGGTGGCATGCGCGGGATCGTGGCACGCGGTCCGCGCCGGCCGCGACGAGCCGAAACGCTTAGGCGGACGACCGGGGGCCGGGGCGACGGCGCCGGTGGGTGCGGCCCGCGCCGAGGGTCGCGGGCCCGCGTCCGCGGGGCGTCGCGGGCGTCCGGGGCGCCGCGCGCGACCCCGATTTCGCAGGTGCCCCGTGGCCCGTGTACTCTGATCCGCGCTGCCCCGATAGCTCAGTCGGCAGAGCGTCTCCATGGTAAGGAGAAGGTCAAGGGTTCGATTCCCTTTCGGGGCTCTGTGGTGTGTCACGGGTCGGCCGTCCTCGCGGCGGCCGCCCGGGACATGACCGCTGTGGCGGGATAGCTCAGGTGGTTAGAGCACACGGCTCATAATCGTGGTGTCGCGGGTTCGAATCCCGCTCCCGCTACCACGTCCGGCGAACATCCGTCGCAGCAGCGCGCGTCGGCCGGCGCGCGCCAGGAGAAGAACGCAGCCCCCGCGGGGCGCGAGAGGTGACACGAACATGGCCAGCAAGAGCGCGGACGTCCGCCCCAAGATCACGCTCGCCTGCACGGAGTGCAAGGAGCGGAACTACATCACGAAGAAGAACCGTCGGAACACGCCCGACCGTCTCGAGATGAAGAAGTTCTGCCCGCGTGACAACAAGCACACGGTGCACCGCGAGACCCGCTGACGCGGGTCCACGCCGGCAGCCACGCTGACGTGCAGGTCGACACCTCCTTCGCCGGGCGGGCCTACCCGCCCGGCGACGTGTATGTGGTCGCGCGCGAGAAGCTGCGCGAGTTCGCCGAGGCGACGGGCGCCACCCACCCCGCCCACACCGACGTCGCCGCCGCCCGCGCGCTGGGCCACCCCGACGTCGTGGCGCCGCCCACGTTCGCCGTGGTCATCGCGCAGCGGACCGAGGCGCAGTACGTCGACGACCCGGCCGCCGGTGTCGACTTCAGCCGCGTCGTGCACGCCGACGAGCGCTTCACGCACCACCGCCCGATCCACGCGGGGGACCGGCTGCTCACCACGCTGCACGTCGACGCCGTGATGCAGCGCGCGGGCCTGTCCATGGTCACCACCCGCTGCGAGATCGCCGACGAGTCGGGCGCACCCGTCGCGACCGTCGTCTCGACGCTCGCCGTGCGCCCCGAGGACGCCGCATGACCGCCCCCGTGCTCGCCGACCTCGAGGTCGGTCAGGAGGTCGCACGCCGCACCGTCGCGGTCGACCGCGCGCGGCTCGTGCGCTACGCCGGCGCGTCCGGCGACTTCAACCCGATCCACTGGAACGAGCGCGTCGCGACGTCGGTCGGCCTGCCGGGCGTCATCGCGCACGGCATGTGGACCATGGGCGCCGCTGTCGCGGTCGTCGTGGACTGGGTGGGCGACCCCGGTGCCGTCGTCGACTACCAGACGCGCTTCACGCGCCCCGTGCCCGTGCCCGACCCGGGCGAGGCCCACGTCGACGTCGTCGCGACGGTCGGTGCGCTCGACCTCGAGGCCGGCACGGTGCGAGTCGACCTCACGGTGACCGTCGAGGGTGCGCGCGTGCTCGGCAAGGCCCAGGCGGTCGTCCGGCTCGGCTGAGCCGTCCCGCCTCCTCGCCGCCGTCGCTCGCGGCGTCCACCGACGCGCGCCGCCGCGCCTTCCCCGCGCGCGGTGCGTCGTGCTCGGTGCCGCGCGATCAGCGCGGCGCGGGGCCCGTCGTCGTCCCGACGCGCAGCGCGACCGGCAGCACCTGCGGCTCGGGCATGCGGCCCTCGAGCAGCGCGGACACCGCGGTGCCGATCGCGGCGCCCTTCTCGGCGAGCGGCTGCGCCACCGACGTGAGCACGTCGGGTGCGAGCCAGGCGAGGTCGAGCCCGTCGAACCCCGCGACGGACACGTCCTGCGGGACGCGCAGCCCCAGCTCACGCGCCGCGAGCACGACGCCCGACGCGAGCAGGTCCGACTGGCAGATCACGGCCGTGGGCCGGTCCGGCGCCGCGAGCAGGGCGCGGCCCGCCGCGGCGCCGTTCTCGACGAGCGACGCGGGGGTCTCGTAGACGGTGGTCGGCGTGACGCCCGCGTCCGTGACGCCCGCGAGGCGACGGCGCGTGATCTCCCAGGCGAGGTGCGTCAGTCGCTCGGCGTCCGCGGGTCCCTCCGAGCGGCCGCGGTCGAACGGCAGCGTGACCGTCGCGATGCGCGTGTGCCCGAGGTCGAGCAGGTGGCGCGTGAGCTCGGCCATGCCGCCGCGGTCGTCGATGCCGACGGCCGCGACGTCGGGCTGGGGCGTGCCCTCGACCAGCACGGTCGGCGTGCCGCGGCGGCGCAGGGTCTCGAGGACGGGGTCGTCGGTCGTGCCGCCCCACATCTGCACCGCGACGTCCATCGCGGCGGACTCCAGCAGCGGGTCGACGGCGGGCTGCGACGCGTCGTGCGGGCCGGGGACCAGCAGCACGCCGAGGCCGAGCGGGCCGAGGGTCGCGGCCAGCCCGTCGAGCACCTGCGACGAGACGGGGTCGCGGAACGCGCGGCGCAGGGCGTCGCCCATGATGACGCCGACGATGCCCGAGCGTCCGCGGCGCAGCTGGCGCCCGAGCGGGTTGGGGCCCGCGTAGGCGAGCGTGCGGGCCGCCTCGAGGACGCGCGCGCGGGTCGCGTCGGCGATGGGGCCCGATCCGGAGAACGCGAGCGAGGCCGTGGAGACCGAGACGCCCGCGGCCGCCGCCACGTCGGCCAGGGTCGTGCGCTGCGCGGACAGGGCGGGTACCTCCGGGGGCGGGGTGACGTGCGTCGCGGTCGTTGACGTCCGCGTCAGCGTACCCGCAGAATGTCCGGGACCCCTCATATCGATTCGACCCGGTGCGACGTGCGATCGAATCGATTCGAGCCGTCCGGGCGTCGACCTCGCCGCCCGTCGTCACCCGCACCACGGAGCGCCCCTGTGACCCGCCACGCCCCGCCGAGCGTCGCTCGCGCGCGGATCCTGCTCGTCGGACTGTTCTGCCTCGCCGGCTTCGCGTTCGCGAGCTGGCTCGCCCGCATCCCCACCGTGCGCGACCTGCTCGACCTCGGCACGTCCGACCTCGGCGTGCTGCTGCTGGTCGGCTCCGTGGGGTCGCTCCTCACCGTGACGGCGTCGGGCGCCGTGCTGCAACGGCTCGGCACCCGACGCGTCCTGGTGCTCTCGGCGTTCGTCCTCGCGACCGCGCTGGTGCTGCTCGGCACCGGCCCGACCGTGGGCTCGCGGGTGCTGCTGGCCGCCGGCATCTTCCTCAACGGCGTCGCGGTCGCGCTCGGCAACGTCGCGATCAACGTCGAGTCCGCGCGCATCGAGCGTGCGGTCGGGCGCACGATCATCCCCCAGTTCCACGCGGCGTTCTCGGTCGGCGCCGTGCTCGGCTCCGGCACGAGCGCGCTCGCGTCCGCAGCGGGCGTCCCGGTGTCGGTCCAGCTGCCGGCGACCGCCGCGCTCGTCCTGGTGTGGCGCCTCGCGTCTGTCCGCGGCGTCGTGCTGCCCGCGACGGCGGTGGAGCTCGCCGCCCGCGCCACCCCCGCCACGGGGGAGGCCGACGCGGCCGTCGCGCCGGTCCCGGTGTCGCGCGCCCGCCGCGGCGCGCGCCGCATCGGCTCGGCGCTCGGCGCGTGGCGCGAGCCCCGCACGCTGCTCGTGGGCGTCGTCGTCCTCGCGGCCGCGTTCTCCGAGGGCGCCGCCAACAACTGGCTCTCGCTCGCGGTCGTCGACGGATTCACCACGAGCGAGTCGGTCGGCGGCGCCGTGCTCGGGGTGTTCGTCGCCTCGATGACGGCCGTGCGGCTGCTCGGCACGCGCCTGCTCGACCGGTACGGCCGCGTCGCGGTGCTGCGGGCCTCGGGCCTCACGTCGGCCGTCGGCCTGCTCACCTTCGGGTTCGCGCCCTCGCTGCCGCTCGCTGCCGGCGGCGTCGTGCTGTGGGGCGTCGGCGCCGCGCTGGCCGTGCCCATCGGCATCGCCGCGGCCTCCGACGACCCCACCCGGGCCGCCGCACGGGTCGCCGTCGTGTCGGCGTTCGCGTCCATGGCCTCGCTCGTGGCGCCCCCCGTGCTGGGCCTCGCGGCCGAGCACGTCGGCGCGCGTCACGCGCTCGTGCTCATCGTCGTCGCGATGCTCACGAGCGTCTCGGTGTCGCGCACGGTCGCCCCCCAGGCGTCCGGGCCGTCCGTCGTGCCGACGCCGCGGGCCGCCGCCGACGCCGCGGTCCCGGCCCGCCCGCAGCCCGCCGGCCCGGACGGCACCGGCCCGGGCCTCGTGCGGTCGCCCTCGACGGGCGCCGCCGCCGAACTCGCGGACGCCGAGGCCGCCGCGGCGGGCCCGGGAGGCGCACGATGACCGCCGGGTCCACGGGCGCGCGCGCGGCGCGGACGCCGGACGCCCGCGACGTCCGGCTCGCGTCCACGGCCGTGTTCGCGGTCTTCCTGCTCTCGGGGGTCAACTTCGCGTCGTGGGCGTCCCGCCTGCCCGCGGTGCGGGACGCGCTCGACCTCACGCCCGAGCGCATGGGCGTCCTGCTGCTCGTGGGCGCGTTCGGGTCGCTGCTCTCGCTCCCGCTGTCGGGGCTGGTCGTCGAGCGTCTCGGAGCGCGGCGCACCGTCCTCGGGTTCGCCGTCCTCAACGCGGTCGGGTACGTCGTCGCGTCGCTCGGCGTCACGCTCGGGCTGATCCCCGTCGTCGGGGTCGGCCTGGTCCTCGCGGGCGTCGGCACCGGCGTGTGGGACGCCGCGATGAACCTCGAGGGGGCGCTCGTCGAGCAGCGTCTGGGTCGCACGGTCATGCCGCGGTACCACGCCGGGTTCTCGTTCGGCACGATGGCGGCCGCCGGTGTCGCGGCTCTCGCGGCCTGGGCGCACGTCCCCGTCCAGGTGCACCTGCCGGTGATGGTCGTGCTGTCCGCCGTCGCCGTGGCGGTCGCGGTGCGCGCGTTCCTCGTGCACACCCCCGCCGAGCCGCATGCCGACGAGCCCGACGTGGGCGACGTGCAGGGCGAGGCACCCCGCGGCGCGCGCGCCGCGCTCGGCGCGTGGCTCGAGCCCCGCACCCTGCTCATCGGCCTCGTCGTCCTCGCGGCCGCGCTCACCGAGGGCTCGGCCAACGACTGGGTCAGCCTCGCCGTGGTCGACGGGTTCGGCACCGCCCACGCGACCGGGGCCGTCGGCTTCGGGCTGTTCGTCACCGCGATGACCGCGATGCGGCTGTTCGGCACCGCGCTGCTCGACCGGTACGGGCGCGTCGTCGTGCTGCGGCTGTGCGCCGCGCTCGCGGCCGTCGGCCTGCTGCTGTTCGGCCTCGCCGACCAGCTCTGGCTCGCGCTGGCCGGCGTCGTCGTGTGGGGCATGGGCGCCGCCCTCGGGTTCCCGGTGGGCATGAGCGCGGCCTCCGACGACCCGCGCCGCGCCGCGCAGCGCGTCGCCGTCGTCTCGACGATCGGCTACTCGGCGTTCCTCGCCGGCCCGCCGCTGCTGGGCCTGCTGGCCGAGCACGTCGGCTACCGCGACGCGCTCCTCGTGATCTTCGCGCCGGTCGCGCTCGGGCTGCTCGTCACGGGCGCCGCGCGTCCGCTGCCCGCGACGCCGACCCCGCCCCCGGCGGCGGCCGCCCGCGAGGACGCACCCCCGCCCGGCGTCTAGCCTGGGGGCGTGGAGCTCGACACCTGCGCCCTGCCCGGCCCGGCCCCCGAGCCGGCCCGCACCGGCGTCCCGACGCACGGCGGCACGCCGACCCTCGCCGACCTCACGACGCTGCGCGTCGGCGGGCCCGTCGGACGCTACGTCGAGACCTCGACCGAGGCCGACCTCGTCGCCGCCGTCCGCGAGGCCGACGCCGCGGGCGAGCCGGTCCTCGTGCTGGGTGGCGGGTCCAACGTGCTGGCCGCCGACGCGGGATTCCCCGGCGTGGTCGTGCGCGACGTGCGCGGCGGCGTGAGCGTGCCCGACGCGACCGCGTGCGCGGGCGTCACGCTCACCGTCCCGGCCGGCACCGTGTGGGACGACGTCGTCGCCTACGCGGTCGCGCACGAGCTCGTGGGCGTCGAGGCGCTGTCCGGGATCCCCGGGTCGACCGGCGCGACGCCCGTGCAGAACGTCGGTGCGTACGGGCAGGAGGTCGCGCAGACCGTCTCGCAGGTCCGGGTCTGGGACCGCGGGCGCGGGCGCGTGCGCACCCTGCCGTACGTGACGCTGGGGTTCGGCTACCGGTCGTCGCTGCTCAAGCGGTCGCTGCGCGCCGACCCGTCCGACCCGGGAGCGCCGTGGGGCCCGACCCCGCGCTACGTCGTGCTGGACGTGACGTTCCAGGTCAAGGAGGGGTCGCTGTCCGCGCCGGTGACGTACCCCGAGCTCGCGCGCACGCTCGACGTCGCCGTGGGGGAGCGTGCGCCGCTCGCCGACGTGCGCGCCGCCGTGCTCGCGCTGCGCGCCCGCAAGGGCATGGTGCTCGACCCCGCCGACCACGACACGTGGAGCGCCGGGTCGTTCTTCACGAACCCCGTGCTGCCCGCCGACCGCGCCGCCGCGCTGCCCGACGACGCGCCGCGCTGGCCGCTCGACGACGGCACGGTCAAGAGCAGCGCGGCGTGGCTCATCGAGCGTGCGGGCTTCGCGCGCGGCCACGGCGCACCCGGGCCCGCGTCGCTGTCGACCAAGCACACGCTCGCGCTCACGAACCGCGGCGACGCACGGGCCGCCGACCTCCTCGCGCTCGCGCGCGAGGTCCGCGACGGCGTCCGTGAGCGGTTCGGCGTGACGCTCGAGGCCGAGCCGGTCCTGGTCGGCGCGACGCTCTGAGCGGCCCGCGGGCGCGACCCCGGGCCGTCACGGGGCGGTGCCGCGCCCTCAGCCCGCGGCGCCGTCCGGGTCCGGTGCCGCGAGCCACGCGTCCACCCCGGCCAGCAGCCGCGCCCGCGCGCCGGGCGACGCGGTGCTCGCGAGCACCGACGACCGGGCGAGCGCGGCCAGCTCGTCGTCCGTGAAGCCGTGGACGTCGCGCGCGACCCGGTACTGCTCGACCAGGCGCGAGCCGAACAGCAGCGGGTCGTCCGCGCCGAGCGCGACCCGCGCCCCGGCGGCGACGAGCGTGCGCAGCGGCACGTCGCCGTCCGACGCGTACACCCCGAGCGACACGTTCGACGCCGGGCAGACCTCGAGCGCGACGTCACGCTCGACGACCCGCTCGAGGACCCGCGGGTCCTCGGCGCTGCGCACGCCGTGCCCCAGCCGGTCGGGGTGCAGGTGGTCGAGGACCTCGTCGACGTGCGCCGGGCCCAGCAGCTCACCGCCGTGCGGCACGGCCCGAAGGCCCGCGCGCCGGGCGATCGCGAACGCGCGCCCGAACTCCGCGGTGCTGCCGCGCCGCTCGTCGTTCGACAGGCCGAAGCCCACGACCTCGCCGGGGCCGTCCCCGGCGTACCGGGCCGCGAGCCGCGCCAGCGTGCGCGCCTCGAGCGGGTGGCGCATGCGGGACGCCGCGACGACCACGCCGACCTCGACGCCCGTCGCCTCCTGCGCGGCGCGTGCCTCGTCGAGCACGATCTCGAGCGCGGGCGTGATCCCGCCGACGAACGGCGCGTACGACGTCGGGTCGACCTGGATCTCCAGGCGGCCCGAGCCCTCGGCGGCGTCGTCGGCCGCGGCCTCGGCGACGATGCGGCGCATGTCCGCCTCGGAGCGCACGCACGCGCGCGCCGCGTCGTACAGGCGCTGGAAGCGGAACCAGCCGCGCTCGCCCGCCGGGACCCGCAGCGGGTCGGCGTCCAGCAGCACGTGCGGCAGCCGGATGCGGTGCCGCTGCGCGAGGTCCGCGAGCGTCGCGACCCGCATCGACCCCGTGAAGTGCAGGTGCAGGTGCGCCTTGGGCAGCAGGGTCAGGTCACGCACGCGCGCCAGTCTGCCAGCCGTCGTGGGGCGTCACGCGCTCGTGTCGACCAGCCGGTACCCGACCCCGCGGACGGTGTCGAAGTGCTCGGCGCCGAGCTTGCGCCGCAGGTAGCGGACGTACACGTCGACCACGTTCGACCCGGGGTCGAAGTCGAAGCCCCACACCTCGGAGAGCAGGCGCTCGCGCGTGAGCACGTCGCCGGGGTTGCGCATGAACGTCTCGGCGAGCGCGAACTCGCGCGCGGACAGGTCGACCTCGGTGTCGTCGACCCGCATCCGCCGCGTGCGCAGGTCGAGCTGCAGCCGCCCGTGCACCAGCACGTTCCCGCGCTGCTGGGCGCCGGGCTGGCCGCGCAGCCGCAGCCGGACGCGCGCGAGCAGCTCCTCGAAGCGGAACGGCTTGGCCATGTAGTCGTCGGCGCCGGACTCCAGCCCGGTGACGGTGTCGGTGACGGACGAGCGTGCCGTGAGCACGACGACCGGCAGGTCGTAGCCGGACGTGCGCAGCGCGCGCAGCACCTCGAACCCGTCCATGTCGGCGAGCCCCAGGTCGAGCACCAGCAGGTCGACGCCGCCGCCGCCGATGCGCCGCAGCGCGGCCGTGCCGGTCGGCACCGCCGTCGTCTCGTAGCCGTGCGCGCGCAGACCCTTGGCGACGAACGCCGCGATCCGCTCCTCGTCCTCGGCGATCAGGATGTGCGTCATCGGTGCGGCTCCACGAGCTCGGGGGACTCGGACCCGTCGACGAGTCCGACGGCGGGCAGGTCGAGGACGAACACCACGCCCGGGCCCGACGCGGGCGGCGGGTGCTCGAGGAACACGCGGCCGTCGTGCGCGGCCGCGATCGCGGCGACGATGGGCAGCCCGAGGCCCGCGCCGTGCTGCACGCGGTCCGCCTGGCCGCGGTGGAAGCGCTCGAAGATCCGCGCCTCCTCGGCGGGTGGCACCCCCGGCCCCTCGTCACGGACCCACAGCAGCAGGCGCCCCGCGGCGACCTCGCTGCCCAGCCGCACGGTCGAGCCCGGTGCCGAGAACCGCACGGCGTTCGCGAGCAGCTGCAGCCACGCCTGCGTCACGCGCTGCGCGTCGACGTGCGCGACGACGTCGGCGCGGGACACGACGACGAAGCGGCGGTCGCCCAGACCGCGGGCCTTCTCGAGCACGTCGTCGGTGAGTCGCCCGACGTCGACGGGGGCGGGCCGCACGAAGTCCGGCCGGTCGGCGGTCGCGAGCGTCACGAGGTCGTCCACGAGACGCTGCATGCGGTCGAGCTCGTCGAGCGCGAGCGCCTGCGTCGCGCGCACGTCGGCCTCGTCGGCGGGGTCGAGCAGCTCGAGGTGGCCGCGCACGATGGTCAGGGGCGTCCGCAGCTCGTGCCCGACGTCGTCGAGGAGCTCGCGCTGCGAGCCGAACGCGCGCTCGAGGCGCTCGAGCATGGAGTTCACCGACGCCGCCAGGTCGGCGAGGTCGTCACGGCCCCCGACCGCGATGCGCTCGGACAGGTCGGACTCGGTGACGCGGCGCACGGTGTCGCGCAGCACGCGCACGGGCCGCAGCATGCCGCCGACGACGAACCACGCGACCGCCGACGTCACGGCCAGCGCGGCCACGCCCACCGCCGAGTAGGTCGAGAAGATGCGCCACACCGCGGCGTTCTGGGCCGTCCGGTCGAACGCGAACACCATGAGCCCGTCGGCGTCCGCGTCGACCTCGAGGTGCACCGGCACGGTCGCGAGGCGGTACTCGGTGACGTCCGTGCGCACGGTGCGCGGCTCGCCGGCGAGGGGGTCGTCGGCGGGCAGCTCGCGCAGCCAGGCCATGAGCTCCTCGTCGAGGTCGACGCGGACCGCACCGGTCTCGTCCGCGGGCCGCCACGCGAGGTCGCCCCCGACGAGCGACACGATGCCCTCGTGCTCGCCGGGCACGCGGTTCTCGACGGCCTTCTGCAGGAGCAGCGAGACCGACGTCCAGCGCTGGACGGGTGCCGTCGGGTCGCGGGGGGTCGTCGACGTGCGGTCGGCGTCCACGAGCCCGGCCGACGCGAACGACTCGAACGCCTGCACCGAGCGGCGCAGCGCGTGGTCGGTGCGGGCGTCGCCGGCGCGCAGCTGCAGCGCCAGCCCGGTGACGCCCGCGACCGTCATCGCGGTCGCCGTGAGCGCGACCACGGCGGTCATGAGCCGCCCCCGCACGGTCGCGCGGCGGCCCGCGGCGCGCGGCGGGTCCGACGGGGTGGCGGGGGCTCCCGCCGACGCCGGACCGTTGCGCATGGCGCTCAGTATGGGGGCGGCCGAACCCCCGCAGAAGGGACGTCCACGCCCGGTGCCCCGGACGTGGACGCCGCGCCGCGGCGACCGGGTGGTGCGCGGGCCGGGCTCAGGCCCCGGGCAGGATCCCGCGCTCGATCGCGACGGTGACCGCGCGGGTCCGGTCGTCGACGCCGAGCTTGGCGAACGCGCGCAGCAGGTGCGTCTTGACGGTCGCCTCGGTGATGAACAGCTCGCGTCCGACGGCGGCGTTCGACAGCCCGCGCGCGACCCCCGCGAGCACCTGGCGCTCGCGGGGCGTGAGCCGTTCGCCGCCGTCGCCCCGGACCTGCTGCACGAGCCGCAGCGCGACGGACGGCGACAGCGCGGACTCGCCGCGCGCCGCTGCCCGCACGCCCGCGACGAGCTGCGCCCGCGGCGTGTCCTTGAGCAGGTAGCCCGTCGCACCGGCCTCGACCGCGCGCAGGATGTCGGTGTCCGTCTCGTAGGTCGTGAGCACGAGCACGTGGACCCCGGGCAGCTCGGCGACGATCCGCCGCGTGGCCTCGGCGCCGTCGGTGCCGGGCATCCTCAGGTCCATGAGCACGAGGTCCGGGCGCAGCGCGTGCGCGAGCGCGACCGCCTGCGCGCCGTCGTCGGCCTCGCCCACGACCTCGAGGTCCGGTTCGAGCGCGAGCAGCGCGACGAGCCCCGAGCGCAGCACCGGGTGGTCGTCGGCGACGACGACGCGCACGCTCACGGCTCCTCCTCGGGGTGGGCGTCGTCGGTCGTGCCGTCCTGCGGGGCGCCCGCGGGCACGCGGACCCGCACGCGCGTGCCGTCGCCGGGGGAGCCGGCGACGTCGACGCCGCCACCGGCCGCGTCGGCGCGTGCGCGCATGCCCCGCAGCCCGACGCCCTCGGCGGCGCCGGCGGTCAGGCCCCTGCCGTCGTCGACGACCTCGAGCACGACGTCGTCGCCCGCCCGGGCGAGCCGCAGCGTCACGTGCGACGCTCCCGCGTGGCGTCGCACGTTCGCGAGCGACTCCTGCGCGGCGCGCAGCAGCACGACCTGCGCCTCGCGGCCCGGCACGCCGTCGGGTGCGTCGTCGACGACGACGACGCGCACGCCGGTCTCGACGCCGAACCGCTGCGCGAGGCGCCGCAGCGCGTCGGCGAGCGAGCCGTCGCCCAGGCCCGGGGGCGAGAACGCGCCGACGAGCGCGCGCGCCTCCGCGAGGTTGTCGCGCGCGACGTCCTCGATGTGGCCGAGGCGCTCGGCGACGCGCTCGACGTGCCCGCCGGCGAGCTCGGCGGCGGCGGTCTGCGCGAGCATGACGACCGACGTGAACCCCTGCGCGAGCGTGTCGTGGATCTCGCCGGCGAGGCGCTCGCGCTCGGCGACGACGCCCGCGGCGTGGTGCGACGCCGCGAGCGCGTCCTGCGTCGCGCGCAGCTCCTCCAGCAGGTACGCACGCTCCTCGCTCTGCTCGGCGACGTGCGTGATCCACAGCCCGAGCACGACCGCGAACAGCAGCGCGATGCCGAACTGCCCGGCGATCTGCGCCGCGACCCCACTGTCGGCGCCCTCGCGCCACACCGAGGCCGCCGCGACACCCACCGTGAGGGCGGCGCACCACAGGACGCCGGCCCGCCGCGTCCGTGCGAAGAACCAGACCTGCGAGTACGCGAGGAACAGCAGGACCGTCCCGATGCCGCCCAGCACCACCTGCGCGGTGCTGACGGCCGTCAGCACCGCGAGGTACGCGTCGGCGCGACGCGGGGCGCCGCGCACCGCGGCGACGTGGCCGAGCACGCCGTACGCGACCGCCAGCAGGACCAGCAGCGCTACCGCGACGACCTTGCGCTGCGTCGGCATCGAGTCGAGCGCGATCGCGCCGGCCGACAGCACGACCATCGCGACGAACCCCAGGTCCCACAGCCGCAGCGTGCGGAGCCAGAAGTCGTGCCGGCCCACGACCTCCCGCTCCGGTGCCGACGACGCGCTCATGCCCCGGACTCTGCCACGCGCGGGGCGTCAGCCGTCGTCACGCCGCCGCCAGCGGAACGTGCGCACGCCGACCACGAGCCCGACCACGAGCCACGCCGCGAGCACCGCCGCCGTGGCGCCGTGCTGCCACGACCCCGACGGCTCGACCACGACCGCGGCGTCCGGCAGGAACACCGAGCGCATGCCCTGGGCCATCCACTTGAGCGGGAACACCGACGCCACCTGCTGCATCCAGGTCGGCAGCTGGTCGAACCGGAAGAACACGCCCGACACGAACTGCAGGACCAGCACCACGGGGATGACGACCGGGCTCGCGGAGCGCCCGGTGCGCGGCACGGACGAGTAGGCGACGCCGCACACGGCCCCCGCGGCCGTGCCGAGCACGAACACCCACGCGAACGTGCCCCAGCGGGCCGCGTCGTCGGGCAGCGGCACGTCGAACACGAGCGCCGCGACCGCGAGCAGCAGCGCGGTCTGCACGCCGGCGGTCACGAGCACCTGCCCGGTCTTGCCGAGGAAGTACGCGGCCGGCGGAAGCGGCGTCGAGCGCAGGCGCTTCAGCGTGCCGTCGTCGCGCTCGCCCGCGATCGAGATCGCGAGGTTCTGGAAGCTCGAGAGCATGACGCCCGTCGCGACCATCCCGGGCAGGAAGTACTGCGGGAAGTGCACGCCCGACCCGGCGACGACCTCGTCGTCGGTGCCGAAGACCGTCGCGAAGATCGCGAGCATGAGGATCGGGTAGGCGAACACGAACACGACGGCGTCGCGCTCGCGGAAGAACGTGCGGACCTCGAACGCGGTGCGCGACCACGCGAGGCGGGCGGTGCCCGGCAGACGGCCCGCGGTGCGCGGGGCGCCGCGGCCCGTGCCGCGCGTCGGGGCGGGGGTGGTCGTGGTCATCGGGGCGTCTCCTCGTGCGTCGTGCCGGCGGCGTCGTGCGCGGCGTCGATGAGCCCGAGGTAGACGTCCTCGAGCGTCGGGCGCAGCACCTGCAGCCCGGCGACCTCGCCGTCCGCGCCCGCGAGCCGGCTCGTGAGCCGTGCGACGAGCGCGGTGGGCGTGTCGGTGACCTCCTCGCGCGGGGTGCCGTCCTCGGTCCACCGCACGCGCGCGCGCCGCGCGCGGCGCCCTCCCAGGGTGTCGGGCGCCCCCTGCGCGACCACGCGCCCGTCCGCGACGACGACCACCCGGTCGGCCAGGTGCTCGGCCTCCTCGAGGTAGTGCGTCGTCAGCAGGATCGTCGTGCCCTCGTCGCGCAGGCCCTTCACCAGGCCCCAGAACTCGTGGCGGGCCTGCGGGTCGAAGCCGGTCGTCGGCTCGTCGAGGAACAGCAGCTCGGGGTCGCCGACCACGCCGAGCGCGACGTCGAGGCGGCGCCGCTGCCCGCCCGACAGGGCGCGCGTGCGCGCCGACCTCTTCTCGCGCAGCCCGACGGCGTCGATCACGGCCTCGGGGTCGCGCGGCGCGGGGTAGAAGCCCGCGACGTGGTGCACGATCTCGCGCACCGTCGCCTCGGCCATGTCGTGGTTGTCCTGCAGCACGACGCCGAGCCGGGACCGCCACCGCCGGTCGCCGTGCGCCGGGTCCTCGCCGAGCACGCGCACGTGGCCCGCGTCCGCGCGGCGGAACCCCTCGAGCGTCTCGACGGTCGTCGTCTTGCCCGCGCCGTTCGGCCCGAGCACCGCCACGATCTCGCCGTGCTCGACACGCAGGTCGAGCCCGTCGACGGCGCGCTTGTCGCCGTACCTCTTGTGCAGGCCCTCGACCAGGACGGCCGGGGCACTCGTCGTCGTCATGCGCCCAGCGTGGCCGCCGGGGCGGCCGTCGCGGGACGACCGGGAGACGGGTCCGGGGGTCCACCGATCGGTGGACCCCCGGCTCAGCGCGACGCGGCGACCGACGTCAGACGGCCTCGCCCAGCAGCGCCTGGATGCGGCGCACGCCCTCGACGAGGTCGTCGTCGCCGAGCGCGTACGACAGCCGCAGGTACCCGCTCGGGCCGAACGCCTCGCCGGGGACCACGGCCACCTCGGCCTCGTCGAGGATCAGCGCGGCCAGCTCGGCCGACGTCGTCGGCGTGACGCCGCGGATCGTCCGGCCCAGCACGCCCTCGACCGACGGGTACGCGTAGAACGCGCCCTGCGGCGCGGGGCACCGCACGCCGTCGATCGCCTCGAGCATCTCGACCATGGTGCGGCGACGCCGGTCGAACGCCGCGCGCATCGTCTCGACGGCCGACAGGTCGCCCGTGAGCGCGGCGACGGCCGCGCGCTGCGACACGTTCGCGACGTTCGACGTGAGGTGCGACTGCAGGTTGGTCGCGGCCTTGACGACGTCCGACGGCCCGATCATCCAGCCCACGCGCCAGCCGGTCATCGCGTACGTCTTGGCGACGCCGTTGAGGACGATCGTGGTGTCCGCGAGCTCGGGGACCACGCGCACGACGGGCGTGAACACCGCGTGGTCGTACGTGAGGTGCTCGTAGATCTCGTCGGTGATCACCCAGATGCCGTGCTCGAGCGCCCAGCGCCCGATCTCGGCGGTCTGCTCGGGCGAGTACACGGCGCCCGTGGGGTTGGACGGCGAGTTGAACAGCAGCGCCTTGGTGCGCGGCGTGCGCGCGGCCTCGAGCTGCTCGACGGTGACGAGGTAGCCCTGGTCGACGCCGGCGAACACCTCGACCGGCGACGCGCCGGTGAGGCGGATCGCCTCGGGGTACGTCGTCCAGTAGGGCGCGGGCAGCAGCACCTCGTCGCCCGGGTCGAGGATCGCCGCGAACGCCTGGTAGACGGCCTGCTTGCCGCCGTTCGTCACGAGCACGTCGGACGGGCGCACCTCGTACCCGGAGTCGCGCAGCGTCTTGGCGGCGATCGCCTCGCGCAGCGCGGGCAGGCCGGCGGCGGGGGAGTAGCGGTGGTTCGCCGGGTCCTGCGCGGCGCGCACCGCGGCCTCGACGATGTAGTCGGGCGTCGGGAAGTCGGGCTCGCCGGCGCCGAACCCGATGACGGGCCTGCCGGCGGCCTTGAGGGCCTTCGCCTTGGCGTCGACCGCGAGCGTCGCGGACTCCGCGATGGCGGCGACGCGGGTGGAGACCCGCGCGCGGGGGGACGTCGACGTCGCTGCGCTGTGCTCGCTCACGACTCCCATCCAAGCAGAGCCGTCGCCGCGCGCGTCGCGGGTGTCACGACGTGGTACGCACGTGCCCGTCGCCGCAGCGCCGGACGACCGGGTTCGACCACGCGCCGCGGGTCGCGTACAGTGATCCCCCGGCGGTTGACGCCCGCCATGATGAAGCACGCCCTCGCGCGAGGGTCGGCGGACTCGTGGTGGACCAGGCCGTCGTAGGGCAGTGGCGCAATTGGTAGCGCAGCGGTCTCCAAAACCGCAGGTTGCAGGTTCGAGTCCTGTCTGCCCTGCGCACGCGGAACGACCTCGGCCCGGCCGCCCCTCGGGGTCGGCCGCCGGTCGCGGGTCGCCCGCCGTGAGCAGGACCGCCGGACGGTCCGGCGCGACGCGTCGGCCTGTCGGCACGTCCTCGACCCGCGGCACCCACCCGGGAGTCGCACGACGACGAGTCACGAGACAGGGGCCAGACGTGAGCGATACCGCAGCGGCCGCGGCGTCCGACGCCGAGGGCTCGGCCGCCCGCAAGGGCGAGCACGCACCGCGTCGTGGCGAGGAGAAGCGCGGGCTGTTCGCGCGCATCGCGCTCTTCGTGCGCCAGGTCGTGGCCGAGCTCAAGAAGGTCGTCCGGCCCACGCGTCAGGAGCTCGTGACCTACACGGGCGTCGTGCTCGTCTTCGTCGCGGTCGTCATGGCCTTCGTGACGGTCATCGACCTGGGCCTCGGCCAGCTGACGTTCCTCGTCTTCGGGTGACGCGCGCCGGCCCGGCGCCGGCACCCACCCCACCCGCGCGGCCCCGGGCCGCGCACCGCCGGCCCGCGGGCCGACCACCGGAGAAAGCAGGTTGCACGTGTCGCAGGAGTCGCAGGAGCCCACGCCGGGCGCCGAGGACGAGCTCGCGGACGCCATCGCGTCGGTCGAGTCGGTCGAGGCGACCGCGGGTGACGAGGTCGACGGCGAGGACGTCGAGGCGACCGAGGTCGACGACGTGGCCGGCGACGACGAGGTCGACGCCGACGAGCCCGTGGCGGACGCCGCCGACGAGGACGAGGACGAGGACGACGAAGACCCGGTCGAGGCGTTCAAGACCGCGCTGCGCCGCCAGCCCGGCGACTGGTACGTCATCCACTCGTACGCCGGCTACGAGAACCGCGTGAAGGCGAACCTCGAGTCGCGCACGCAGAGCCTCAACATGGAGGACTACATCTTCCAGGTCGAGGTGCCCATGGAAGAGGTCGTCGAGATCAAGAACGCGCAGCGCAAGGTCGTCAAGCGCGTGCGGATCCCCGGCTACGTCCTCGTCCGCATGGACCTCACCGACGAGTCGTGGGGCGCGGTGCGTCACACGCCCGGCGTCACGGGCTTCGTCGGCCACACCCACCAGCCGGTCCCCCTGACGCTCGACGAGGTCTTCTCGATGCTCGCGCCCGTCATCGAGGCCAAGGCGCCCACGCAGGCCGCCACCAAGGCGGCCGCGAAGCCCGTCGAGGTCGACTTCACGGTCGGCGAGTCGGTCACCGTCACAGACGGCGGCCCCTTCGACACGCTGCCCGCCACGATCTCCGAGATCAACGCCGAGAGCCAGAAGCTCAAGGTGCTCGTGTCGCTCTTCGGCCGGGAGACCCCGGTCGAGCTGTCCTTCAGCCAGGTCTCGAAGATCTGACCTGCTGACCGCCCCGCGCCGCGGGGCCCTGCAACCGGGTCATCGCCCACGGCGTCGGCCCACGAGGAAGAGAGGGAGGCGTCATGCCCCCGAAGAAGAAGGTCACCGGCCTCATCAAGCTCCAGATCAACGCCGGCGCGGCCACCCCCGCGCCGCCGATCGGCCCCGCGCTCGGTCAGCACGGCGTCAACATCATGGAGTTCTGCAAGGCGTACAACGCGGCGACCGAGTCGCAGCGCGGCAACGTCATCCCCGTCGAGATCACGGTGTACGAGGACCGCTCGTTCACCTTCATCACGAAGACGCCGCCGGCCGCCGAGCTCATCAAGAAGGCGGCGGGCGTCGCCAAGGGCTCGCCCACGCCGCACACCACCAAGGTCGCGAGCCTCACCCGCGAGCAGGTGCGCGAGATCGCGTCCACCAAGCTCGAGGACCTCAACGCGAACGACCTCGCGGCCGCCGAGAAGATCATCGCCGGCACCGCGCGTTCCATGGGGATCACGGTCCAGGACTGAGACCCCCCAGGGCGGCGCCCGCCGGGCGCCGCCCCGCACCACCCCTGTGGCAGGGCCCGCGTGCGGCCCGTTCGACCACGACTGCTGAGAAGGAGACAGGCAGATGCCCAAGCACAGCAAGGCGTACCGCGCCGCCGTCGAGAAGATCGAGGCCGGCCGCGTCTACGCGCCGCTCGAGGCCGTGCGCCTCGCGCAGGAGACGTCGACCACCAAGTACGACGCGACCGTCGAGGTCGCGTTCCGCCTCGGTGTCGACCCCCGCAAGGCCGACCAGATGGTCCGTGGCACGGTCAACCTGCCCCACGGCACCGGCAAGACCGCCCGCGTCATCGTCTTCGCGAACGGCGAGCGCGCCGAGCAGGCCCGCGCCGCGGGCGCCGACGAGGTGGGCGGCGACGAGCTCATCGCCAAGGTCGCCGACGGCTGGACCGACTTCGACGCCGCCGTCGCGACGCCGGACCTCATGGGCAAGGTCGGCCGCCTCGGCAAGGTCCTCGGCCCGCGTGGTCTCATGCCGAACCCGAAGACCGGCACCGTGACGATGGACGTGGCCAAGGCCGTGTCCGACATCAAGGGCGGCAAGATCGAGTTCCGCGTCGACCGGCACGCGAACCTCCACTTCATCATCGGCAAGACGTCGTTCTCCGACGTCCAGCTCGTGGAGAACTACGCCGCGGCGCTCGAGGAGATCCTGCGTCTCAAGCCGGCCGCGTCGAAGGGCCGCTACATCACCAAGGCGACGCTCTCGACGACCAACGGCCCCGGCATCCCGCTGGACCAGAGCAAGACGCGCAACCTCACCGAGGAGGACGCTGCCTGACGGCAGGTCCACCACGCAGGACGGCCCGGCACCCTCGAGGGTGCCGGGCCGTCCTGCGTCCCGGGTGGCGCGTACCCGCCCCGCGCCGTGCGTGGTCCCCCCTGCGGACCGCGCCCGGCGCGCCGGCGGGCTCAGCGACGCGTCACCACGGCAGCCACGGCGTCACGCACGTGCCGTCGGGTGTCTCGCAGACGAGCCGGACGGGCCCCTCGGGCGTGATCCCCAGCCGGAAGTAGCCGACCTCGTCGGTCGTCACCTCGGCGACGTCGCGGTCCGGCGTCCGGAGCACGACGTGCCCCCGACGTGCGGGGATCAGCTGGCCCTCGACGCCGGAGTCGCCCACCTCGACCTCGACGCCGACGCCGTCCCCCTCGAACACGAGGGTCCGTGACGGCTGCCCGCTCCGGTCCCGGACGGCCACGGGGCCGTCCGCCGTGCTCGAGTCGTGGACGAGCTCCAGCAGGAGCAGGTCGACCGCGAGCTCGTCGCGGAGCGCGAGCATGCCGCGGTGCGCGTGGAACGCGGACGACGCGGCGCGCTCGACGCGCCGGCGCAGGTCGTCGTCGGCGACCGCGGCGGCGAGGTCGGCCGCGAGCGCGTCGTCGTCCTGCCAGGTCTCGGGCGACCAGGCCGGTGCGGGCGGCTCATCCGAGGGCCAGGGCATCGTGGCCTCCTTCACGCGTGGTGGTCCCGGTCGGGGCCGCGAGGTAGGTGCGGATCGCGGCGGTCCGACGCAGCCGCGCGAGCCCACGCTGCCGTGTCGGCCCGATCGACCCGATCGGGATGCCGAGCAGCGCCGACACCTCCTGGTAGCTCGGTGCGGGGTCGGTCGACAGCAGGAGCAGCAGCTCGCGCTGGTGATCGGGCAGCTCGGCGAGCGCGGCCCGCAGCGCGGCGTGCCGCTCGGCACGCAGCAGCTCGGCGTCGAGGTCGGCGTGGTCGGGCGCGTCGAGACGCCCGGTGGCGGGGTCGACGGGCACCGAGCGGCGCGCCTGCTGGGTGACGCGGATGCACTCGTGCCGGGTCGCGGTCGCGATCCACCCGGGCAGTGCCTCGGGCTCGCGGAGGTCCCCCAGGTGCTCGAGGAGGTTCAGCCAGACGGTCTGGGCGACGTCCTCGGCCTGCTGCGGCGTGAGGCGGAACTGCCGCACGCGGGACATGACGAGCGCCGTGTGGCGGTGCACGATCTCCGACCAGGACCCCTCGTCGCCCGCGAGGGCACCCGAGACGAGCTGCGAGGTCGTGCGCTCGTGGTACGGACCGCCTCGCTGCTCCCGGCTGCTCACCGCGCGCCTCCTCCGACCGTCGGGCTCGTCCCGCAGGCCATCATGGCGCGCCGCGAGGCACGTGCCCAGCACGTCAGCCCTCCGACCTGGGTGCGCGCACGCCGCGGTGCGGCGCGGGGCCCCGCCGCGCTGCCGCGTCGGGCAGCCTCGCCGGGCCGGCTGCGGGGCGACGTCGCACGGTTCCTCCTCGGTGGGGCACACGGTGGTGGTGGCGGGGTCGGCGACGGTCCGGCGCGTCCCCCCGATGAGAGGCGGTGGCGTGCCGCCCTGATACCTCGCGCGCGTCCGTACGCACCGGCGCGGCGTCACAACCCGCCCAGCACGTGCAGCGCGCGGCCGTAGTCCGGCAGCGGGCGTCCGGTGGCGCGCAGCCGCGCGTAGGCGCGCCGCGCGCCGACGCCGTGCTCCCGCATGAGGTTCGCGACGGCGCCGGCGACCTGCGGCGCGGCGAACGACGTCCCGCTCCACCACGCGAACGCGTCGGCGGGGAAGTCGTCGGGGTCGGCCGTGAACTCGTACGACTCGCGACCCTCGACGAACGGTGCGCGGATGCCCTCGGCCACGGCCGAGCAGTCGACCCAGAACCCGTGGCTCGACCACGGTGCGGGCCGACCGTCCGGCGTGAGCCCCGCGACCGCGACGACCTGCCGGAACGCGGCCGGCCACACGGGTCGCGTGCTGCCGGAGTTGCCGGCGGCCGCGACCACGAGGATCTCGCGTCCGGTCTCGTCCTCGATCGCCTCGATCGCCTCGAGCGCGGCCTCGACGGCCAGCGACGGCTGGTCGAACCGCGTGCTCGACCCCAGCGACAGGTTGATGACGTCGGCTCCCGCGCGCGCCGCCCGCACCATGGCCGTGGCCACGTCGACCTCGCTGCCGACGCCACCGCCCAGCAGCGCGCGGTGGACGGTGAGGCGCGCGTGCGGCGCGACGCGTGCCACCACGCCCGCGACGAACGTGCCGTGGCCCGCGCACAGGTCGAGGTAGCCGTCGTCGGGCTCGATGTCGAGCGGGTCGATGTTGCGGTCCCGCCCGCGGCGGTGGCGCGGCACCGCCGCGAGCCAGCCGTCGGCGCGCACGCGGGCGTCGATGCCCGTGTCGACCACCGCGACGTGGGGTGCGTCGTCGGCCGGACCGTCCGTCACGGGGGGCAGCGGGTCGGCGAGCGCCGGGCCGCCGAGGTTCTTCATGACGGGGTCGCACGGCAGCACCTGGTTCTGCGACGCCGCGAAGCCGCGCAGGCGCAGCTCGGCCACGGTGTCGTCGAGGTCGTCGAGCGTGACGCCCTCGGCGCGCAGCAGCACGACGCGCTCGGCGATGCCGTCGAGGTCGACGCGCGCGCGGCGCAGCCCGCGCGCCTCGAGGTAGGCGCGCGCGCCCCGGTCCGACCACGTCGCCGCGGTGACGACCAGCTCGCCCTCGACCGCCAGCACGTGCGGCCCGCCGTCGTCCGTGACGGCGCCGATCCGCTGGTCCGTGCGGGCGTGGTACCGGCGCGAGACGGACCGCGCCGCCTGCCGGCGCAGCGCGGGGTCCTGCGCGGTGCGGACCAGCTCGGTCACCTGCCGCCGGACCTTGGTCCGCGCGGCGGACCCCGCGGGGTCGGGGTGGGGGTGACCGGTAGCGTCGGTGGTGCTCATCGTCGGGCTCCTTGGGGGCCTCGTGCTGCCTGGGGCGGGAGGGACATGACGCGGACGGCGCCGCTCGCGGACGGGTCCACGGAGCAGGAGCGCCGCGACGCGCTGCTGATACGTGCCCGTGCGCTCGCGGACCGGGCCGCGTCCGACCCGCGCGCCGTCGAGGAGGACGCGCACGCGCTGGTGCTGCGGGCGCGGCACGCGTCCGCGCACGCCGCGCACGCGGTCGGCCTGCGTGCGCTGGCCGCGGTGCACCGCGCGCGGTGGGAGCACGCCGAGGCGGCCCGCCTGCTCGGCAGGGCCCTCCGCCTGGGGCCGCGGCACGGCGACCGGCTCGTCGACGCCGAGCTGCTCGCGGCGCGTGCCGCGGTGAGGCACGGGCAGGGCCGCGTGACGGGTGCCGTGCGGGACGTCGACGCGGCGCTGCGGGCCCTCGCGGAGGCGCGCGACGCCGCCGCGGGGGAGCGCGAGCGGCTCGGGGCGTACCTCGAGCTCCAGCGCGCGGCGCTCGACCACAACGCGGGTCGCCTGCGTGACGCGGAGGCCCGGTACCGGCGCATCCTCTCCTCGGGCCGGGCGTCGGACGACGTGACGGTCCGCGTGGCCAACAACCTCGCGCTCGTGCTGGCGGCCCGTGGCCGGCACGCGGAGGCGCTCGCCTGGTCGTCCCGCGCCGTGGCGGTCGCGTCGGGCCTCGGCCCGGTGCCGCACGTGGTCACGCGGCAGACGCACGCCTGGGTGACCGTGCACCAGGGGCGCCTCGCCGACGGCCTGCGGGAGTTCGCGCAGGTCGCCGACGCGTACCGCGCCGCCGGGCTGCCGCTGGGCGAGCACCACGTCGAGGTGGCGGACGCGATGGCCGACCTGCGGCTGCTCCCCGAGGCGATCGCGGCGGCCCAGGACGCCGCGGACGAGCACGCGCGTGCCGGGACGTGGCTGATGTGGGTCGAGGCGCAGACGCGCCTCGCGCAGCTGCACCTCGCGCGCGGCGACGCCGTCCGTGCGCGAGAGCTGGCCGCCGCGCTGCTGACGCGCAGCCGCACGCAGCGGCGGGGCGCGTGGCTCGCCCGTGCCCGCGTGGTCGACTCGCGGGCGCGCGCGGCCCTCGGCGAGGACGTCGCGGGCGACGTCGCGGCGCTGCGGCGCGCGGCGGCCGGCCTGCGCCGGCACGGCGACCTGGCGGCCGCGGTCGACGCCTACCTGGCGGCGGGGCGGGCGGCGCTGAC
>NZ_BCRB01000052.1 GCF_001552375.1 Cellulomonas iranensis NBRC 101100 = JCM 18110 | reverse complement strand
GGGTCGACGCCCGCCTCGAGGACGCGGCGCGCGCCGAGCTCGAGGTCGAGCTGCACAGCGTGGGCGCGCTGACGGAGCACCCGCGCGGCCTGGTGCTCGTCGTCCGCAGCTGCGACGCCCCGTGGCAGGACGGCGCGGGAGCGCCCACGTGCGGTGCGGGCGAACGCGCCGTCGCGACATACGCAGGGACCAGCACGGCGGGCCCGGGCGCCGGCCCCCGGTTCGAGCTCGACCCGATCGCGCCCGGCGCGCCCGAGCACCTGCTGGTGTCGCTCGCCGTCGAGGACTCGGCGGCCGCGTCCGCCGACGAGACCCTCATGGGTCTGACGAACGAGGTCGGGCTCGGCCTGCGCGCGGTCGCGATCGACGACGTGCCGGTGCCGTCCACGCCACCGCGAGCGCCCGGGGCGCCGGGTGACGGCGGCCCGCCCGTCGTCGCCGCACCGGCCGACCGGCTGCCGCGCACGGGCGCCGACCCCGTGCTGCTCGCGCTCGCCGCCGCCGCGGCGCTCGCGCTCGGCGCCGGGCTGCTGGGTGCGGCCCGACGTCCAGCACCGCCGACCCCGAGGAGAGGCTGACATGCGCGCTGCCGTCCGGGCCCTGGTGGCCGCCGCCGCGGCCGCCGCCGTGGCCGCCCCCGCCGTCGTGTCGACGTCGACCGCCGCGTGGCGCGAGGACGAGTGGGTCCACGGCCTGACCGCGACGTCGTCGCTGCGCTGCGGCCAGGACGAGGGGTTCACCGCGACCTCGGCGGGCCGGTTCCTGTCCGGGAGCCTGCTCGGCACGGACCTCGACCCGGTCGCCGCGCTGCAGGGCGTGCGCCTGGTGCGCGCCGCCGACGGCACCCTGACCGTCACGCCGCCGACCGCGATCGACCCCGGCTCGCCGGCACCGACCGCGACGCGGCTCAACCCGCTGACGGCGAGCGCGCTCAACGTCGTGGGTCTCAACCTCACGGGGCTGGGGGTCGGGCTGCCGGCCGGCTCGGCGGGCGCGCTGAACCAGTACGCGCAGGTGTCGGGCCACGGCACGGCCGCGGGCGCCGCGGGCCTGGTGAACGACAGCGGCGGCGTGCAGGTCACGCCGACGACCCCGTCCGACCAGCTGCCCGGGCCGGCGTACGTGTCGCTCGGCACGCTGCTGCCGGCGATCACGAACCTCGCCGACACGCAGCTGCGCGTGGGTGCCGTCGCCTCCAGCGCGCAGCTCGACGGGTGCGCCGACCTGCGAGCGCTGCTGTGGGGCGACGGCACGGCCACGGGTGCCGTGCGCAGCTACGGGGTGGCCGACGTCGGGCTGCGGACCAGCAGCCCGGTGCTCGGTCAGCTCGTGCAGGCCGTGAACGCGACCGTCGGCACGCTGCAGACCAACCTCGGGACGCTGGGGGGCACGTCGGGGCCGATCGCCGCGGCGATCCGCACCGGGCTGCTGGGGCAGCTCGGCGCCGGGCTGTCGCTCGCGCCGCTGTCCGGCACGGTCACGGTCACCACGCCGGACGTCGCCGGGGCGGTCGCCCCGCTGCTCACGGCTCCGCTCACCGACGGCGTCGTGACGCTGAACCTGTCGTCCGGCGTCATCGACGTCGACCTCGACGCGCTGCTCGGCTACGCGCCGGGCGCGCTCAGCAGCCAACCACCCAACACCGAGGTCGTCCTGAGCGCCACGGTGCTCAACCCTCTGCTGACGCGGGTCGGGGCGCTGCTCGACACGTGGACCGGGCAGGTGGTCCAGGCGCTCCTCACGGCGGTCCGGTCCGCGACCGTCACCGTCGACCTGACCACCACGGTCGCGGCGAGCGCGACCGTGCCCGTCACGGGTCCGGTCACCGTGAACGTCGCGGGGGTCCGCGTGCAGCTCACCGCACCCGTCGGGGCGATCCTCGACTCCGCCGCGGGCACCGCGGTGCCGCCGACCGCGGCCGTCACCGTGACGGCGACCGGGCTCACGGGCACGCTCGTCAACACCGTCCTCGGCGTCCTCGGCCTCTCGCTGAGCTCGATCACGGGGGCGCTGAACGGCTCGGGCGCGGCGCTCCTGGGCCTCGTCGCACCCGTGCTGCGCACCGCGCTCGTCGTACCGGTCACGACCCTCGGCGCGACGCTCGCGACGCTGTCCGGCACGCTCGTCACGGCGCTGTCGTCGCTGGTCGCCGTGCTGCCGAGCGTCGTGTCGCTCATGCTCAACGTGCAGCCGGACCGGCCCGGCGCACCACCGAGCGAGCCGTACACGGCCGGGACGGCGACGAGCACGCCCGAGTACCGCGTGACGGCGCTGCGGCTGGGCCTCGCGCGGTACACGAGCAGCGCGGACGTCGCCCACGTGCGGTTCGCGACCTCGACGGCGGGGCCGGTCGGCGCCCCCTGAGCCTGCACGGACGGGACCGACGGCCCAGGCGCACGGCGTTTCACCCTGTGGTCCGGCTCACGTTCCGCCGCGCGCGGCCGACGGAGAGGCACCCGGGTCGTCGTCCGACCGCCCGGGACGCCGGCAGGGGGCGCCGACGCACAGGAGGCCGCCCGATGAGCCAGTTCCGGATCCGCACCCGCATGGCCGCGCTCGTGGTCCTCACCGCGATCGGCCTGCTCGTCCTCACCGCGGTCGCGGTGGGCGGCGTCGAGCGGCGCATCCTCGCCGAGCGCTCGACCGCGACGCAGCACGTCGTGGAGTCCGCCCTGGGCGTCGTCGAGGCGTGGGCGGCGCGCGCGCAGGCCGGCGAGGTCACGGTCGAGGAGGCGCAGGCGGGCGCGCTCGCGACCCTCGGGACCATGCGCTACGGCGGCGACGAGTACTTCTGGGTCAACGACATGGCCCCGACGATGCTCATGCACCCGATCAAGCCCGAGATGGACGGCACGGCGCTGGGCGACTACGAGGACCCGGACGGGCTCCGGCTGTTCGTGCGCATGGTCGAGGTGGTCGAGGCCGACGGCGCCGGCACGGTGGCCTACCAGTGGCCCAAGCCCGGCGCCGAGGACCCGCAGCCCAAGATCTCCTACGTCGCGGGCTACGAGCCGTGGGGCTGGGTCGTCGGCTCGGGCATCTACGTCGACGACGTGCAGGCCGCGGCGCTGGCCGACGCAGTACCCGTGATCGGGGTGTCCCTCGCGGTGCTGCTCGTGCTCGCCGGCGCGGGCATCGCGGTGCAGCGCTCGATCGTGCGGCCCCTCGCGCGGGCCACCGACGCCCTGGCGTCGGGCGACTCGTCCGCGCGTCTCGACACGGGCCGCGAGCGCACCGAGCTGGACCGGCTCGCGGTCGCGCTCAACGCCACGCTCGACCGCACGACGGCCGCGACGACCGAGGTCACGACGTCGGCGCGCGCGGTCGCCGAGGCCGCCGCGACGCTCGTCGGGTCCTCGCAGGAGCTGACGGTCGCGGTGCAGGAGTCCACCGACCAGCTGCGCGGCGTGTCCGTCGGGGCCGGCGAGGTCGCCGACCGCGTCGAGTCCGTCGCGGCGGGTGCCCACCAGATGGACGCGTCGATCGGCGAGATCTCCCGCACCACGGCCGACGCGGCCGCGATCGCCGCCGACGCCGTGCGGATCGCCGAGCAGACGCAGCGCTCGGTCGCCGAGCTCGGCGAGTCGTCCGCGCAGATCGGGTCGGTCGTCAAGGTCATCACGGGCATCGCCGAGCAGACGAACCTGCTCGCGCTCAACGCGACCATCGAGGCGGCCCGCGCCGGCGAGGCCGGCAAGGGGTTCGCGGTCGTCGCGGGCGAGGTCAAGGACCTCGCGCAGGCCACCGCGCGCGCGACGGGGCAGATCGGCGACCAGGTCGAGCAGATCCAGTCGGCCGTGGGCCGCGCGGTCGAGGAGATCTCGCGGATCAGCGACGTCGTGTCCCGCATCGACGACTACCAGACGACCATCGCGGGCGCCGTCGAGGAGCAGACCGCGACCACCGCGCAGATGGCGCAGGCCGTCGCGGAGGCCGCGCGCGCGGGCCGCGGCATCGAGTCCGGCATCGGCGGCGTCGAGGAGCGGCAGGAGCGTTCGCTCGACGGGATCGCGACGATCCGCACCGCCGCCGACGAGCTCTCGGGCACGGCCCGACGCCTCGAGGAGTCGGTCGCGGCGCTGCGCGCCTGACGCCGGCACCCGTCCCCTCGTCGCCCCGTCGCCACCGCCCCGTCACGGCCGTCGAGCGCGGACTTCGGCCGCTTCTGGACCCTCGGAACCGGCCGAACCCCGCGTTCGGCGGGGGGGTGGGTGGCGCCGGGTGGGTGGCGGCAGAGAGCCCCGGACGTCGGACGGTCCCGCACCCGGTGGGTGCGGGACCGTCGTGCGACCGGGGAGTCGCGTCAGCGCGCGACGACCGGCTGCGCGTGCCAGATGCGGTCGATGTAGTCCCACATCGACCGGTCGGACGAGAAGAACCCGGACCGCGCGACGTTGAGGATCGCCGAGCGCGTCCACCCCTCGGTGTCGAGGTACGCGGCGTCGACCCGCTCCTGCGCCTCGACGTACGACTGGAAGTCCGCGAGCACCAGGAACCGGTCCTCGTGCAGCAGGTTCGACACGATCGGCTCGAAGACCTTGCGGTCGCCGTTCGCGAACGCACCCGACGCGATGAGGTCGATCGCGCGGCGCAGCGTGCGGTTCTCCTCGTAGTACCGGGACGGCTCGTACCCGGCGGCCACGACCTGCTCGACCTGCGGCTCGAGGAGACCGAACAGGAAGAAGTGGTCGTCGCCGACGAGCTGCCGGATCTCGACGTTCGCGCCGTCGTCGGTGCCGATCGTCAGGGCGCCGTTCAGCGCGAACTTCATGTTGCCGGTGCCCGACGCCTCCTTGCCTGCGAGCGAGATCTGCTCCGACAGGTCGGCCGCGGGGATCAGCGTCTCGGCGAGCGTGACGTTGTAGTTGGGCGGGAAGACGACCGTGAGCGCACCCTGCACGCGCGGGTCGGTGTTGACGACCGCGCCCACGTGGTTGATGAGCCCGATGATCTGCTTGGCCATCTTGTAGCCCGGGGCCGCCTTGGCGCCGAACGCGAACACGCGCCGCGGGATGCTCGTGGGGTCGAGCTCGCCGCTGACGATGCGCTCGTACTGCGACACGATGTGCAGCACCTTGAGGGTCTGCCGCTTGTACTCGTGCAGGCGCTTGACCATCACGTCGAGCATCGCGTCGGCCGGCAGCGTGATGCCGTCGCGGCGCTGCAGCAGCGCGTTCAGACGGTCCTTGTTGTGCGCCTTGACCGCACGGAACCGCTCGCGGAACTCGGCGTCGTCGGCCAGCGGCTCCATCTCGCGCAGCCGCTCGAGGTCCGTGACCCACCCGGGGCCGACCGCGTCGGTGATGAGCTCCGACAGCGCCGGGTTCGCCAGGCGCACGAACCGCCGGGGCGTGACGCCGTTGGTGACGTTGGTGAACTTGTCCGGCCAGTACTCCGAGAAGTCCGGGAGCACCTTGTCGCGCAGCAGCTGGCTGTGCAGCTCGGCGACGCCGTTGACCTTCGCGCCCGCCACGGTCGCGAGGTACGCCATGCGCACCGACCGCTCGGGGTGCTCGGCGATGATCGACATGCGGCGCAGGCGCAGCTCGTCGCCGGGGAACCGCTGCGCGACCTCCGCGAGGAAGTCGTCGTTGATGCGGTAGATGATCTCCAGGTGCCGCGGCAGCAGCCGGCCCAGCAGCTCGACCGGCCACACCTCGAGCGCCTCGGGCAGCAGCGTGTGGCACGTGTACGCGAAGCACTTCTGCGTCACCGCCCACGCCTCGTCCCAGTCCCACTTCTTCTCGTCGACCAGGATGCGCATGAGCTCCGGGACGGCGATCACGGGGTGCGTGTCGTTCAGCTGGAAGATGATGCGCTCGGGCAGGTCGTGCAGGTCGAAGTCCTCGGGCAGCACGTTCTCGACGAAGTCGCGGATCGAGCACGCGACGAAGAAGTACTGCTGCTGCAGGCGCAGCTCCTTGCCCTGCGGCGTCGAGTCCTCGGGGTACAGGACCTTCGAGATGTTCTCGGCGAACGTCTGCGCGCGCACCGCGTCGACGTACTCGCCGGAGTTGAAGATCTGCAGGTCGAACGCCTTGGTCGCGCGCGCGCTCCACAGGCGCAGCGTGTTGACGCGGCCGTTCTGGTAGCCGGGGACCATGTAGTTGTAGGGCACGCCGAGCACGTCCCACGCGGGCACCCAGCGCGTGCGCTCGACGCCGCCGTCGTCGTACGTCTCGGTGTGGCCGCCGAAGTGCACGGGCACCGAGTGCTCGGGGTGCGGGAACTCCCACGGCGCGCCGAGCGACAGCCACGTGTCCGGCTGCTCGACCTGCCAGCCGTCGACGAACGTCTGGCGGAAGATGCCGTACTCGTAGCGGATGCCGTAGCCGATGCACGGCACGCTCATCGTCGCGAGCGAGTCCACGAAGCACGCGGCGAGACGCCCCAGGCCGCCGTTGCCGAGACCCGGCTCGACCTCCTGCTCACGCAGGGTCGCGAGGTCGATGCCGAGGGACGCGAGCCCCTCCTCGACGATCTCGGTGAGGTCGGTCGCGATGAGCGCGTTGTCGAGCTGGCGCCCCAGCAGGTACTCGGCCGACAGGTACGCGACCGACTTCGCCTGCGCGTCGAACTGCCGCCGCAGCGTCTCGAGCCACCGGGCCATGAGGTACTCGCGCACCGTGCGCGCGAGCGCCAGGTACTGGTCGTTGTCGCTCGCGCGTGCGAGCGTCACCCCTTGGCCGAAGTGGAGCTCGCGCAGGAACTCCTTCACGAAGCCCTCGACGGAGTGCTGGGGGGCGGTCACCGGCGCGGTGCCGTTGGCACGGTTCTCAGTCACTTGCGCAACGGTAGTTGCCCCGTGGTCCCACGGCCAGGCCGTGCGCCCGGCGGATCCGCCGGCGAACCGGACGCTCGTCACGGACCGGACGTCCCGGGCACCCGCGGGCAGTGCGGGGGCCCACGCGCAGGGCCCGCGGGCGCCGTGCGCGTCCGACCTGGGCGGACGTCTCGTTGCACAGGTTCGCCCCGAGGGGCAGATTGGCCCTCACGGCCGTCCGCGCAGCGGGCCGCCCACCGGTGGGACCGACGTGCGCAGCCCTGCGACCGCGCCCCGGGCTGACGAACCTGCGGGGTACCGCGCATGGCGCGCACGTCGACCGAGCCGGCACCGTCGACGGGCACCGACGTCGACACGCGACGGCCGGTGCCGCGCGGCGACGCCCGCCCGACGCGGGACGCGGGGGACGCCGCCCCCGCCGGCACGCCCCACGCGTCGCCCTGGGCGCGCGGCGTCGCGCACGTCACGGGCCGCGTGCTCCAGGCGTACGCGATCTGGCTGCTCGTGGCGCTCGTGCTGCTGCCGTTCTGGCCGCACCAGGTCCGCGCCGTCGGCCACGTGCTGTCGATGACCAACGTCCCCGCGCAGCCGGGGCTGTTCTCCGCGATCCTCGTCGGCGTCGTCGCGTCCGGCGTGCTGCGCCGCCTGCGGGCCGCCGTGTGGTTCGTCGTGGTCGTGTGGCAGCTGCCCGTCGCCCTCATCGGCCTGCTCACGCTCGTGCTCGTCGCGACCGGGTCGGCGACGCTCGCCGAGCTCGAGGTCACCACGCGCGACGTCGTCGCGTTCTGCTTCTCGCTGCCGATCATCGTGGTCCTCGTCTCGGCGCGGCGCGCGTTCCCGGCCCGGCTGCGACGCGGCGCGTGGTGGCGCGCCGTGCTCGTCACCGGCGCCACGGCCCTCGCCGCGGCCACGCTCGCCTACACGCTGCTGCAGTTCGACCCCGCGGGGCTCACCACGCAGGGCGACCGGCTCGGCTGGAGCCTGTCGCACGTGCTCGGCATCCACTCGAGCGTCGTCGCGAGCGGCCACGGCCCCGCGTGGGTCGGCGCGCTCGTCGGGCTCGTCTCGGCGGCCGGCCTGCTGCTGGGCATCGCCGTGTTCCTGCGCTCGTCGGCGAGCCCCGCGGGCGAGCGCGCGGCCGACGCGCTCGCGGTGCGGCGCCTGCTGCTGGAGGACCCCGAGCACGACTCGCTCGGCTACTTCGCGACGCGCGACGACCGCTCGGCGGTGTTCTCCCCCGACGGTCGCGCCGCCGTGTCGTACCGCGTGGTGTCCGGCGTGAGCCTCGCCGCCGGCGACCCCGTCGGGGCCCGCGAGTCCTGGCCGGCGGCCGTGGACCGCTGGCTCCTGCACACGCGGCAGCACGGCTGGATCCCCGCGGTCACGTCGACCACCGAGGCCGGCGCCCGCACCTACCGCGACGCGGGCCTGCACCCCGTGCCCATGGGTGACGAGGCCGTCGTCGTGACCCGCCGCATCGACCTCGCCAACCCTGCCCTGCGCCCCGTGCGCCGTGCGGTCGAGCGCGGGAAGGCCGCCGGGTACGAGGTCCGCGTGCGCCGCCAGTCCGCGATCCCCGCCGACGAGCTCGCCGAGCTCGTGCGCGACGCCGACCGCTGGCGGCACGGCGAGGAGCGCGGCTTCTCGATGGCGCTCGAGCGGCTCGGCGACCCGGTCGACCCGCGCATCGTGGTCGTGACCGCGCACGACGCCGACGGTGCCGTGCGCGGCCTGCTGTCGTTCGTCCCGTGGGGCCGGCGCGGGCTGTCGCTCGACGTCATGCGCCGCTCGCCCGACGCCGTCGCCGGCGTGACCGAGCTCATGGTCGCCGAGCTCGCCGCCGCGTCGCGGGACCTCGGGATCGAGAAGGTCTCGATGAACTTCGCGATGTTCCGCTCGACGTTCGAGGTCGGCGAGCGCGTCGGTGCGACCCCCGTGCAGCGGTTCAACCGCCGCGTGCTGCTGCTCGCGTCGCGGTTCTGGCAGCTCGAGCAGCTCTACCGCTCGAACGAGAAGTACCTGCCCGACTGGGAGCCGCGCCTCATGTGCTACGAGGCGGCCGGGCAGCTCACGCGCGTCGTGTTCGCGCTCGGGCAGGCCGAGGGCTTCCTGCCGCGCAACCCGCGCTGGCTCACCGGTGCCGACGACCGCTCCGACCGCTCCCCCGAGCTGCACGACCCCGCGTTCGTCGCGGCGGTCGTCGCGCAGGAGGACGAGGCCCTCGCGGTGACCGCGCCACCGCGCCGCCTCACCGAGCAGCAGCGCACGCGCCACGCGAAGCTCGACGTGCTGCACGCCGCCGGCATGGACCCGTACCCCGTGACCGTGCCCCGCACGGCCGCGGTCGCCGCGGCGCGCGCCGTGCTCGACGCCGTGCCGCCCGGCACCACGAGCCCCGCCGCGGGTGCGGACGAGCTCGCGGTGGTCGGGCGAGTCGTCCGCCTGCGCGACCTCGGGGGCGTCGTGTTCGCGGTGCTGCGGGAGGGCGGGGCCGATCTGCAGGTCATGCTCACCGCCTCCGGGTCGGCCGACCTGGCGCTGTGGCGCCGGGCCGTCGACCTCGGCGACCAGGTGTCCGTCACGGGCGTCCCGGTGCGCAGCCGGTCGGGCGAGCCGACGCTGCTCGCGCGTTCGTGGTGCATGGCCGCCAAGGCGCTCACGCCGCCACCGGACAAGCACCGCGGCCTCGCCGACCCCGAGGCGCGCGTGCGGCTGCGGCACATGGACCTCGCGCTGAACGACCGCGCCGAGCACCTGCTGCGGGCGCGCGCCGCCGCCGTGTGGTCCCTCCGGTCCTCGCTCGTCGAGCGCGGGTTCATCGAGGTCGAGACACCGATCCTGCAGCGCATCCACGGCGGCGCGAACGCGCGGCCGTTCACGACGCACATCAACGCCTACGACCTCGACCTGTACCTGCGCATCGCCCCCGAGCTGTTCCTCAAGCGGCTCATGGTCGGCGGCGTCGGGCGCGTGTTCGAGCTGGGCCGCAACTTCCGCAACGAGGGCGTCGACGCGACCCACAACCCCGAGTTCACGTCGATGGAGGCGTACCAGGCGTACGGCGACTACACGACGATGCGGCACCTCACGCGCGAGCTGGTGGTCGCGGCGGCGGTCGCGGTGCACGGCGAACCGGTCGCGCACCGGCCCGACGGCACGGTCGTCC
This sequence comes from Cellulomonas iranensis NBRC 101100 = JCM 18110, assembly GCF_001552375.1. Lineage (GTDB taxonomy): Bacteria > Actinomycetota > Actinomycetes > Actinomycetales > Cellulomonadaceae > Cellulomonas > Cellulomonas iranensis. The sequence goes on along the minus strand of NZ_BCRB01000052.1, from coordinate 18,303 downwards.
GCCTCGACGGCGAGTGGCCCGTGCTCACCGTGCACGACGCCGTGTCCCGCGCGCTCGGCACGCCCGTGACGCCCGACCTGCCGCTCGCCGACCTGCGCGAGCTGTGCCGCGCGCACGACGTCGCGTTCGACGACGACGAGACGCACGGCGCCCTCGTCGAGGAGCTGTACGACCGGTTCGTCGAGGGGCAGACCGTCGAGCCGACGTTCTACACCGACTTCCCGGTGGAGACGTCGCCGCTGACGCGGCGGCACCGCGACGACCCGCGGCTCGCCGAGCGCTGGGACCTCGTCGCGTTCGGCGCCGAGCTCGGCACCGCGTACTCCGAGCTCGTCGACCCGGTCGAGCAGCGCCGCCGGCTCACCGAGCAGTCGATCCTCGCGGCCGCGGGCGACCCCGAGGCGATGGAGGTCGACGACGAGTTCCTGTCGGCTCTCGAGTTCGCGATGCCCCCCACGGGCGGCGTCGGGATCGGCGTCGACCGGGTCGTCATGATGCTCGTGGGCGGGTCGATCCGCGACACGCTCGCGTTCCCCTTCGTCCGGCCGTCGGGCCGGCGCTGACGCGGCGGACGGGAGGAGGACCCCGTGGTGCTCGCTCTGCTCGCCGCGACCGTCGCGGCCGTCGGCTACGGCGTCAGCACGGTCATGCAGGCCGTCGCGACGCGCCGCGCGCAGGGTCTGACGGCGCTGCGCCAGCCGCTCGTGGTCGGCGCCCTCGTCATCGACGGGGCGGCGTGGCTGCTGTCGCTGGTCGCGCTCGACCGGCTGCCGCTGTTCGTCGTGCAGGCCCTGCTCGCGTCGTCGGTGGTCGTGGTGGTGCTGCTCGCGCGCACCGTGCTGGGTGCGCCGACGCGCGGCCGGGACGTCGGCGCGATCGTCGCCGTGGTCGGTGCGCTCGTCGTGCTCGCGGCGGGCTCCGGCGAGCAGCCCGCCGTGACGCCGCCGTCCGGTTTCACCACCGGGATGCTCGTGGCCTCGGGCGTGCTGGTCGCCGCGACCGTCGCCGCGTACGCGCGCGGGGGCGCGCTGCTGCTCGCGACGCTCGGCGGGCTCGGGTACTCGGGGGCCGCGATCGCGGCGCGCGGCGCGCACGCGTCCGGCGGGCTGCTCGACACCGTGCTGCAGCCCCTCGCGATCGCGATCGTCGCGTGCGGAGCGGTCGGCGTGCTCGCGTACCTGCGGGCGCTCGAGCGCGGCTCCGCCGGGTCCATGGCCGCCGTGCTGTCGGTCACCGAGGTCGTCGTGCCCGGTGCCGTGGGCGTCGCCGTGCTCGGCGACACGGTGCGCGCCGGGTGGGCCGTGCCCGTGGTCGCCGCGCTCGTCCTCGCGATCGCGGCGTGCGTCGTCCTCGCGACGAGCCCCGCGAGCGTCGCAGCCGAGGCCCCGGCGCAGGACACTCCCGGCGAGCGCCCAGCCGGCTCCCAGACGACCGGCGCACCCTGAGCGTCGTCCTCGGGGCTCCGAGGCGTCCGGAGTCTCGGAGGTAGCCGTGCACGTCGCGATCCTCGACCGTTCGTGGCAGGGGTGGGCAGCGGTGGGAGCGGGCGCGCTGCTCGCCGTCGTCTGCGTCGTCGCACTCGTCCGGACCGTGCGGCGACGACGTCGCCGGCACCATCCCGCGGGTCTGCTCGCCGTGACGGGCGGGCTGCTGTGCCTGACCCTGGTGGCCGCGACCGGGCTGCTCGCCGTGGGGGTCGGGACGGGGTACGTCAGCGACTGGGCCGGGATCGCCACGGTCGGGGCGACCGTGGTCGGCGACGCACCCGACGCGCTCGCCGCGGGCCAGCCCGCGGACCCGCCCACACCCACCACGGCGACGGCCGGGCGCACGTGGGACGTGACGATCCCGTCGCACTCGCGCGGCGTGCCCGACTCCGACACGTACCTGTACGTCCCCCCGGGCTACTCCCAGGACACCGGTGCGCGGTACCCGGTGCTCTACATGATGCACGGGGCGCCCGGCACGAGCGCCGACTGGTTCACCGCGGCGCACCTCGACCAGGTGCTCGACGGGCTCATCGACGCCGGCACCATCCCGCCCGTCGTGGTGGTGTCGCCCGACCTCGACCTGGGCGCCGCGGACGAGCCGGTGGACATGCCCGCCCCCGGCGCGCTGCACGAGACGTTCCTCGTCTCCGACGTCGTGCCGTGGACCGACGCCCACCTGCGCACGGTCCCGGACCAGCCCCACAGGGTCATCGGCGGCATCAGCGCCGGCGGCCTCGGCTCGCTGCTCGTGGGGCTGCGGCACCAGTCCACGTTCGCGGGCATCGTCTCGCTCATGCCCTACCTGGTCCCCGAGGCGCCGGCGCTGCACGCCTCGGCCTCGGCGCTGGCCGCCAACGAGCCCCTCGAGGTGATCGGCCGCACGACGTACTCCGAGCGGCTGCCGGTGTTCGTCGGCGTCCCCAGCGGCGACGACGTCACCGAAGGTCACCGCATCGCCGACGCGCTCACCCAGCAGGGTCTGCCCGTGCAGGTCGGCGACTACGTCGGCGGTCACGACTGGAGCACCGCCCAGACCATGGCGCCCGACGCGATCACGTGGATCGTCCAGCAGGTGGGCTGGACGTCCCCCGCCCCGGCCGGCACCGCCACGCCCGCGCCGTCGCCGACCGCCACGGCGGGCTGACCGCCCGCAGCGCCGCCGTCAGCGCGACGTGCGGCGGTACCGCGCGATCGCGAGCGGCGCGAACACCACGAGGATCACCACGACGCACAGCAGCGTGTAGAGCGCCGGGTGCTGCATGGACCACGCGTCGGGCACGGCAGCGTTCGGGTTGGTGTTGCCGAACAGCTCGCGGCAGGCCTGCGTGAGCGTCGAGACGGGGTTCCACTCCACGACCCGTTGCAGCGGGGCCGGGAAGGACTCGAGCGGCACGAACGCGTTCGACACGAACGTGAGCGGCATGATGACGATGAACGACGCGTTGTTGATGACCTCGACGCTGGGCACGAGGACGCCGACGAGCGCCATGATCCAGCTCACCGCGTACGCGAACACGAGCAGCAGCGCGAACGCGGCGACGGCGTCGACGAACGACCCCCGCACGCGCCACCCGACGAGCAGGCCGGTGAGCGCCATGATCGCGAGCGACAGCACGTTGTAGACGACGTCGGACAGCGTGCGCCCCGCGAGCACGGCCGACTGCGACATCGGCAGCGAGCGGAACCGGTCGATGATGCCCTTCTGCATGTCCTCCGCGATGCCGGCACCCGTGAACGTCGCACCGAAGACGACGGTCTGCGCGAAGATCCCGGGGATGAGGAACTCGCGGTAGTTCACGCCGTCACCGGGGTCGATCGCACCGCCGAACACGTACGCGAACAGCAGCACGAACATGATGGGCGAGATCAGCACCGCCACGAGGATCTCGGGCACGCGCAGGATCTTGATGAGGTTGCGCTTGGCGACGACGTGCGTGTCGGTCACCGTGCGGGCGAGCGAGCTCATCGCGTCTCCTCCTGGACGTCGTCGGCCGTGCGGCCCGTGAGGGTGAGGAACACGTCGTCGAGCGTCGGGCGCCGCAGCCCCGCCTCGAGGACGGCCACGCCGTCGGCGTCGAGCCGGTCGAGCACGGCGCGCAGCACGCGCGTGCCGTCGGCCACCGCGACCGACAGCGCGCGACCGTCACCGTCGGCGTGCACGTCGTCGTCCGCGGCCGCGACGGCCGCGAGCGCCGCGCGGGCCGCACCGGAGTCGGCGGCGTCGGCGAGCAGCACCTCGACGCGCTGGCCGCCGACCTGAGCCTTGAGCTGGTCGGCCGTGCCACGGGCGATCGCACGGCCGTGGTCGATGACGACGATGTCGTCCGCGAGCCGGTCGGCCTCCTCGAGGTACTGCGTCGTGAGCAGCAGCGTCGTGCCCTGACGCACGAGGTCGGCGATGACGTCCCACATCTGCAGGCGGCTGCGCGGGTCCAGGCCCGTGGTCGGCTCGTCGAGCACCACGACGGGCGGCTCGGCGACGAGCGCGCACGCGAGGTCGAGGCGGCGGCGCATGCCTCCCGAGTACGTCTTGGCCGGGCGTCCGCCGGCGTCCGCCAGGTCGAACCGCCCGAGCAGCGCGTGCGCACGGTCGCGCGCACGGCGCCGCGGGAAGCCGTAGAGGCGCCCGATCATCTCGAGGTTCTCGGCACCCGTGAGGTTCTCGTCGACCGCCGCGTACTGCCCCGACAGCCCGATGCGGCGGCGCGCCTCCTCGGGGTCGCGCAGCACGTCCGCACCCGCGACGGTCGCGGTCCCCTCGTCGGGGCGCAGCAGCGTCGTGAGGATCCGCACCGCCGTCGTCTTGCCCGCGCCGTTGGGCCCCAGCAGCCCCAGCACGGTGCCCTGCGGCACGTCGAGGTCCAGGCCGCGCAGCGCCTCGACCTGGCCGTACCGCTTCACCAGTCCCCGCGCGGTGATGGTCGCCGTCATCGCTCTCCTCGTCGGTCGTCGTGACGTGCGTACCGACCGGTGCCGCACCCCGAACTCGTCGGGCCCGCGGCCCTGCGCACGATGGTCGCGCGGACCACCGACACCGACGCGGCGAAAGCCGCTGACAGCGCGGGCCCGGGTGGGTCAGGATGACGACCCCGCGGCGGCGCGGCCCACCACGGGCGCACCACGGAAGCGCCGCGGACGCGGTGGCACGGCCCGGTGAGTCCCGGCGCCGCCGCAGGTCCGTCACTGCACACCCCCGGCACCGCCGCGCACCACCTCCCGCCCCCGCGACCGGCACGCCTGACGCAGCCGCTACCGCACCGCCACGACCGAGGACGCCCCATGACCACGCCCGCGACCGCACCGCCGCCCGACGACCGACCGCCCACCCCCACCCGCACCGGCGCCGGGACCGACGCCGACGCCCCGGCCGCCGCACCGGACGCACCGCTCGCCGACGCCCCCCTCACGGCCGCGGCCCGCCCGCGCTGGCGCCGCGACGTCACGGTCTTCCTCACCGGCCAGACGTTCTCGCTGTTCGGCTCGATGCTCGTGCAGTACGCGATCATGTGGCACCTCACGCTGCAGACGCGCTCGGGCACGGTCATGGCGGTGTACGCCGCCGTCGGGTTCCTGCCGCAGGCCGTCGTGTCGGTGTTCGGCGGCGTGTGGGCCGACCGGCTGGACCGGCGCCGGCTCATCATCGGCGCGGACGCGACGATCGCCGCGACCACGCTCGCGCTCGCCGTGCTCATGCTGTCCGGCTACGACCAGCTGTGGCTGCTGTACGTCGCCGCCGCGATCCGCTCCGCCGGCGCCGGGATCCAGACCCCGGCCGTCAGCTCGCTGCTGCCGCAGATCGTGCCGACCGACAAGCTCATGCGCGTCAACGGGGTCAACGGCACCATCCAGTCGGCCATGATGCTGCTCGCGCCCGCGGTCGCGGCCGGTCTGTACGCGTGGGCGTCGATCGAGGCGATCTTCTTCGTCGACGTCGTCACCGCGCTCGTCGGCATCGGGCTGCTGCTGCTCGTGCCCGTGCCGCGTCTCGTGCGCACCGACCAGGAGGCCGGGGTCCGCGGCTACGTCGCCGACCTCGTGGGCGGGGTCCGGTACGTCGTCACGCACGCGTTCGTGCGGTGGGTGCTGCTGCTGTGGGGCGTCGTGTTCGTGCTGATCGTCGCGCCGTCGTTCCTCACGCCGCTCATGGTCGTGCGGTCGTTCGGCGACGAGGTCTGGAAGCTCACCGCCAACGAGCTGGCGTTCAGCGTCGGCATGACGCTCGGCGGCGTCGCGGTCGCGTGGTGGGGCGGTCTGCGCAACCGCGTGCACATGGTCGTGCTGACGACCCTGCTGTTCGCCGTCCTCAACGTGGGCCTCGGCCTGTCGACGAACATGTGGGTGTTCTTCGGCTTCATGTTCCTCATCGGCCTGGGCGTGCCGTTCTTCTCGACGCCCACGATGACCGTGCTGCAGGAGACGGTCGAGCCCGAGCGGCAGGGCCGCGTGTTCGGGTTCGTCGGCGTCGTCATGGCCGTCGCGATGCCGCTGGGCATGGCGGTGTTCGGGCCGCTCGCGGACCGGCACTCCGTCGAGTCGCTCCTGGTCGCCGCCGGCGTCGCGCTGCTCGTGGTGGTGGTCGTCAGCGTCGCGCTGCCGTCGGGCCGGCGCGCGATGGCCGCGGCCGACGCGTCCGACGGCGCCGCACGTCCCGCCCCCGACGGGACCGGCGCGGAGGGGACGCCGGCCGACGCGTCCGCGTCGCAGCGCTGACCGGGCGCGGGAGCGCCCCGTGCGGTGCGGCCCCGAGGGGGTCGCACCGCACGGGGCGTCAGCCGGAGCAGCCGGCCGGGGCTCCGGCCCGGCGGGGCGTCAGCCGGCGAGGCGGGCGCGCACGAGCGCGCTGAGGGCCTTGCCGTCGGCACGGCCCTGCGCGCGGGCCGTCGCCTCCTTCATGACGGCGCCCATGTCATTCATGCTCGACGCCCCCGTGTCGGCGACGACGGCGTCCACGAGGGCCACGAGCTCGTCCTGCGTGAGCCGGGTCGGCAGGTACTCGTCGACGACGTCGGCCTCGGCGGTCTCGGTCGCGGCACGGTCGGCTGCGCCCGCGTCGGCGTAGATCTGCGCGGACTCGCGGCGCTTCTTGGCCTCGCGCGCCAGGACCGCGAGCACGTCGTCCTCGGTGAGCTCGCGCTCGACGGGCCCGGCCTTCGCCTCGTGGCGCACGGCGCCGATGAGCTGGCGCAGCGTGCTGGTGCGCAGCGCGTCGCGGGCCTTGAGGGCGGTCGTGAGGTCGGCGGTCAGTCGGTCGAGGGTGCTCATGCCCCTATCCTCGCGGTGCGTGCGCGGCGTCGCCTCATGATTCGGGGCGGACGGCGGCCCGAGGTCGCACCGTCACCAGGACGCCGTGACGACGTCCGTCATCTCCTCCACGGTGAGCGTCACGGGGTTGCCGCGCGTGCTGGACGCCGCGAGCGCGTCCGCGACGACGGCCGCCACGTCCTCCTCGGCCAGCCCGAGCGCGCCGAGCCCGGGCACGTCGAGCGCCGTCACGGTCTCGGCGAGCCACGCGACCGCGTCGGCCGCGCACGCGGCGGGGTGCCCGGTCAGCGCGGCCGCGGCGTCGTCGTACCGCGCGAGCCCGGCCGCACCCGCGTCGCCGAGCCGGCGCAGGGCCGCGACGTTGGCGGCCGTCGTCGCGGCCAGCACCGCGGCGCACACCTGCCCGTGCGGCGCGCCGAGGCGCCCACCGAGCGCGGCGGCGAGCCCGTGCACGGCACCCAGCTTCGCGTTGGCGAGGGCCATGCCCGAGAGCAGGGCCGCGATCGCCAGGTCGGTGCGCGCGCCGGCGTCGTCGCCGTGGTGGACGGCGCGGACCAGGCTGCGCGCGGCACGCACGAGCCCGTCGCTCGCGAGCGGGTCGGTCAGGGGCGTGGCCTGCGGGGTCGTGAACGCCTCGAGGCACTGCGTGAGCGCGTCCGCACCCGACGACGCCGTCAGCGCGGGCGGGCAGCCGAACGTCAGCTCCGGGTCCACGACCGCGACGGCGGGCAGCATCGCGCGGCCCCGGAGGCTCGCCTTGACGCCGCGCTCGGGCACGCGCACCGGTGCGTTGGCCGTGACCTCGGCACCCGTCCCGGCCGTCGTCGGCACCGCGACGACGGGCAGCGCACCGTCCGGCAGCGGCAGCCCGCGGCCGACGACCTCCAGGTGGTCCAGCACGTCGGAGTCGCCCGGCACGAGCACGGCCACGCACTTGGCGAGGTCGAGCACCGACCCGCCGCCCCAGCCGACGACGACGTCCGGCCGGACCTCGCGCGCGTGCGCGACCGCCGCGCGCACCGCCTCGACGTCGGGCTCGCCCCCGTGTCGCCACACGTGCGCGTCACGCCCGGTGGTGAGCGCGTCGACGTCGGCCGAGCCGCCCGCGACGACGAGCAGGCGCGCGCGCCGCGACCCGCCGCCGACCCCGCCCTCCGCACCGGCGAGCTCGTCGACGAGCCCACCCACCTGCGCAGAGGTCCCCGCCCCCACGACGATCCGGCCGGCGGTCGCGAACGTGCTCATCCCCCGAGGCTAGGCCCGACCGACCCGCCCACGCCGCCCACTGGTCACAACGGCACCCCACCCGGCGACCACTGGTCACAACTGCAGCCCGCCCGGCGACCACTGGTCAGAACGACAGCGGCGCACGCCCAGAACCAGCACCGAACTGACCACTGGTCACATCGGCACCCCACCCGGCGACCACTGGTCAGAACGGGTGCGGCGAGCGCCCTGGATCGGCACCGAACTGACCACTGGTCGGCGCGGCGGCGGGGTCAGGCGCGGCGGCGGGGTCAGGCGTGCAGGCGGGACCGCCAGTCCGGCGGGACGCGGTCCGCCGGGCCGGGGGCCGGCTGGTCGGCGGGGTGCGCCTGCGGCGGGGCCAGGTCGGGGCCCCGGCCGTACGCGTCGGCCGAGTAGTCCCACCACCAGTCCTCGCCCGGCTCGTAGCTGCGCACCAGCGGGTGCCCGGTGTCGCGCCAGTGCGCGGTGGCGTGCTGCGCGGGCGACGAGTCGCAGCAGCCGACGTGCCCGCACGCGGCGCACCGGCGCAGGTGGAACCACCAGCCGCCCGACGCGTCGCAGTCGACGCAGCCGGGGCCGCTGGGCGGCACGGTCGGGTCGATGGCGGTCTCGCTCACGCGGTCACCTCCGGGTCGGGGCCGGGCACGGCCGGGTCGTCACCCGGCGCGTCGGCCGGGGCGTAGGGCAGGCGCACGACGAACCGGGTGTCGCCCGGTGTCGAGCGCACCGACAGGTCGCCGTGGTGCTTGGTCACGACGATGCGCCACGCGATGTCGAGGCCCAGGCCGGTGCCGGACCCGACGGGCTTGGTCGTGAAGAACGGCTCGAACACGCGGTCGGCGATCTCGGGCGGGATGCCCGGGCCGGTGTCGGCGATCTCGACCTCGAGCCAGTCGTCGACGCGGCGCGTCGTGAGCGTCAGGGTGCCGTGCCCGTCCATGGCCTGCGCGGCGTTGTCGATGAGGTTGGTCCACACCTGGTTGAGCTCGGCGCCGTAGACGTGCACGGGCGGGAGCGTGCGGTCGTAGTCGCGCACGACGTCGACGCCGTCGAGCCGCCGCTCGAGCATCGTGAGCGTCGAGTCCAGCAGCTCGTGCACGTCGAGCGTCTGGTCGGGCGCCCGGCCGATCTGCGAGTACTGCTTGGCGGCGCCGACCAGCGAGGAGATGCGTGAGGTGGCGTCCTCGACGTCGTTCATGAGCTGCTCGGTCTCGAGCGCGTAGGACAGCCACCGCACGGCGCCCTCGAGGATGCCCGGCGCGACGGCGTCGGCGACGCGGTCGAGCCACGGCGGGTCGAGCCGCGCCGTGACGAACGTCGGCGCGAGGTCCCACCCGCCGGCGATGCCGTGCGCGTCGAGCCAGTCGGCGACCGCGTCCTCGGCGTCGGTGCGCTGCAGCGCCGTCGGCGGCGGCGGGGCCCCGGGCGCGCGGGACTTCGCGAGCGCCTCGACGGCCTGCTCCTGCAGGTCGACGAGCGTGCCGAGCGTCGTCGCGTCGTAGGGCCCGTCGGCGATCATCGCGAGCTTGTGCCGCATGCCCGCGACGCGCTCGCGCAGCGCCGCGGTCGCGCGGTTCGCGGCCGCGGCGGGGTTGTTGAGCTCGTGCGTGAGGCCCGCCGACAACGCACCGAGCGCGAGCAGCCGCTCGCGCTGACCCACCGCCTGCTGCGTGGTCCGCTGCCCGACGAACAGCCCCTCCAGCAGGTGCACGGCCATCGGGAACCACGACGTCATGAGCTGGGCGAAGTCCGGTGCGGGCAGCGCGTAGAACCGCGACGGCGCGAGCACCCGCATGGTCTGCGAGTAGCGCTGCGGCGTCCGGTCGCCCAGGTAGGCGGCGGTCGCACCGCCGTACACGCCGCGCTGCGACGTGCGGGACACCTCGACGTCGTCGGTGCCGACGCGCCGCGACATCGCGACCGTCCCCTCGAGCAGCACGTAGAACCAGCGCGCGGGCTCGCCCTCGGCGTACAGCGGTCCGGGCTCGCGGTGCTCGACGTGCCCGTGCCAGCACAGCCAGCGCAGCTGGTCGTCGTCGAGCGCCTCGAACAGGAAGAGGGTCCGCAGCTCCTCGACGTCGCAGGGCAGCGCGCCGTCGGGCGGGGACGCGCGCAGGTCGTCGGCGGGTGCGCTCACAGCTGCTCCAGGTACCGGTGGACGAGCATGACGGCCATCGCGCCCTCGCCCACGGCGGACGCGACGCGCTTGGCGGACTCGGCGCGCACGTCGCCGGCCGCGAACACCCCCGGGACGCTGGTCTCGAGGTGGTAGGGCGGGCGGTCCAGCGGCCAGCCGGCCGGGGGGCGCCCGTCGACGAGGAGGTCGGGGCCCGAGCGGACGAACCCGCGCGGGTCGCGGTCGAGCGTGCCGTCGAGCCACGCGGTGAGGGGCGCGGCGCCGATGAACACGAACAGGTAGCCGGTGTCGACGGTCTGCTTGTCGCCCGTCGCGGCGTCGCGCAGCACGACCTGCTCGAGGTGCTCGTCGCCGATCGCCTCGACGACCTCGGTGCCGGTGCGCACCCGGATGCGGGGGTGCGCCTCGACCTGCTCGACGAGGTAGTGCGACATCGACGCGCGCAGGTCGCCCGCGCGCACCACGAGGGTCACGGACCGCGCGTCGCGCGCGAGGTACATCGCGGCCTGCCCGGCCGAGTTGGCGCCGCCGACGACGTACACGTCCTGGTCGCGGCAGCCGGGCGCCTCGGTGAGCGCCGAGCCGTAGAACACGCCGCGGCCCGTGAGCGTGCCCAGGCCCGGGCCGGTGAGCTCGCGGTAGGACACGCCGTTGGCGAGGATCACGCAGTGCGCCGCGAGCGTGCTGCCGTCGGCGAACCGCACCGCGCGGGCCGACCCGTTGACGTCGAGCCCGCACACGTCGCGCGTCATGACGATCTCGGCGCCGAACCGCTGCGCCTGGCGCCGCGCGCGCTCGGTGAGCTGCGCGCCCGAGACCCCGTCGGGGAAGCCCAGGTAGTTCTCGATGCGTGAGCTCTGCCCGGCCTGCCCGCCGGTCGCGGTGCGCTCGACGAGCGCGGTGCGCAGGCCTTCCGACGCGCCGTACAGCGCGGCGCTCAGGCCGGCGGGCCCGCCGCCGACGACGACGAGGTCGTAGAAGTCCTCGGCGGGCTGGACCTCGAGGCCGACACGTGCGGCGACGGTCGCGTCGTCCGGCTCGACGAGCACGTCGCCGTCGGACGTGACGACGACCGGCAGCCGCGCGTCGTCGACGCCCGCGGCCTCGAGCAGCCGGACGCCCTCGGGCGAGTCGGACGCGAACCAGCGGTACGGCACCTGGTTGCGTGCCAGGAACTCGCGCAGCTGCGACGACCGCGCCGACCACCGGTGCCCCACGACCTTGGGGCCGTGCACGGCCGACGGCGCCGCCGCCCGCCACGCGTCGAGCTGCGCGTCGAGCACCGGGTAGAGCTTCTCCTCGGGCGGGTCCCACGGCTTGAGCAGGTAGTGGTCGAGGTCGACGACGTTGACGGCGTCGATCGCCGCGTCGGTGTCGGCGTACGCGGTGAGCAGCACGCGCCGCGCCGCGGGGAACAGGTCCATCGCCTGCTCGAGGAACTCGATGCCGCTCATGCCGGGCATGCGGTGGTCGGCGAGCAGCACGGCGACCTGCTCGCCGCGCAGCTTGAGCTCGCGGCACACGTCGAGCGCCTCGGCCCCGGACTCGGCCCGCACCACGCGGTACTGCTCGCCGTAGCGGCGGCGCAGGTCGCGCGCGACGGCGCGCGACACCGCGGCGTCGTCGTCGACGGTGACGAGGGCGGGACGGGCTGCTGCGTCTGGTGCCACACGGACCTCCGTGCCGGGCGGGATCGACGGCCACGTCGACGGCCGGTCGGTCGGCCGGCTCGACGGCCACAGTGTGCGCCCGTGGGCCGCGCGTGTCACCCGGCCCGCCCGGCGGAGCGCGCCGCGGGACGCCCCCGCGGCGCGGGTGCTCAGGCGCGGTCGTGGAGGGTCACGTGGTAGCCGTCGGGGTCGGCGAACGTGAACGTCCGGCCGAACGGGCCGTCGAACGGCGCGGTGACGATCCGGTGGCCGTCGGCGACGAGCGCGTCGTGGACGTCCTGGACGTCGGTGGCGTGCAGCCACAGGGCCACGCCGAGGCCGGGCTGGTCGACGGCGGCCAGGTCGAGGCCCGGCAGCGTCTCGCGCAGCGCGAACGCGACGGGCGACGTGGCGAACACGACCGCGTGCGGCGGGCCGGCGGGCGAGCGGACGAGGCCGAGGTAGCGCTCGTAGAACGCGCGGGCCGCGTCGAGGTGGCTGACCTGCAGGGAGAGGAAGTCGGGGCCGGTGACGGGCACGGTGCGCTCCTTGGCGAGGGGTTGTCAGTTTTCTGACATGACGACCGTATGTCAGGATGCTGACATGGGTCAAGACGGCGCCGGCATCGACCTCGACACCTCGCTCGGCTACCTCCTCAAGGAGGCGTCCAGCGCGCTTCGCACCGCGATGGACGACGTGCTGCGCCCGCTCGGCATGAGCGTCACGCACTACGCGTGCCTCGAGCTCCTCGCCCAGCGGCCCGGCGCGTCGAGCGCCGACCTCGCGCGCGGCACCTTCGTGACGCGGCAGACCATGCACGTGCTGCTCCAGGCGCTCGAGCGCGACGGCGAGGTGGCCCGCCCGACGGCGGCGCCGACGGGGCGCGTCCTGCCCGTGCAGCTCACGGCGCACGGCAGGCGACGGCTCGCGCAGGCGAGCGCCGCCGTCCGGACGGTCGAGGACCGGATGCTGTCCGGGCTCACCACGACCGAGCGCGCGGACGCCCTCCGGGTGCTGCGCGCGATGGTCCGCGCGCTGCGCGACACCCCCCGCTGACCCCGGGCGCGTCACGCACGCCAGCGTTTGCGCAGCCCACCGACCTCTCCTACGTTGCGAACGGGTCAAGCCACGGCCCGTCGCACGTCCGAGAGGTCCGGCTCGATGCCCCGGCCGCGCCCCGCTGCACCACGGCCCGACACCCGCCACGACGGCACGCCCGCACGCTGGTCGTCGCCGGGCGGGAGCGTCGTGCTGCGCCCCGGCGCGCGCCCACGCCTCGAGGTGACGGGCGAGGTCGACGCCGCGCTCGTGGGGCCCGAGGTCATCGCGGCCGTCGCAGCGGCGGCCCCCGCCGGTGCCGACGTGGACCTGTCGCGCGTGACGTTCCTCGACGCGCGCGGCCTGCGGCTCGTGCTCGAGGCGCTGGACGGCGCGGGGACCGGCGGGCCGGGCGGCCGCGTGCTGGGTGCCGTGCCGCGCGCGGTGCGCACGGTCGCGGACGCCGTCGAGGTGCCGCTGGCGCCCGGGGCCACGGACGCGTGAGCGCTCCGGTGGCGACGCCACCGGCGCAGGGTGACCATGGGCCCACGTCCAGCAGCGGCGTGGCTCGTCGCGAGGAAGAACGCCCATGACCACCGCCACACCGTCGAGGACGACGGGCCCCGCACCGCTGCAGGCGTCCCCCATGCCCCTGCCGACGCCCCGAGGACGGATCGGCGAGGCGCTGCTGCGGCTGCTCACCGGCGCGACGCTCGACCCCGCGCCGCTGCACGCCGCGGTCGCCGCGGCCGTGCCGGGGCCGACCCGCTCGTGGCTCGACCACGACGACCTGCAGATCGCCCTGACCTGCATGTACGAGCTGCACCACCAGGGTCTCGAGGGCGTCGACGACGACTGGGAGTGGCACCCGGACGTGCTGGTCGCGCGGTCGTTGCTGGAGCGGCGCGTCGAGGCCGAGCTGCGCGACCGCGTGACCGCTCCGGCGCCGGGCGCGACCGCGGCGGACGTCGCGGCGACCCTGTTCGCCACGGCCGCCGCGGACGACGCGCCGAGCGTGTCGCGGCACCTCGCACGCCGCGCGACCCAGCCGCAGGTCGAGGAGCTCCTGGTGCACCGGTCGGTGTACCAGCTCAAGGAGGCCGACCCGCACACGTGGGCGGTGCCGCGCCTCACGGGGGCGCCGAAGGTCGCACTGGTGGAGATCCAGTCCGACGAGTACGGCGCGGGCGACCCCGCGCGCCAGCACGCGGCCCTGTTCGCGGCGGCGATGCGCGGCGTCGGCCTGGACGACACGTACGGCCGGTACGTCGACCACGTCCCCGCGATCACGCTCGCGCACCCCAACGTCATGGCGATGCTGGGCCTGAACCGGCGGCTGCGCGGCGCGATCGTGGGGCACCTCGCGGCGTTCGAGATGACGTCGTCGGTGCCCAACCGGCTGTACGGCAACGGGCTGCGCCGCCTGGGCTTCGGCGACGACGTCACGGAGTACTTCGACGAGCACGTCGAGGCCGACGCCGTGCACGAGCAGATCGCCGCGCGCGACATGGCCGGGCGCCTGGTCGAGCAGCAGCCCGCGCTCGGGCCCGACGTCATGTGGGGCGCGGCCGTGTGCCTCGCGCTCGACGGCTGGTGGGCCCGGCACGTGCTGGCGGCGTGGGAGGCGGGCGCGTCGTCGCTGCGCCGGCCGGTGCGATGACGGGAGCCGACGAGGGGACGCACGCGGACGCCGGCACCGACGCGCCACGAGGTCGCGGCCCGGTCCGGGTCACCCCGTGCCCCGACGGGCCGCTGCTGGTGCGCGGCCCGCTCGAGCTGGTCGGGCCCGACGGCGTGCCCGTCCCGGTGCGACGCCGGACCGTGGCGCTGTGCCGCTGCGGCGGCACGGCGACCCCGCCGTGGTGCGACGGCACGCACAAGGTCAACGGGTTCCGCGCGCCCGGGTGACGTCACGCACGCCGGGACCCGTCCGGACGCACCCGCACGGGTCCGGACGGGTCCGTATCGACGGTCGTCGTTTGCTTCGTCCGCGAAAGGCACTTAGGTTTCCGTCTCGGGTCAGGACACGGCCCTCCGGTCGTCACACTCGGAGGATCCCCCCGTGTCCGCCCCCTCGCGCGAGACGCGCCACACCTTCCCCCTCCCGCCCGGTACCGCGCTGCTGCGGCACGGGCTGCGCGACGGCACCTGGTGGTGGTCCGACGCGACGTACGAGCTGCACGGATTCGAGGTCGGCGAGGTCGTCCCGACGACCGAGCTCGTGCTCGCGCACGTCCACCCCGACGACCGTCAGGGCTGGCGCAGCGCGCTGCTGGGCACGACGCGGGCCGGCACGTACTCGCACGTGCGGCTGCGGGACGCGCAGGGCCGCACGCGGCACGTGCTCGGGCTCGTGCACCGCGAGGACGACGTGGTCGAGGCCGCGCTGGTCGACGTGAGCGCGGTCGTGCGCTCGGAGGGCGCGCGCGTCGCGACCGAGCAGATCGCGGCGGCCACGACGTCGCGCGCGACGATCGAGCAGGCGAAGGGCATGCTCGCGAGCGCGTTCGCCGTGAACCCCGAGGAGGGGTTCGAGATGCTGCGCCGCGCGTCGATGCAGCACAACGTCACGCTGCGGCGGCTCGCGGAGCTCGTGGTCGAGCGGGCGGCCGCGCGCGGCCGCCCGGTGGCCGAGCTCGCGGACGAGCTCGGGCAGGTGCTCGCGCCGTCGTCGGTCGGCACGGACGAGGCGGTCGCCGACTCGTGACGGGGCGCACGGCGGGTCCGGACGGCTGGTGCCTCAGCGTCGTGGGACGAACACGCTCTCCGGTTCGCTGCCGCCCACGGCGACCACGACGTCACGCGCGAGGTCGCGGAGCTTGACGTTGCGGCCCTGCGACGCCTGCCGCAGGAGTCGGAGCGCCTCGTCGGGCCCGACCCGGTTCTGCGCCATCACGATGCCGATGGCCTGGTCGATGACGGCGCGGGACTCGAGGGAGGCCCGCAGGTCGGCCGTGGTCTGCGCGAGGTCGACCAGGCGCACGGACCACCCGAGCACGTGCGCGACGCCCGCCGCGTAGCGCTCGCCCAGCACGACGGCGGAGTCCTGCCACTCGAGGTGCCGCTCGCTGTACACGTTGAGCGACACGGAGACGTCGGCGCGCGTCGCGACGGGGAACGCGGCCGCGCCGACGAACCCCTCGGCGCGGGCGGCCAGCGCCCACGCGGGCCACCGGCCGTCGGTCTCGACGTCGCGGACCAGCACGGTGCGCCCCTCGTCGGCGGCCGTGAGGCAGGGGCCCGCGTCGCCCGCGTACTCGACCTCGTCGCAGCGCCGCGCGCGCTCGCCCGTGGCGCCGACCGTGCGCGCCTCGCCGTCGCGCCGCAGCGTGACGCTCACCTCGGCCACGCCCGGCAGCGTCGCGCGCGCGGACGCGGCGACGGTGTCGACCACGGCCTGCACGTCGGTGGCCTCGCGCACCGCGTCGTGCAGGCGTCCGAGCGTGTCGCCGAGCGGCTGGTCCAGCATGTCAGCGCCCCTCCCCGCACCCCGGGGCCTACGGGGGTGCTCGCCGGAAAACCGTAGGCCGGGCGCGTGGCACCCGCGACCGCGGGAGCCACGTCCGGGCCCGACGGCGCGCACCCGGCGTCCCGCCGCGCGCTCGACGGGGTCCGCGGGTAACGTGAGAAGACGGGTCAGGCAGCGGCCCTCCGCTCTCGCGACGGAGGACACCGTGCTGCCGCACTCGCTCGCCTCACCCGCCCGCCCCGCACCGCCCGCGGTGCCCGCCACCCCGCCGTCGGGGGCTGCGCGATGACGCGCCGCTACCTGCCCGAGCCGTGGCGCGTCGTGCCGAACGACGGCGGCCACGTGACCGTCCGCGTCGAGGGGTACGTCGAGGGCACCGGCACGTTCGTCAAGCCCGACGGCCTGGGGCGCCTGCGCGTCCAGGTGGCCGCGGGTGACGGCACGCTCGACCTGCTCGACCTCGAGGGGCGGCGCATCGGGCACGTCGGCGGCCCGTGGCCGCGCCTGCTGCAGGACGAGCTGCGGCGCTGCGCGCGCGAGGGCGTCACCCCGGTCGTGCGCGCGTCCCTCGTGGGCCCGCGCGGCGAGCGGACCATGTTCGTCATGCTCGCGTGGCCGTCGCAGCGCACCGCCGCGCAGCGCCGGCCCGCGCTCACCGGGCGCCGCTGAGCCGTCCCCGGCCAGGGGCGCGGGGCGCGACGGTCACGGACGACCGCCGCGCATCGCGACCACCCGTGACCGTCGCGACGCAGCACGTCGCCGCGCGTCAGAGCACCCAGCGCTGGTTGGCGGCGCCGTGGCACGACCACACGACGAGCTTCTGCCCGTCGTGGAACGGGTTGCCGCCGTCGGCGTCGAGGCACCGGCCGGACTGCGGGTTGCGCAGGGTCTGCGTCGCCGCGTCGTAGGTCCACCGCTGGGCGGCCGTGCCGTTGCAGGTCCACAGCTGCACGCGCGTGCCGTCGGCGGTGCCGCCGCCCGCGACGTCGAGGCACCTGCCGAGCGCACGGACCGTGCCGTCGGCGCCGCGGGTCCACTGCTGCGCGGCGCCGCCGTTGCAGGTGGCGATCTGCGCGGGGTTGCCGTCGTGCGTCTGCCCCCAGGGCACGTCGAGGCAGAGGCGACCGTCGGCGCGGATCGTGCCCGTGCCCGTCGGAAGCGTGCCGCCGCCGGGCGTGCCGGGGTCGCCGCCGCTCGTGGCGCCGTTGTCGGTCACGCGGATCCAGTCGACCTTCATCTGCTGCGGGAAGGTCGTGGTGGCGTCGGGGTACCCGGGCCACTGGCCGCCGACCGCGACGTTGAGGATGAGGAAGAAGGGCTGGTCGAACACCCAGGCGTTCGACCCGACGCTCGCGCGCGTCACGCGGTGGAACTGCTGCCCGTCGACGAACCACGTGATCTCACCGGGCTTCCAGTCGACCGCGAACGTGTGGAAGTCGTCGGCGTACGACCACCCCTGGGGGTGCATCGCGGACCCGGTGATGCCGGCACCGCCCGAGTACCCGGGGCCGTGCACGGTGCCGTGCACGAGGTGCGGCTCCTTGCCGACGTTCTCCATGACGTCGATCTCGCCCGAGCCGGGCCACGGGGTCTGCGGGAACGACGCGCCCAGCATCCAGAACGCGGGCCAGATGCCCTGCCCGCGGGGGATCTGGATGCGCGCCTCGACGCGCCCGTAGCGCAGCTCGACCTTGTCGTCCGTGTGCAGGCGGGCCGAGGTGTACGAGCCGTCGGCCTCGCGGCGCGCGGTGAGGACGAGGTTCCCGTCACCGTCGAGGGCCGAGTTGGCGCGCGACGTCGTGTAGTTCTGGAGCTCGGCGTTGCCCCACCCGTTCGCACCCGTGTCGTACGACCACACGGCGGGGTCGGGGGCCGCGCCGGCGGGTCCGTCGAACTCCTGCGACCACAGCACGTCCCCGACGGCGGCGGGTGCGGGCCCGCGCGCGGCGGCGGGCGTCGTGGTCGCCGCGCCCGCGACGGCGAGGGCGAGGGCCGCGAGCAGCGCCGCGG
>NZ_BCRB01000051.1 GCF_001552375.1 Cellulomonas iranensis NBRC 101100 = JCM 18110 | reverse complement strand
CGTCGCGCACGGCGTGCAGCGGCGGCCGCCGCGCGGGGTCCACGTCCATCGCGCGCCGCAGCACCGCCCACGCCGCGTCCGGCACGCCCGGGACGAGCCGGCGCAGCGAGCGCCAGCCGTCGGACTGCTCAGGCCGCGGCAGGCGCCGTGGGTCGACCCCGAGCAGTGCGAACAGCGTCAGCGCGGCGAACGCGTGCACGTCCATCGCGGGGTCGGGCGGGGCGTCCTGCAGCTGCTCGGGAGCCATGAACCCCGGCGTCCCCTTGCCGTGCACGGGCGTGCCGTCGCCGAGCACCGCCGCGAGCTCCAGGTCCGACAGCACGGCCCGGCCGCGCGCGAGCAGCACGTTCGAGGGGGACAGGTCACGGTGCACGACGCCCAGCGCGTGCAGCGTGGCCAGGCAGCGCCCCACCCCGGACAACGCGTCCAGCACCGTCGCCCGGGCGTCCGGCGCGCACGTCGCCAGCGACCGCCCGGAGACGCGTGCCGCGACGAGCGCCTCCAGGCTGTCGTCGGCCTGGAACTCCAGCGGCAGCACGGCGCCGCCCGGCACGACGACGAGCGGGTCGCAGCGTGGTGCGACGCCGAGCGGGGCGGTGAGCTCGTGCATGCGCCGCTGGTGGCGCAGCCGGTCCAGCACGTCGCGTCCGTGCAGGTCGGCGAGCGTGCCGGCGCGGCCGTGCTTGAGGATCATCGCGCGCGGCACGGGGGAGGCGAGGTCGAACGCCTGCAGCAGCGTGCCCGACGCGGTGCGACGCAGCTCCCCGACCACCGCGTACCGGCCACCGACGACCCCGCTCGGGTCGGGCGGCGGGTCCTGCTGCAGACCGGCCAGCGGCGTCCCGGCGAACGCCGTGGCGAAACGCGCCCGGGCCAGGTGGCGGTCGTACGCGTCGGGCACGAGGCTCCCGTCGGGTGCGCGGACCTGCACGACGCTCTGGCCCAGGACGTCGCGCGTGACGACGCCGTCGAACGTGCCCCAGCGCGCGTGCACCGGGCCACCCAGCCAGACGTCGTCGGGCACGTGCGGACCGGGCAGGTCGACCTCGCGCAGCGCGGCGACGAGCGCACCGAGCTCGGCGTCGGTGCGGGGGTACACGGTGGCGGCCTTGCCGACCTGGCTGTCACCCAGGCCGCCCTCGTCGAGCAGCGCGACGACCGTCGCGTCGAGCGCGACCTTGAACGGCGCGCCCGTGGGTGCGACGACGTCGAGCAGCACCTGCACCAGGTGGTCGAGCCGGGTCGGCACGCACGTGAGGTGCAGCTTCCACCCCGACGGCCGGTCGGTGCGCCCGACCTTCGCCCACGGCCACACGACCCGCACGTCCAGGCCAGCGGCCGTGAGCGCGGCGACGACCCCGGGGCCGGCGTCCGCGCGGGTGCGCGGCGCGCCGACCCCGGGGGTGGTGACGACGTCCGTCACCGGAAGCCGCCCCCGGTGCGGCCCCCGGGGCGTGCCCCCCGGGTGACCTGCTCGGCGACGGACTGCAGGTTCGTCGTCGTGCCGCACGAGTCGCCGCACGTGCTGCCGCAGCTGTCGCCCGAGCACGTGACGTCGCACGTGTTGCCCCCGCACGTGACCCCTCCGCACGTGCCGGACGTGCAGCAGCACGTCACGTTGCCGTCGCACGACGCGCCGACCGCCGTGAGGAGCAGCCGGCGCCGGTCGAGGACCGGGGCGAGGCGTGCCTGCACGACGGCGCCCGCACCGCCCGCGGCGGCGCGGCGGCGCCCCTCGGGCAGCAGGTCGACGAGCCGGGCGTCCTGCGTGCCGCCGGTCAGGAGGGCGGCGAGCAGGGCGGGGTCGCGCTCGACCTCGGCGACGAGTCGCCGGAAGGACTCGGCGTCCACGGTCTCAGCGGAAGGCCTGACCGCCGCGTGCGGCGATGCTGCCGAAGTCGGTGAGGTTCGTGGTGAACCCGCAGCTGCCGCCGCAGGTGTTGTCGCAGCTGGACGTGCAGGTGTTCCCGCACTCCGCGATCTGCTCGAGGTCGCGTGCGAAGTACGTGACCCGTGCGGCCACCTCGTCCGTGAGGTTGGTCGTGAAGCCGCAGCTGCCGCCGCAGGTGTTGTCGCAGCTCGACGTACAGGTGTTGCCGCAGTACTGGTCGATCCCGATCGTCCGGGCGATGACCTCGGCCGGGCTCTTGGACAGTGCGGCGCCCAGCTGGCGTCGCGTGAGGTGGTCCTTGACGTCCGGCACCAGGGTCTCGGGCGCGAAGACGAGCGCTCTCAGGTACTCCGGGTCCTTCTGCGCACGCTCGACGATTCGGGCAAAGCTCTGCTGGTCCATCCGTGCCCCCTCGGGGGCTGGGATGACCCGGTCGCAGCGCCCCCGAACTGTGACTTGCGTCACACGCTAGGCTCGCCCGATTCCCGGGCGCAACGGGATGATTCGCCCTTCGCCCGCGATCTCACCCGCTCGACGGCGACGTCGCAGGTCACCGCCGGCCACCTCGAGCACCGTGACCGCGGAACGTCCCGCGTGGCCGTGGTCCGGCCGTCAGGACGCGTCGCCCGCCGCGCCCGCGACGGCCTTGGTCCGCGACCCGTCGGCACCGTCCTCGAGCACGACGTGCTCGAGGTCGACGTGCGGCTCGAGCGCGACGAGTTGTCGTTCGGGCGGCGGCGGACTCCACCAGGCGACGTCCCGCACGACGAGGTCCCGGTGACGCGTCGCGCGACGGCGAGGAGCACGATCGCTGCGCCCAGCGCGCGCCGCACGTCCGCCGTGCGGCCGATGCGAGCGCCGCTGCCCGGTCGTGGTCGGCCCGATGACATCGGGGCACGGACGTGCCAGTGGTGGGGCGGCGCGACGTGGCAGGATGCGTGCGCAGCACGTGACGGCCGTCACGTGCGCAGGGGGAGGGGGCCGGCCATGACCGACGTCCGCAGCGACCGTCCGGGACCGGCACCGACGCCGACCGCGGCCGCTGCCCCGGTCTGGGCGGTGCTGCTCGTGTTCGTCGTGGTGTCGGCGGTCGCGTCGCCGCTGCTGGTGGCCGTGCAGGACCCCACCGGGTGGCCGACGTCCGTGATCGTCCTGACACAGCTGGCGACGGCGTGCGGTGCGCTGGTCGTCTGGGCCCTGTGGCGGGGGCGTGTGCCGGCGCCAGCCGTCACCACGCGCGGGTGGTCGCGGCCGTCGCTCGTCTCGCTGGTCGCGGCGGCCGGCGTCGCGGGAGTCGTGCTGCTCGTCGCGGCCCTCACCGGCTCCCGCTGGCCGGTGCTCGACCCCGCGATGCTCCCCGCTCCGCTCGCCGTCGTGCTCGTGCTCCAGCTCGTGGGCGCCGCGGGCGAGGAGGTGGGGTGGCGCGGCGTGGTGCAGCCTGCCCTCGAGACCCGGCTGCGGCTCGTGCCCGCCGCCGTCGTCACGGGTCTGCTGTTCGGCCTCGGGCACCTGCACGTGGCGGCCGCCGGGCCGGTGGTCTACGGCCTGTTCGTCGTCGCGGCGGTCGGCCTCTCGCTGCTGCTGGCCACGCTCACGGCCGGACGTGGGGTCGGGCAGCGTGTGGTCCTCGCGACGGTGCTGCACTGGCTGGTCAACCTCGTGCTGCTGATCGGCTTCTCCGGCGGCGACGAGTCCGTCCCGTGGATGCTCGCGACGGCAGCCGCGACGGTGTCGCTCGGCGCCGGGTGCGCGGTGCTCGCCTCCCGGGGACGGAACCCGTTCGGCGGGCGCCCGCCAGGCACGACGCCCCCGGGTCGCTGACGCCCCGATCGGCTCGATCACGCGTGGCGAGCCGTCGGACCTCGGAAATGGTCACGGATCTGACCAGTGACGAGGGCCCGCGTCGTCGATGTGACCAGTTCCCGCGCGCGTCAGGTGCCGGGCACCACGCTCGGCGACAGCCGTGCCGTCAGGTCGTCCATCGTCGCGTCGAACGCCGCGGGCAGGTCGACGTCGTACGCGTCGGCCAGCACGAGCACCGACCACAGGCAGTCGGCGAGCTCGTGCGCGAGCGCGGCGTCGAGGTCGGCGCGCGGGCGCACGCCCTCCTTGCCCTGCACGATCTTGGCGAGGTCGCCCACGTCGCCGACGAATCCGAGCATGATCTCCTCGGTCGTCCACGCGCGCCCGTGCGCGTCGGCCTCGCGCCGCGCGAACAGCTCGCGCACCGCGACGGCCCGCGCGGTCATGGCCGTGACGTCGGTGCCGGCGTGCGCGGTCACGACGCGTCCGCCGCGACGCCCGCGACGGCCTTGGTCCGCGAGCGGCCCGCACCGTCCTTGAGCACGACGTACTTGAGGTCGACGTGCGGCTCGAGCGCGCTGAACTTGTCGTTCGGCGCACCGATGATGAGCTGGAACCCCAGCCCGCGCCACGCACCGATCGCGCGACCCGTGAACCGCGCGTCGGCCTTGATGAGGGCCTCGTCGAGGAACACCGGCGCGTACCGGGGGCGTGCGGCGCCTGCGTCGCCGAGCTGGTAGCGCAACGCCGCACCGACGATGAACGCCACGAGCTCCTGCGACTCGCCGCCGGACTTCTCGCCGATGTGGTCGTACAGCGCGACGTGCTGCCCCTCGAGGTCGACCTTCTCGGCGGACAGCCGCACGTGCCGGCGCACGTCGACGAGGTCGACGAAGTCCGGGGACGTGCGCCGGATCCGGTCGATGACCTTGGCCATGCGGTGGTAGCGGCGCTCGCGCTCGGCGTCGGTCGCGTCGGTCGCGAGCACCTCGCGCAGGTCGCGCAGCTCCTTGCGGAACCGCGCCACCACGGTGGACTGCGTGTCGCGCGCGTCGATCCGCAGGCGGTGGTCGTCGTCCGCGAACGGCAGGTCCGCGAGGATGTCGTTGACCGGACGGATGCGCTCCTTGATCTCGCGCACCGACCGCGACAGCGCCGTGTGCAGGTCCGCGAGGTCGTTGCCCGACAGGCGCAGCAGGCTCGCGCGCCACTCCGCCTCGAGCTCGTGCAGCCCCTGCGTCTCCAGCTCGACGAGGATCCGCTCGAAGTCCCCGTACGACGCGTCCGGGTCGGTGCCGAGGTTCGGGTCGGGCCAGCGCTCGACGAACGTCTCGAACGTGCGCCGCAGCGCGTCGCGGCCGCCCGCGACGGTCTGCTGCGCGGACTGCCGGTCGGCGCGCAGCAGGTCCGCCGCGCGCGCGACCACGGCGTCGAACGTCGCGAGCGCCGCCGCCGGGTCGCTCGCGTGCTCACCGGCACGCGGCAGGTCGGGCTCCGCGCCGCCGAGCACGCGCTCGAGGTACGCGCGCTGCTCGGCGTCGAGCTGCGTGCCCGCGTCCTGCGCGGTGTCGAGCGCGCCCTGCGCCGCGTCGACCGCGTCCGTGGTCGTCGACCACTGCTCGCCGAGGCTCGTCGCCGTGCCCTTGGTGCGGCCCAGCTGCTCGGTGAGGTCCTGGATCAGCACCTCCAGCTCGGACGCGCGACGCTGCAGCTGCACGACGTCGGGGTTGCCCGACGTGACCTCGCCGACGACCCGCTCCCAGCGCGCCTGCTCGGCCGTGACGCCCTCGACGTCGACCTGGTCCCACGTGAGCTCGACGACCGCCGTGTACGCGCGCAGCGTCGAGTCGTGCCGGTCCCACGCGGCCTCGGCCTCGTCGACGCGCGCCGTCGCGGCCGCCAGCCGCTCCTCGGCGCGCTCGAGCTGCCGCTCGAGGTCCGCCAGCCGACGCGTGTTGGTGAAGCCCAGCACGTTCGGCTTGCCCTGCCCGCCGTGCGCGCCGCGGCGCCCCTCGGACACCTGCCCGCCGCGCGTCAGCGCCTTCTCGTGCTGCGCGAGCTCGCCCGGCGTGTCGACGCACACGTACGCGAACCGCGACGCGAGCTCACCCTTGAGCCATCCCGTGAACGGGCTCTGCCGGTAGTCCAGGCGCCCGGGCATCGTGCGCCCGTCGAGGCCGACGTCGTCGCGCAGCCCCGTCGGCACGCCCTCGAACCGCAGCCGACGCCCCGTGCGGACCTGGTCGATCGCGCGGCGGAACGACTGCAGGTGCGCGACGTCGATGAGCATGAGCGTCGCGAACCCGCCGAGCGCGAGGTTGAACGCCTCGCGCCACGGCTCGTGCTCGGTGCGCACCTCGACCAGCTCGGCGACGAACGGCAGGTCCTCGGGCGTCAGGCCCGCGGCCTCGGCCACCGCGGCCCGGGTCGCGTGCAGGTCGCCCGGCACGTTGTCGTGCCGGTGCCGCGCGTCGCCGTGGTCGCGGCGCAGCACCGCGAGGTCGGCCGCGGCCTCCTTGCGCTCCGACATCGCGTCGAACAGCGCCTGCCGCGCGTTCGCCTTCGCGTCGGTGTCGGCCAGCGCGTGCCGCGCGCGGGCGACGAGGTCGGTGAACTCGTCGAGCGACGCGACCGACTCGCCGAGCGTCGACGTCAGCACCTCGTCGAGCCGTGCGCGGGCCCGCGTGACCTCCTCGAGCCGTGCCGCGACGCCCCGCAGCTCGCGCTGCGCGGTCGCGAGCCGGTCGCCGCCCGACGCCCACAGCGTCTCCTTGACGCCGTCGAGCTCGGCGCGTGCCGCCGCGACCCGCGCCGACGTCTCGGCCGCGAGCCGCTGCGCCTCGCGGTGCCGCCCCTGCAGGTCGGCCTCGACCTCGCGCAGCAGCCCCAGCCGCCGCTCGTGGCGCCACACCGCGGCGGGCGACGTGCCGTCGTCGAACCCGCCGACCGCGTCGACCACGCGCAGGCGTGCCGCGGCCTCCTCGATCGCGGCCCGGTGCTCGCGGATCGGCTCGAGCGCCTTGACCTGCTGGCGCGCCGTGATCATCTGCTCGCGCGTGCCGCTGAGCTTGTCGAACTGCTCGACGACGGCGTCGGCCGTCGCGAACGTGTCCGGCTCCTCGAGGACCATCGCCTTGTACAGCGCGTCGACCGTCGTGATCTGCTGCCCGGCCTGGATGCGACCCAGCAGCGCGACGGCCTTGGCGCCGTCGCCCGCGGCGCCGATGCCGAGCGTCGAGTGCAGGCGCGACGTGAACTCGCGGTCGGTGTCGAAGCACGTGAGCCCCGCCGCGCCGACCGCCGTGCGCACGAGCCGCTGACCCGCGGCGGCCTCGAGGTCGCGCAGGTCGAACGGCCCGTCGCACGTCGCGCGGACCGCGCCGACGTCCTCGAGCGTGCGCGCCGCCGACGGCACGTACCACGCGCGGACGGCCGTGAACCGCGTGCCCGACTGGTCGGCCCACGTCATCGCGATCGCCGACCACGTGTCCTTCCCGTCGCCGCGCAGCACGCGCTCGCGCGTGCCCTCCTCGGTGCGGGACTCGTCGAGCTTGCCGCGCGCGTAGGACAGGATGTTGCGCTGGTCCTTGCCGCGCGGGCGCCCCACGACGCCGCCGTTCGACGCGCCGTTGAACGGCGTCGTGTGCGGCATCAGCAGCGCGATGTACGCGTCCATGAGCGTCGACTTGCCCGAGCCCGACCCGCCCGACAGCAGCGTCGCCGTCGAGGCCAGCCGCACGCGGTGGTAGCCGTCGTACCCGCCCCAGTTGACGAGCTGCAGGTCGAGCGCGACCCACTGCTGACCCGTCGACGCCGCGGGGATCAGCCCGAACAGCGAGTCGACCATCGTCACGGTGCCGTCTCCTCGTCCTCGTCCTCGTCCTCGTCCTCGCGCAGGCGCACCGGCTCGGTGGGCGCGTCGGCGCCGGCCGACGTCGCGTCGTCGTGCGCCTCGTCGCCGGCAGCGTCGTCGTCGGGGCCGCCGTCGACGACGTCGTCGCGCACGCCGTCGTCGAGCACGGCGTCGTCGAGCGTGATCGCGCCCGGGCCGGGCCCGTCCTCGTCGTCCTCGTCGTCCGGCGCGGTCCGACCGTCGGCAGGATCCGCGTCGTCGTCCGGCTCGTCGTCCGGCTCCACGTCCGTGGGCTCGTCAGTCGCGTCGTCGTCGGGGGCGGCGTCGCCCGCGTCGTCGCGCGCGCGCAGCCACTCGCGCAGCTCGGTGAGCCGCTCGTTGCTCAGCACGACCTCGACCAGCGGCGTCACGCGGTAGCGGCCCTCGGACTCCTCGTCGACCACGCCGTCCTTGACCAGGCGCGCGATCGCGGTGCGGATCTCGCGCTGGTGCGCCGCGACGTTCGTGTCGTCGGGGTCGAAGTACGTCAGCGCCGTCGCCTCGAGCTCCTCGACGTCGACGCGCGCCGACGTCTCACCGGCGCCGCGCTCGCGCTGGAACACCGTGCGCAGGTGCACGAGCACGAGCGTCTCGGCGCGCGTGTACGGCTCGTCGCGCAGCAGCACCGGCACGTCGAGCTCGGCCGAGCGCACCTGCCGCTTGTACGCGATGCCGCGCTCGTGGTCGACGACGAGGTGCACGAACAGGTCGTGCAGGCGCGACTCGATGACCTGCTGGTTCTCGAGCAGCGTGCGCCACTGCGCGCGGTGCCGCTCGGCCAGCAGGAACCGTCGCTGCAGCAGCCGCACGAGCACGCGCCGCACGTCGGCGTCGAGCGTGCCCGTGTCGCCCGCGAACAGCTCGGCCGGGTCGTCCTCCATCGCGACCGGCGCGATGAAGCCGCCGTCCGCGGTGTCGCCGGCGGCGTCGTCCCGGACGACGTGGGTGTCAGTCATCGCTCTCGTCCCTCGTCCTCGTGCTCGTCGCGCCGAACGCGAACCGGCGGCGCGTGCCGTCCGGTCGGACCGCGTCCACGAACGCCAGCTCGTCGCTCTCCGTCATGCCGCGCTGGTGCGCGAGCTCCAGCAGGCCCAGCAGGTCGACCGGCCGCCGCAGCTCGGGCGGCGCCGCGCTGAACGCCGCCGCGAGGTCGACCGCGGGGGAGTCCGCGCCGAACGCGCGCAGGTGCGCGTCGAGGTCGGCGTAGTGCGGGCCGCCCCACGCGCGCGCGTCCGCGTCCGTCACGGCCACGTCGTCGTCCCACTCGGGCAGCGCGTCGGGCGCCTGCGCGGGGCGCAGGTCCCCGGGCGTCTGCCGCAGGTGCTCGACGTCGGCGACCGGCAGGCGGCGCAGCGGTGCGACGCCCTGCGCGCGGCGCGTGCCCGGCAGCCATTCCTGCAGGCCCGTCATGACGTCGCGCAGCAGGTCGTCGACCTGCCGGTCGCGCAGCGGGTCGTGGTTGCGCACCTGCGCGGTGATGACGTACGACGCCTCGCGCTGCGCCGCGAACACCTGGTCCAGCCCCTGCTCGATGCGCCGCACGACGTCGCGCAGCTCAGCCCGCCGCGGCGACGGCAGACGTGCCGCGAACCGGTGCCGCAGCACGGTGTCGAGCTGCGTCGCGAGCTCGTCGAGCCGGTGCGGGTCGCCCAGCAGGCGCAGCGCGCCCGAGAACGCGCGGCCCTCGGGCGTCGCGTCCATGACCTGCTCGCCGCGCTGCAGGTACTCGCGCAGCACGTCGCCCGTCGGTCGCTCGTCCTGCCGCAGCGCCGTCACGACGTCGCGCTGCATGGCCTTGATCGACTCGGCGACGCGCGCGAAGTCCGCGGGCAGCTCGCGCACGAGGTGCAGGACGTTCTCGGCCTCCTCGAGCAGCTCGTCGTCGTCGACCTCCTCGACCACGCCCGTGCGCTCGAGCCGCGCGATCTCCGCCTGCAGCCGCTTCACCTCGGCGTCGAGCCGCGCGATGCGCACCATGACGTCCGGGTCCGCGTCTGCCGCGAGCCGCTCGACCGCGTCCAGCAGCGTCCGCACGCGCGACTGCGACACGCGCGCCCGCGCCCCGCCCGCGCGGCCCGCGACCTCGAGCGCGCCCACGGCGTGCGCCGAGAGCCGGTACACCTCGACGTCGTCGTCGAGCACCTGCCGCACGAGCCACCCCGCGTCCGCCCACTGTCGGCACAGGTCGCGCGCGCTGCCCACCGGCAGCGCGTCGCCGTGCCCCGCCGCGCGCAGCTGGTCGAGCGCGTCGCCGACCTCGGTGTGCGCGTCGGCGACGGGCACGGTCGGGCGCTCCGCCGTGAACACGAGCGAGAGCAGCGCGACGACGAGCGGGGCGTGCCGCTTGTGGAGCAGGTCCAGCATGGGGTTCTGGAACGCCCGGACGGCACCCAGGAACGCCCCTTCGGCACGAGAGATCATCGCGGGACAGCGTAGGTGGGCGGCGGGGGTGCTCGGGACACGACACCACCGTCCGTACGATCGTGCACGACGAGGGAGGACCACCATGGCCGGTCACCGCATCTTCGGCACGAGCGTCGCGAGCGTCTACCCGCTGTACGTCGCGAAGGTCGAGCGCAAGGGCCGCGACGCGGCCGACGTCGACCGCGTCATCACGTGGCTCACCGGCTACGACGCCGACGGCCTGGCCCGGGCCCTCGCCGACGAGGTCACGTTCGAGGAGTTCTTCGCCGCCGCGCCGCGCATGAACCCCGACGCGTCGCTCATCACCGGGCTGATCTGCGGGATCCGCGTCGAGGACGTCGAGGACCCGCTCATGCAGCGGATCCGGTACCTCGACAAGCTCGTCGACGAGGTCGCGCGCGGCAAGAAGATGTCGTCGATCCTGCGGGGGAGCGGTGCCGAGGTGACGTGACGGCGAGCACGCCCGAGACGAACGGTGGCGCGCCGCTCCCGGGAACCACGAAGACCCCCGCTCCGCGTCTCCGCGGTGCAGGGGCCTTCAGGTCGCTGTCTCAACGAGTGTCCGGAGGGGGACTTGAACCCCCACGCCCTTGCGGGCACTAGCACCTCAAGCTAGCGCGTCTGCCATTCCGCCACCCGGACAGGTGGTCGTCGAGTGCCCTTCCGGGCGCCTCGGCGCGGCAGAAAACATACCACGGTGCGGGGGCGGTCCTCGCACCGGTGCGTGCGGCCCGCACCACGTGGGCGGGTCGTCGGGCCGCAGGTCGCCGCCGGGGGCAGACTGCACGTGACGGCGTTCACGACGGGCGGGAGGTCCAGGGCATGGGCGAGGCAGCAGGGGCCCGTTCGGCGGCCGGGGCCATCAGCCCCGCGGCACGCAAGGTCGCCGGCGGGCGGCGCAACGCGGCCGTCACGGGCCACGAGGAGACGGCCCCGCGGTGGCTGCGCCGCTCGGCGGGGGTCTCGTGGCGGCTGCTCGTGGTGCTCGCGGCGGTGGTCGTCGTGTTCTACGCCACGTCGCGCGTCACGCTGCTGTTCGTCGCCGTGTTCCTCGCGCTCGTCTTCACGGCCGTGCTGCGGCCGCTCGTCGACGTCATGGACCGGGTGATGCCGCGCGGCCTGGCGACGGCGCTGTCGCTGCTCGCGGGGATCCTGTTCTTCCTCGGCATGCTCACGTACGTCGGGTACTCGATCGCGACGCAGTGGGACAACCTCAGCAAGCAGTTCGCGAGCGGCATCAACCAGATCACCCAGTACCTCGAGAGCGGGTCGCTGCCCTTCACGATCACGAACGAGCAGATCGCCGAGTGGATCGACAACGGGCTCAAGTGGGTCCAGGAGCACGCGGGCGACCTCGCGAGCCAGGCCGCGGCCAGCGCCGGCTCCGTGGCCGTCGGGTTCACCGCGCTCGCGCTCGCGATCTTCTGCACGATCTTCTTCCTGGCGCGCGGGTCGTCGATGTGGACGTGGTTCCTCAACCAGCTCCCCGCCCGCAACCGCGAGACCTGGATGACCGCGGGAGCGGCCGGCTGGTACACGTTCTCCGGCTACACGCGCGGCACCGTGATCATCGCGTTCACCGACGGGATCCTCGCGTTCACGCTGCTCACGATCATGGGCGTGCCGCTCGCCGCGCCGCTCGCGGTGCTCGTGTTCATCGGCGCGTTCATCCCGCTCATCGGCGCACCGGCCGCCATGGTCGTCGCGATGATCGTCGCGCTCGCCGCGAACGGGCTGTGGTCGGCCGTCTTCGTGGGCGTCGGGATCGC
This sequence comes from Cellulomonas iranensis NBRC 101100 = JCM 18110, assembly GCF_001552375.1. Lineage (GTDB taxonomy): Bacteria > Actinomycetota > Actinomycetes > Actinomycetales > Cellulomonadaceae > Cellulomonas > Cellulomonas iranensis. Next base: position 16,578 of record NZ_BCRB01000051.1, on the reverse strand, counting down.
GCTCATCGGACAGCTCGAGGGGCACGTGCTGCAGCCGCTCATCATGGGCAAGCAGGTGTCCCTGCACCCCGTGGTCGTCGCGCTCGCGGTGACCGCCGGCACGCTCACCGCGGGCATCCTCGGCGCCGTGATCTCGGTGCCGCTGGTCGCCGTGGCGTGGGCGGTCTACTCGCACCTGCGCACGCTCGACCCGCCGATGGACGAGGGCGAGGACGACGCCGACGACGCGCGCGACGAGGGCGTCCGTGGCGACTCCACGAACGACTCTCGCGGCGAGCGGGTCGTCGCCACGCAGGCCGACGGCGAGCCCGCGACCGCCGGTCCCGCCGACTCCCGGACGCCCGACGGCGGACCCGCCGCCTCGTCGACCTGACCCCGCCCGGTACCCGCTCGGCCTCGACCCTCTCGCACCGGTCGACCGCGGGGTTCGGCCGCTTCTCGCGCCCCGTGACCGGCTGAACCCCGCGCTCGGCAGGCGGGCGGGGGTGGGGGCGGGTGTGTTGGGGCGTTGTCGGTCGAACAGGTGTTCGAGTAGTCTCGGGTCATGTCCGGGGCCACGATCCTGCACGCCGACCTCGACGCGTTCTACGCGTCGGTCGAGCAGCTGCTGGACCCGACGCTGCGCGGCCGCCCCATCGCCGTCGGCGGCAGCGCGCAGGGCGGTGTGGTGCTCGCCGCGTCGTACGAGGCCAAGGCGTACGGCGTCGCGGGCGGCATGCCGGGGTGGCGGGCCGCGCGGCTGTGCCCGGCGCTGCGGTTCGTGCCCGGGCGGTTCCGCGAGTACCAGCCGCTCGCCGACCGCGTCATGGAGATCCTCGGCGACGTCACGCCGGCGGTCGAGCGGATCTCGATCGACGAGGCGTTCCTCGACGTCTCCGGCTCGACGCACCTGTTCGGGCCGCCCGCGCAGATCGCGGCGCTGCTGCGCCGCCGCGTCCGCGCCGAGGTCGGCCTGCCGATCTCGGTGGGCGTCGCGCGCACCAAGCACCTCGCCAAGATCGCGTCGCAGGTCGCCAAGCCCGACGGCCTCGTCGTCGTCGAGCCCGAGCGCGAGCGCGCGTTCCTCGACCCGCTGCCCGTCGGGCTCATGTGGGGCGTCGGGCCCGTCGCGCGCGAGCGGCTCGCGGAGCGCGGCATCACGACCATCGGCGAGCTCGCCCGCACCCCGTCGGACGCCGTCGAGCGGATCCTCGGCCACGCGACCGGCGCACGCATGTCGGCCCTCGCGCACAACGACGACCCGCGCCGCGTCGCGGGGGCCGGGCGCGTGCGGTCGGTGGGTGCGCAGTCGGCGCTCGGGCGGCAGGTCGCGACGCCCGCGCTCGTGCGTGAGGTGCTCAGCCACCTCGCGGACCGGGTCGCCGGGCGGCTGCGCGCGAAGGGCCGCGCCGGGCGCACCGTGACCGTCCGGGTGCGTTTCCCCGGCATGCGGTCCGTCACGCGCTCGCTGACCCTGCCGGGCCCGGTCGCGACGACGCTCACCCTCACCGAGGTCGCCGAGCAGCTCGCGTGGCAGGCCATCCGTGACCAGCCCGGCCGCGACGTCGAGATCACGCTGCTCGCGGTGTCGGTCACCGGCATCGTCGGGCAGGAGGCGCTCCAGCTCGAGCTCGCGCTGCACCCCGACGACCCGCGCCGCCCCGGGTCCGAGCACGGCGCGGCGCGCTGGGCCGTCGACCGCTCCGTCGACGCCGTGCGCGCGCGGTTCGGTGCCCATGCCGTCGGCTACCTGCCCGCCGCGATGCCGCGCCTGCACACGGTGCCGGACGAGTTCCGCGAGCTCGCCGAGAAGGACCGGTGATCCACCGCCGCAGCGGACGACGGCCGACCGCGGCGGCGAGGCGCCGCCCCCGGCGTCCCGCTGACGGCGTTCTGCCGTCAGCGGATCGGCCCGCGCGCGGCGGTGGGCGTCGCTAGGTTCGGGCCATGGAGCCCCGTGCCGTGACGCTCACGCCCGTGCACCGCCACCCGTCGTCGTGGCGGCGCACGATCGGCGCGCTCCTGCGGGCCGCCCGCGAGCAGCGTGCGCTGCGCCTCGTCGACGTCGCCGCCCGTGCGCGGCTCTCGCCCCAGTACCTGTCCGAGGTCGAGCGTGGACGCAAGGAGCCGTCCTCCGAGGTGCTCGCCGCGCTGACCGACGCGCTCGGGCTGACCCTCGTCGACCTCGCGCACGGCATCGCCACCGCGCTCGACACCGACGCACGCACGACGCGCGACCGTGCACCGAGCAGGACGGACCGGGACCACGACGGCCGCGCGCACGGCGTCCGCGACGACGCCCGCCGCGCGTTCGACCGTCAGCCGCTCGACGACCGCAGGGACGTCCAGCCGGGCGCGCTCGTGCTCCGCGGGGCCGTCGTCGACGCCACGGCCTCCGCGCCCTTCGGGGACGCGCGGTCGGGGGCCGCGTCGTCCGGGGACGCATCGCTCCGGGACCTGCACGTCGTCCTCACCGGCGGCCCCACCGTGGACGTGCTCAGCGGCGCCGGACCGGCGGCGCCCGCCGCCGCGGTGCTGCTCGCCGCCTGACGCGCTGCTCGCCGCCTGACGCGCTGCTCGCCGCCTGACGCGCCGCTCGCCGCGGCGAGGCCGCACGTCGGCGTCCGGGACCCCCGGCGGCCCCGGACGCCGACGCCCTCACGCGTCGCGCGACGCGAGCACGTGGTCCGCGATGCCGTACGCGACCGCCTGCTCGGCCGTGAGCACCAGGTCACGGTCGGTGTCGCGGCGCAGCGTCGCGACGTCCTTGCCGGTGTGCCGCGCAAGCACCTCCTCCAGCTGACCGCGCACGCGCACCACCTCGTCCGCCGCGAGGATGAGGTCGGGGATCGTGCCCTCGCCGCGCGTCGACGGCTGGTGCAGCACCACGCGGCCGTGCGCCAGGACCGCGCGCCGCCCCGGCGCGCCGCCCGCCAGCAGCACCGCCGCGGTCGACGCGGCCTGACCGACGCAGATCGTCTCGACCGCGGGGCGTACGTACTGCATCGCGTCGTACACCGCGAGCATCGCCGACGGCGACCCGCCGGGCGAGTTCACGTACAGCCGGATCGGCTGCTCCGCCGACTCGGCCTCGAGGTGGATGAGCTGCGCGACCAGCACGTTCGCGACCCCGTCGTCGATCTCGGTGCCGAGGTAGACGATCCGCTCGGACAGCAGGCGGCTGAACACGTCGACGGACCGGTCGACTGCGCCGTGCCGCTCCAGCACGTTCGGCACCAGGTAGCCGCTCACGCGCCGAACCCCGTCCCGCCGATGCCGACGACGCCGCGCAGCGTGCCCGACGGCCGGACGTCCGCGAGCCGCTCCGCGACCGCGTCGACGAACCCGTACGCGAGCGCCTCCTGCGCCGTGAACCACCGGTCGCGCAGCGAGTCCTCGCGCACGCGCTCGGCGCTCTGGCCGGTGTGCTCCGCGATCAGGCCGAGCACGGTGTCGCGCGTGTGCCGCAGCTCGTCGGCCTGCAGCTCGACGTCGACGGCCGAGCCGCCGATCCCGGCGGAGCCCTGGTGCAGCAGCACGCGCGCGTGGGGCAGCGCGAACCGCTTGCCGGGCGTGCCCGCCGAGAGCAGGAACTGGCCCGCGCTCGCGGCCGTGCCGACCGCGACGGTGCGCACGTCGTTGGGGACGAGCCGCATGACGTCGTGGATCGCGAGCATCGCCGCGACGGACCCGCCGGGCGAGCTGATCCACAGCGTGATGTCGGCGGTGGGGTCCTCGGTCGCGAGCAGCACGAGCTGGTGGCACAGGCGGTTGCCGACGTGCTCGTCGAGCGCGGTGCCCAGGACGAGGACGCGGTCGTGGGCGAGCCGCGCGAGCAGCTCGTCGTCGAAGGCGCTGGATCGGGTCTGCGTGGTCATGTCCCCACCCTGCGCGCGCCGCGCACGCCGTGGGGGTCGGCGCTGCCGTGGGCGGATCCGCCGTCGGCAGCGTCGCCGGGCCCGCACCGCAGGGGTGCGGCGGGCGGGTCAGACGGGCTGCGGCGTGCGGTGCGTGAGCTCGCGCAGCGCGTCCAGCAGGACGCGGTTGAACGCGGCGGGCGCGTGCGAGTTCACGTCGTGGCCGGCGCGCGGCACGACCGTGAGCCGGGCACCGGGCCGCGCGCGCAGGTAGCGGCGCTCGTCGAGCCGCAGCGGGTCGCGGGCGCCGTTCACGAGCCACACGGGCAGCAGCACGCGGCGCAGGTCGGTCAGCGGCGAGTACCCCGCCAATGCCGTCAGCATGTCGGTGACGACGGGCCACGTGCCCTGCCCGAGGCCGAGCCAGCGCGTCACGTGGTGCGCCGCGCGGCGATACAGCGAGACGGGCTTGCCGCGGATCTCGGTCGAGCAGCCGGCGAGCACGACGCCCGCGATCCGCTGCTCGTACCGGCCGGCGTACGCGAGCGCGGTGTACCCGCCGAGCGACAGGCCGACCAGCAGGGGCGGCTCGGTGCACGTCGTGACGGCGTCGTCGATCGCGCGGAGCGCGCCCTCGAGCGTGAACCGCTCGGCGGTCCGCGTGCCGTGCCCGGGCAGGTCGATCGCCAGGGTCGGGTGCCCGGAGGCGCGCAGCGCGTCGACCTGCGGGGACCAGATCGCCGACGACGTGCGGGTGCCGTGGACGAGCACGATGGGCCTGGCGATGACGGGCTCCTGCGGAGGTCGGGGTCGGTGTCCGCGAGGGAGGCTACGCGGCGAACCTGGGAAGGTGGTGCGCGTCACGGTTCCTGCACGGTGTCCTCACAGGGCGCGGGTCGAAGGGTGCGGGGGTCCTCGCAGGGCGCGCCTCACAGGTGCGGGGCGCACCGGCCCGCGCCGAGCAGGGCGAGCCCCTCGCGGTCGCCCGGTCCCAGCGCGACCTTCCGGACGTCCGCGGTCGGGTGCATGAGCTGGCCGGGGTCGTCGACGTGCGCCAGGCCCACGACGTGCGCGAGCTCGTGCGTGACGACCGCGCGCGCCACCGCGCTGCCGTTCGGCGACGTCAGCAGGTCGGCGATCTGCGGGGCGTCGAGCACGAGCTGACCGCTCACGTACACGGCGTACCCGTCGGCGGTGACCGACGTGCCGCCCGCGCTGCCGGCCACCGTCCCGGCGAGCGCGGCGTGCTCGCCGGGGTCGGACCACGCGACGAGCACGGGTGCCCACCGCCGCCCGTACCGGTCGGGCTGGTACACGCCGCGCTCGTCGGCCGGGGCCTCGTCGGTCGGGCCGTCGGCGACGAACGTCAGGCCCGTCGCGGCGGCGACGTCCGCGAACGCGGCGGCGAGCAGCGCGTCGCCGCCGTCCGGCGCACCGGACGGGCGCAGCACCCAGTGGATCGGCCGGCACGGGCTCCACGCGACGGGGGACGAGCCGTCGTCCTGCGTCTGCAGGAACGCGTACGCGCCCGAGCCGGCCGGGACCAGCGGGGGAGCCGAGAGGGGCGTGCGGCTCTCCTCGACACCGGCCGGCGGCCGCGCGGCCGGGCCGTACGTGCGCGCCCACCAGGAGACCCCGAGCGCGACGGCGACGAGCAGCGCGCCGGTCGTCAGCAGGGCCGGCACGCGGGACCGGCGCACGGGCGCGGGGCCCAGGGCGCGCCGGATCTCGTCCGCGGTGGGCGGCACGGCTCCGAACGACACCTGGCGACCTCCCGGCGCGGACGTCCCCGGGGCGGGGGTCGTGCCCGAGCGTGGCACGCGCGTCGACCCGGCGACAGGACCGGACGGGTGGTGTGGCAGGACCGTCAACGCTCCGCCGCGGCGTGCAGCAGGCGTCGGGTGTGCTCGACGTACCCGCTGCCGAACAGCACGGCGTGGACCGCGACGGGGTAGAGCTGGTGCAGCCCGACGCGGTGCTGCCAGCCGCGGCGCAACGGGTGCGCGCCGCGGTAGCCGTCGAGCACGGCGTCGAGGTGCGGCAGCCCGAACAGCGCGAGCATCGCGAGGTCGCTCTCGCGGTGGCCGCCGTGCGCCGCGGGGTCGACGAGCGTCGCCCCGTCGGCGGTCCACACGACGTTGCCCTGCCACAGGTCGCCGTGCACGCGCGCGGGCGGTTCGTCGTCGTCCCAGCGGCCGTCGCGCAGCGCGTCGGCGAGCCGCGCGAACGCCGCGTCGTCCGCGGGTGTCGTGAGCCCCCGGTCGCGCAGCGTCGCGGCGACCGGGTCCAGGCGCTCCGTGGCGAGGAACGCGCCCCACGTCGCGTGCTCGCCGGTCGTCATCGTGAGGGGCTGGTCGAGCGGGCCGAACCACGCGTCGCCCGACCAGCCGTCGGGCGGCGCGCCGAATGCCCGCGCGCCGGCGTCGTGCGTGCGCGCGAGGGCGGCGCCGAACGCGTGCGCGGCCGCGGCGGTGGGCGCCACCGGGTCGAGGCGCACGAGGTCGAGGTGGTGCTCGCCGACGTCGAGCACCTCGACGACGCGTGCGCCGCCCGCGGCGGCGAGCCACCGCAGGCCCGCCGCCTCGCACGCGAAGAACCCGGCGGGCGCGTCGGCGCGCTGCTTGCGGTGGACCGCGCGCGGCACGCTCACACCGCCGTCGTGGGGGCGTGGACGTGCTCGAACACCAGGCTCGTCTGCGTGTGCGCGACCTCGGGGCGCGTGCTCAGGTGCTCGACGACGAACGCGCGCAGCGCGCGCGAGTCGTGCACCGCCACGTGCAGCATGACGTCCTCGGTGCCGCCGAGCAGGTAGACGTCGCGCACCTCGGGGCGGGCCGCCAGGGTGCGCGCGAACGCGCCGAGCCGCGCGCGGGCCGCGGCCTGCAGCCGCACCGCGATGATCGCCTGCAGGCCCCGGCCGACCGCGTCGGGGTCGACGTCCGCGTGGAACCCGCGCAGCACGCCCCGGGCCCGCAGCGCGGCGACCCGCGCGTGGCACGTCGAGGGGGCGACGCCGACGCGGGCGGCGAGGTCCTTGTTGGAGATGCGGCCGTCGCGCTCGAGCTCGCGCAGCAGCGCACGGTCGAGGTCGTCGAGGACGCCGAACGGTGTTCGGCGCTCACGTGCACCGCCGGGCACCACCGACGAATCCTCGGCACTCATGAGGCGACGTTACCGAAGATCATCCCGTCGTCATGCGTCGGCAACAGACGAACTTCACACTCGAACGTGACGGGGATCACGCCCGCCCCAGCGGCGGCGCCCCGCGCCGCCACCCGCCCGTCCCGCCCGCGGGACGTCACCGACAGGAGCAGCCCCATGCAGGTCGGCATCCCGCGCGAGACCAAGAACCGCGAGTACCGCGTCGCCCTCACGCCCGCCGGTGCGCAGCACCTCGTCGCGGCCGGGCACGAGGTCCTCGTCGAGACCGGTGCCGGCGCCGGCTCCGCGATCGACGACGCCGACTACGCCGCCGCGGGCGCGCGCATCGTCCCCACCGCCGCCGACGCGTGGGCCGCGGAGCTCGTCTGCAAGGTCAAGGAGCCCGTCGCGGCGGAGTACGGGTACCTGCGCGACGACCTCACGCTGTTCACGTACCTGCACCTGGCTGCCGACCGCCCCGGCACCGACGCGCTGCTCGCCGCCGGCACCACGGCCGTCGCGTACGAGACCGTGCAGCTCCCCGACGGCTCGCTGCCGCTCCTCGCGCCCATGAGCGAGGTCGCCGGGCGCCTCGCGACGCAGGTCGGCGCGTACCACCTCATGCGCAACGAGGGCGGCAGGGGCGTGCTGCTCGGCGGCGTGCCCGGCGTCGACGGCGCCAAGGTCGTCGTGCTCGGCGGCGGGGTGGTCGGCACGCACGCCGCGCAGATCGCCGTCGGCATGCGCGCCGACGTCACGGTCCTCGACCTGTCGGTGCCGCGGCTGCGCGAGCTCGACGACCTGTTCGGCGGACGCGTCCGGACCGTGGCGTCGTCCGCCTGGGCGATCGAGCGCGAGCTGCTCGACGCGGACCTCGTGGTCGGCGCGGTCCTGCTCCCCGGCGCCCGTGCGCCGCGCCTCGTGAGCAACGACCTCGTGTCCCGCATGCGCGCCGGTTCCGTGCTCGTCGACGTCGCGGTCGACCAGGGCGGCTGCTTCGAGGACACGCGCCCCACGACGCACGACGACCCCACGTTCCGCGTGCACGGCTCCGTGCTGTACTGCGTCGCGAACATGCCCGGCGCCGTGCCCGTCACCTCGACGCACGCGCTCACCAACGCGACCCTGCCGTACCTCGCGGCGCTCGCGGACCGCGGCTGGCGCGCCGCCGTCACGGCCGACGCCGCGCTCGCGGGCGGGCTCACGACGCACGCCGGCGCGCTGCTGCACGCGCCCGTCGCGCACGCGCACGGGTACGTGTGGACGCCGCCGGCCGACGTCCTGCCCGCCGCGGCCTCGGGTGCGCGCTGACCGTCGCCCCACGGCTCCGGTCCGGGGCCGCGCGCGCCGCACGACGCGCGGCGCCCGACCGCCCCGGACCGTGCCCGCGATCTGTGACGATGGGGCCATGACCTCCGACGCGCTGCCGCTCGACCCCGCCAACCCGTTCGCCCGCGAGTCCGACCTGCCGTACGGCCTGCCGGACTTCCGCGTGCTGCGCGAGGAGCACTACCTGCCCGCCGTGCGCGCCGGCATGGCCCAGCAGCTTGCCGAGGTCGAGGCGATCGCCACCGACCCGACCGAGCCGACGGTCGAGAACACGCTCGAGGCGCTCGAGCGCACCGGTCGTCTGCTGACGCGCGCGGCGTCCGCGTTCTACGTGCAGTCGGGCGCCGAGTCGACGCCCGGGCTGCAGGAGATCGAGGAGCAGCTCGCCCCCGAGCTCGCGGCGCACGCCGACGCGATCTGGCTCGACGCGCGGCTGCACGCGCGCGTCGAGGCGCTCGCGGCCCGGCTCGAGGCCGACGGCACCGCGCTCGAGCCCGACACGGCCTGGCTGCTGGACCGCACGCGTCGCCGGTTCGCGCGCGCCGGCGTCGGCCTGCCCGAGGCCGACCAGGAGCGCCTGCGCGCCATCAACACCGAGATCACGTCGCTCGACGCGGCGTTCGGGCGCCTGCTGCTCGCGGGTGCGAACGCCGCCGCGGTCCTCGTGACCGACGAGGCCGAGCTCGACGGGCTCCCGCAGGACGCGCGCGACGCCGCGGCGCAGGCCGCGACCGCGCGCGGCCACCAGGGCGCGTGGCTGCTCGAGCTGCAGCTCCCCACGCAGCAGTCGGTGCTGTCGTCGCTGCGCGACCGCGGCCTGCGCGAGCGCGTCATGACCGCGTCGCTCACGCGCGGCGCTGGCGGCGAGCACGACACGCGCGCCACCCTCCTGGGGCTCGTGCGGCTGCGGGCCGAGCGCGCGCGTCTGCTGGGCTTCGAGCACCACGCCGCGTACGTCGCGGCCGACGCGACCGCCGGGTCGTCCGACACGGTCGCGCAGATGCTCGCGCGGCTCGCACCCGCGGCCGTCGCGAACGCGCGCGCCGAGGGCGCGGAGCTCGAGGCCGCGCTGCGGGCCGACCACCCGGGCGCGACGCTCGAGCCCTGGGACTGGGCGTACTACGCCGAGCGCGTCCGGCAGGAGCGCCGCTCGCTCGACGAGTCCGCGCTGCGGCCGTACCTCGAGCTCGAGCACGTCATCGCCGACGGCGTGTTCCACGCCGCGAACCTGCTGTACGGGCTGACGTTCTCCGAGCGGCACGACCTCGTCGGCTACCACCCCGACGTGCGCGTGTTCGAGGTGTTCGACGCCGACGGCAGCGGCCTCGGCCTCTTCCTCGGCGACTGGTGGACGCGCCCCGCCAAGCGCGGCGGCGCGTGGATGAACTCGTTCGTCGAGCAGTCCACGCTGCTGGGCGACGCGCCGGTCGTCGTCAACAACCTCAACGTGCCGAAGCCGCCGCCGGGCCAGCCGACGCTGCTCACGTGGGACGAGGTCATCACGGTGTTCCACGAGTTCGGGCACGCGCTGCACGGGCTGCTGTCGCACGTGCGGTACCCGTCGCAGTCGGGCACGAACGTGCCGCGCGACTTCGTGGAGTACCCGTCGCAGGTCAACGAGATGTGGGCGTGGGACCCGCAGGTGCTGCGGTCGTTCGCGGTGCACCACGAGACCGGTGAGCCGATGCCGGAGGAGTGGGTCGAGACGCTGCTCGCGGCGCGCCAGGACGGCGAGGGCTTCGCGACGACCGAGTACCTGGCCGCTGCGCTGCTGGACCAGGCGTGGTACCGCCTGACGCCCGAGCAGGTGCCGACGGACGTCGACGACGTCGAGCCGTTCGAGGCCGCCGCGCTCGAGGCAGTCGGCCTGGCGTACGCGCCGGTGCCGCCGCGGTACCGCACGACGTACTTCAACCACGTCTTCGGGTCGGGCTACTCGGCCGGGTACTACGCGTACATCTGGTCCGAGGTGCTCGACGCCGACACCGTCGAGTGGTTCGCCGAGAACGGCGGCCTGCGCCGCGAGAACGGCGACACGTTCCGCACCCGGCTGCTCGCGCGCGGCGGGTCGATCGACCCGCTGCGGTCGTTCGCCGACCTGCGGGGCCGCGCGCCCGACATCGCGCCGCTGCTCGCGCGTCGCGGCCTGACGGGGGCGTCGGCGTGACCGCGGCTGCGCCGGGGGCCGTGCCCACCGCCGCGGACGAGGTCATCGACCTGTGCCGCGAGCTGATCCGCTTCGACACCACCAACCCGGGCGACGGCACGGGGCCGGGGGAGCGCGCGGCCGCGGAGTACGTCGTCGGCCTGCTGCAGGACGTCGGCCTCGAGCCCGAGCTGTTCGAGAGCGCACCGGGCCGCGCGAACGTGGTCGTGCGCCTCGAGGGCGCCGACGCGTCGCGCCCCGCGCTGGTCGTGCACGGGCACCTCGACGTCGTGCCGGCGCACGCGCCGGACTGGTCGGTCGACCCGTTCGCGGGCGAGCTGCGCGACGGCCTGGTGTGGGGCCGCGGCGCGGTCGACATGAAGGACATGGACGCGATGGTCCTGGCGGTCGTGCGGCAGATGGTCCGCGAGGGGCGCAGGCCCGCGCGCGACGTCGTGCTCGCGATGTTCGCCGACGAGGAGGCCGGCGGCCGGTACGGCGCGCACTGGGCGGTCGAGCACCGCCCCGAGCTGTTCGCGGGCGCGACCGAGGCCGTCAGCGAGGTCGGCGGCTTCTCTGTCGACGTCGCCGGGCGGCGCGTCTACCTGCTGCAGACCGCCGAGAAGGGCCTGGCGTGGCTGCGGCTCGTCGCGCAGGGGCGCGCGGGCCACGGCAGCCAGGTCAACACCGACAACGCCGTGACGCACCTCGCCGCGGCCGTCGCGCGCATCGGCGAGCACGCGTGGCCGCTCGAGCTCACGCCGACCGTGCGCGCGCTGCTCGAGGGCGTCGCGGACCTCACGGGCCTGCCGTTCGACCCCGAGGACCCGCAGGGCGTCGACGCGCTCGTGGACGCCCTCGGGCCGGCGTCGCGCTTCGTCGGCGCCACGCTGCGGCACACCACCAACCCGACGCGCCTCGCGGCCGGGTACAAGGAGAACGTCATCCCCGGCGGCGCGACCGCGTCGATCGACGGCCGGTTCCTGCCCGGGCGCTCCGAGGAGTTCGACGCGACCCTCGCGACGCTCCTCGGCCCGCACGTGCGCGCCGAGGACCTCGTGCGCGACACCGGGCTCGAGGTGCCCTTCGAGGGCGCGCTCATCGACGCGATGGTCGCGGCCGTCGTCGCCGAGGACCCGGGCGCCACCGTGCTGCCGTACATGCTCTCGGGCGGCACGGACAACAAGTCGCTGTCCCGCCTGGGCATCACGGGCTACGGCTTCGCGCCGCTGCGCCTGCCCGCCGACCTCGACTTCGCGGGCATGTTCCACGGCGTCGACGAGCGCGTCCCCGCCGACGCGCTCGTGTTCGGCACGCGCGTCCTGGACCGGCTGCTCGCGAGCTGCTGAGCCGGCGCCGACGGCCCCGGGCCCGGGGCCGTCGGCGCAGGTCAGCCGACGGTCTCGGGCAGCGTCGAGCGCACCCGGATGATCTTGCGCCGCAGCCACACGCGCCGCTCGCCGCCGGCGTACAGGCGTGTGCGGGCGAGCTCCCACCGGCCGTACTCGGCCTCGTCGGTGAGCATGCGCCGGGCGTCGTTGCGCGACGTGCTGCGCGGGATCGTCAGCATGCGGTACTCCCACTGCCCGCCCTGCGTCGCCCAGTCGCTGCGCCTGCGTGCCGTCATCGCCCCACCTCGTCCCGTCGCGTCGTGACGACGGCGCGACCGGCCGTCGCGGTGGCCGCCCCGTCGGTGCAGATGCGGTGCCATTGTGCCCCGCGCGGCGCTACGGTCGTGCCATGACCGTGGACCCGCGTGCCGCCCTCGACCGTCTGGTGGCCGCCCTCGAGGCGCACTACGCCGCCGTCGCCGCCAAGCACGACGACGACGACCCCGCCGTCGACGACGCGTACGACGTGCTCGCCGACGCGTTCGAGGTCTACGACGACGCGCTCGGCACGGTGCACGGCGAGGCGACGCCGTTCTACCTGGCCGAGGAGGACGACGAGGACGACCTCGACGAGGACGACGACGACCTCGAGGACGACGACGACGATGACGACGAGCTCGACCTCGACGACGACCCGGCGCACGCGCGGGCCTGACGCCGCGCCCGCCCGCCGAGACCCCGCGCGTCGCGCGACGTGCGGTCAGCGCCCGGGGCGCTCCGGGTAGCCCGCGGGCGGCGCCGTGATCTCGTCCAGCGCGACCGTGATCTCCGGCGGCAGGCGCAGGTCCTCGACCGCCAGCGCGCCGCGCAGCTGTGCGGCGGTGCGTGCGCCGACCACGGCGGACGCGACGCCCGGCCGCGACGTCACCCACGCGAGCGCGACCTCGAGCGGCGAGCGCTCGAGCCCCGCGGCCGCGGTGACGACCGCGTCGACCACGCCCGCGGCGTCCGCCGTGAGGTACGGCTGCACGAACCCGGCCAGGTGCGCCGACGCGGCGCGCGAGTCCGACGGGATGGTGCGGCGGTACTTGCCGGTGAGCACGCCGCGGCCCAGCGGCGACCACGCGACCAGGCCCGCGCCGAGCGCGGCGCACGCCGGCAGCACCTCGCGCTCGACGCCGCGCTGCAGCAGCGAGTACTCGGCCTCGACGGCCGCGAGCCCCGGGTCCGGCTCGAGCAGCGTCGCGGCGCGTGCCACCTGCCAGCCCGCGTGGTTGGACAGCCCGACGTAGCGCGCCTTGCCCGCCTGCACCGCGTGACGCAGCGCCGAGACGGTCTCCTCGAGCGGCGTGCGGGGGTCGGGCGTCGCGAGCCACAGGTCGACGCGGTCGGTACGCAGCCGTCGCAGCGACGCGTCGAGCGAGTCGAGCAGCGCGCCGCGCGACGCGTCGACCACGCCGCCCGTGGCGGTGCGGCGCACGCCGGCCTTGGTGCAGATCACGACGTCGTCGCGGTCCACCACGTCGCCCAGCAGCGTGCCGAGCAGCTCCTCGGCGCCGCCGTCGGCGTACGCGGCGGACGTGTCGACGAGCGTCCCGCCCGCCTCCGTGAAGTCGCGCAGCTGGTCGGTGGCCTCGTGGTCGTCGGTGTCGCGGCTCCACGTCAGCGTGCCCAGGGCCAGCGACGACACGCGCAGACCGGTGCGGCCCAGACGACGGTGCTCCATGGGGCGCCACCCTAGCCGCGCGGGCCGTGCGTCCCACGCGTGACGTGCCGCGGGGTCGCGGCGCTATCGTTGCGCCTCGTGACGACGGGCATCGGTACGGGTGAGTCGATCCTGCTCGGGCTGGTCCAGGGGCTCACCGAGTTCCTGCCGGTGTCCTCGAGCGCGCACCTGCGGATCGTGGGGGAGCTGGTCGGGTCCGGCGACCCCGGCGCGGCGTTCACCGCGATCACGCAGCTCGGCACCGAGACCGCGGTGCTGCTGTACTTCCGCCGCGACATCAAGCGGATCGTCCTGGCGTGGTGGGCCGCCGTGCGCGGCGCCCACGGCACGGACTGGCGCTCGCGGCTCGGCATGCCCGCGGGCGGACCGGTCGACCACGACGCGCTCATGGCGTGGTTCATCACGCTCGGCACGCTGCCGATCGTCGTGCTGGGCCTGGCGTTCCAGGACGCGATCGAGCGGCCGTTCCGCAACCTGTGGCTGGTCGCGCTGACGCTCGCGGTGTTCGCGCTCGTGCTCGGCTGGGCGGACAAGGTGGGGGAGAAGCGGCGCGCGCTCGACGAGCTGACGCCCCGGCACGCGCTCGCGTTCGGGTTCTGGCAGGCGCTCGCGCTCGTGCCCGGCGTCTCGCGCTCGGGCGGCACGATCACGGGCGGCCTGCTCATGGGCTACACGCGGGAGGCGGCGGCGCGCTACTCGTTCCTGCTCGCGATCCCCGCCGTCTTCGGGTCCGGCCTGTTCCAGCTCGTGAAGAGCCTCGGCGACTTCGGCACCGCGGGCACGCCCGGTGCCGGCGCGACCCTCGTCGCCACGCTCGTCGCGTTCGTCGTCGGGTACGTCGTGATCATCGCGTTCCTCAAGATCGTGTCGACGTTCAGCTACAAGCCGTTCGTGTACTACCGCCTGGGGCTCGCGGCGCTCGTCGTGCTGCTGCTGCTCACGGGCGTGCTCGAGCCGGTCTCCGAGCTGACGAGCGTCTGACGCGTCACGGCCACCGCGTCACAGCCACCCGGAGCGGCGGAAGGCGCGCCACAGCGCGACGCACGCCCCGGCCATCGCCAGCAGCACCAGCGGGTACCCGAACGTCCACCCCAGCTCGGGCATGTGGCGGAAGTTCATGCCGTAGATGCCGGCGACCAGCGTGGGCACCGTGATCATCGCGGCCCACGCCGAGATCTTGCGCATGTCCTCGTTCTGCTGGACCGACACCTGCGCGAGGTGCACCGCGAGCATGTCGCCCAGCAGCGCGTCGTGCGCGTCCAGGTGCCGGTCGATGCGGTCCACCGCCGCCTCCACGCGCCGCAGCCACTCGGGACGCCGCGCGTGCGCCTCGGCGGCGCCCACCAGCTCGGGCAGCGCGGTCGCGACCGGGCCGAGCGCGCGCCGCGCCTCCGCGATCTCGCGCTTGAGGTCGTACAGGTCCGCCAGCACGTCGCGGTGCGCGTGCTGCGAGAACACCGTGCGCTCGACCCGCGCGACCGCGTCGCCGATCTCCGCCTCGACGTCCCCCGCGGCCTGCGTGAGCGTCAGCAGCACCGTCGCGAGCACCGCGTGCTCGCAGTCGTCGGGGTCCGGCAGGTCGTCCTCGAGCCGCTCGGCCGCGGCGGCCAGCACGCCCGCGTCGCCCTGCTCGGTCATGAGCACGAGCCCCGGGTGCACGACGCCCGTGATCCAGCCGGTGTGCACGTCGGCCGTGCGGTCGACGAACGACACCGTGGGCGCGGTCAGCACGATCGCGTCGTCGTGGCCGCGCACGACCTTGGCGCGCGGCCGCCCCTCGCGGTGCAGGTGCCGCCCCAGCAGGTGCACCGTGCGGTCGTCGGGGGCCAGCGCGCGCGTGGCCGTGAGCAGCCCCGCCTCGTCGTCGGTGACGACCCACGTGGTCCGCACGTCGGTCGGCAGCGCGGCCAGGTCGAGCATGCCGTCGCCGTCGGGCTCGACACGGAGCCACGTCCCCGTGCGCTCGACCCACGCGCGCCCGCGGACCCGCACGGGTCGGGTCGGCGCCGCGCGCGGCGTCCCGTCGTCGGCCTCGTCGTCGACCCCGCGGGCCGCACCCTGCTCCATCACCCGCCCATTGTGCGTCCGCCGCTCCCCGGCACGGCGGTTAGGCTTCCCGACGTGCTGACCTGGCCCGCCCCTCAGATCCCGCGGCTGCCGGGGACCGGTGAGCCGGTCCGCCTGCTCGACACGTCGACCGGCGAGGTCGTCGTCGCGGCTCCCGGTCCGACCGCGCGCCTGTACGTGTGCGGGATCACGCCCTACGACGCGACCCACATGGGCCACGCCGCGACGTACGTCGCGTTCGACGTGCTCGGGCGCGCCTGGCGCGACGCGGGCCAGGAGGTCACCTACGCGTCGAACGTCACGGACGTCGACGACCCGCTGCTCGAGCGCGCGACCGCGACGGGCGTGGACTGGCGCGACCTCGCGGCGGACCAGACCGCCCTGTTCGCGGCGGACATGACCGCGCTGGGCGTCGTGCCGCCCGACGTGTACCGCGGCGTCGTCGAGTCCGTCGACCGCGTCGCCGCCGCCGTGCGCACGCTGCTCGACCGCGGGGCGGCCTACCGCGTGCCCGCCCCGGACGGCGGCGACGACGTCTACGCCGACCTCGCGGCCGACCCCGCGTTCGGCACGGTCGCGCGCCTCGACGAGGCCACCATGCTCGCGCTGAGCGCCGAGCGCGGCGGCGACCCGGACCGCGCCGGCAAGCGGTCCCCGCTCGACCCGCTGCTGTGGCGCGCCGAGCGCGCGGGCGAGCCGGCGTGGGACGCCCCGGGTGTGGGGCGCGGCCGGCCCGGCTGGCACGTCGAGTGCGCCGTCATCGCCGCCGACGGGCTCGGCGTGCCGTACGACGTGCAGGGCGGCGGCTCCGACCTGGTGTTCCCGCACCACGAGTGCAGCGCGTCGCACCTGCGCCTGCTCGGCGACGGGCAGGCGGCCCGCGTGCACGCGCACGGCGGCATGGTCGGCTACGAGGGCCACAAGATGAGCAAGTCGCGCGGCAACCTCGTGCTCGTGTCGCGGCTGCTCGCCGACGGCGTCGAGCCGATGGCCGTGCGGCTC
>NZ_BCRB01000050.1 GCF_001552375.1 Cellulomonas iranensis NBRC 101100 = JCM 18110 | reverse complement strand
GGCGGGGGTGGCCCCCCGCCGCACGCCGGTGTCCGTCGGTCGGGTCAGTCGACGGGGAACAGCGTCAGGCTCAACGTGCCCGCGTACTCCCCGGGCGCGGTGTCGACCGGCACGTCGAGCACGAGGTCCGCGCCCAGCGTCGCCGTGCCGACCCGGCCCTCGGCGGTCGCCGACGCGAGCCGGCCGGGCACGACCAGCCCCTCGCCGCCGCCGAGCGCCGTCGCGCGCGCCTCACCGGCCACGAGGCCGGCCCGCGGCGTCTCGACCCGCGGCGTCCACCCCAGGTGCTTGCCCTCGAGCAGGCGCGACCCGGAGTCGAACGTGTACGCCTGGCCGGTGACGGCCCACCCGGTGACCCCCGCCTGCGCGACGCTCCGCGAGTCGGTGACGGTCACGGCGGGCAGCTGCCCCCGGAACCGCAGCGCGGTGCCGGTCTGCTGCGGCCCGTCGAGCGTGACGCCCGAGCCGTCGTCGGCCACGGACAGCGCGAGCACGCCGTCCTGCCCCTCCGGCACGACCGCGCGCAGCTCGACGCCCTGCGTGCCGCCGTCCTCGCGGAACAGCCGCGGCAGCAGGTCGATGAGGTTCGTCGACCACACTTCGAACCCGTGCGGGCCCTGCGTGACGCCGGCGAACTCGTGCTCGACCCCGTTCTTCTCCAGCAGGTCCAGCAGGTTCATCGTCTGCTGGTAGGTGAAGTCGGTCTTGTCACCGGTGTACATGCGCGCCAGCCGCGTCTCGGCGTTGACGGCCGCCGCGTCGAACTGCGGCGTGCCGAAGAACAGCCCGCCCGAGAACGCGCCGACCCACCCGAACTGACCCGGACGGGTCAGCCACGTGTTGAGCGTGTTCATCGCACCCATCGACAGGCCCGCGATGCCCTGCCCGGCCGCGTCGGACCGGATGTGGTACGCCGCGCGCGCCGCCGGTGCGAGGTTGTCGAGCAGCTCGGTCGGGAAGTCGGGCACGTTGCCGTTGCCCATGACGACGACCATCGGGACGATGCCGCCCTGCGCCGAGTAGTTGTCGAGGATCTGCGGCGCACGGCCCACCTCGACCCAGTCGCCGTAGTTCTGCCCGCCGCCGTGGTTGAGGTACAGCACGGGGTACGGCTCGGCGCGGTCCGGGTCGTAGCCCGGCGGCGTCCAGACGTACGCCTTGCGCTCCTCGTTCGCGACCTTGCTGTCGTACGTCAGCACGGACAGCTCGCCCCGCTGGCCCTCCGGGGCGTCGGCGAGCATGCGGTCGTTCTCGCCCGGCACGAACAGCGGGCTGACGCCCGTGAGCGTGTTCACGGTGTCGGCGGGGTCCTTCTCGTCGACGCCGTCGACGACGTACCGGTAGTAGTAGAAGCCGTCGAGCGGCCCCATCGACAGCCGCCACCGGTCGCCGACCTTCGTCATCGGCACCCGGAACCACGCGCCGTTCGGCGCCCAGTTCGCCCACACCGTGACGCCCTTCGCGTCGGCCCACTGCGTGCCGGTCTCGAACGTGACGATCCCGTTCTCGTCGACGTGCGGCGTCGTGATCGACCCCGCCGCGGGCGGCGTGTAGCGCGCGTCGAGCGGGCGGTGCCCCTCGCGCGGGCCGTGCCCCGCGTCGTCCTGGAAGACGCGCGACGCGAAGTCCCGCAGGCCCTCGCGCCACGTGTCCCACGTGCCGCCCGTGTCGGGGTCGACGCCGTCGAACTCGTGCTCGACGCCCGCGCGCTCGAGCGTGCGCAGCAGGTCGTGCGTGCTGTTGTACGCGGGGTCGAGCACGTTGCCGACGTAGACGCGCAGCCGGTCGGTGCCCGCGTTGATCTCGCGCGCGGTGCTCGCGCTGATCGACCCGGTGAGCCGCCCGGAGAACGACGCGACCTGCGAGAACACGCCCGGGTCGGTCCGCAGCACGGTGAGCGCGTGGTGCGCGCCGTCGCCGATGCCGGCCAGCGCCTGGCCGGCCGCGTCGTCGGACACGTGGTACGCGTCGCGGGTCGCGGCGACCACGCCGTCGAGCAGCTCGGTGCGCGGGTCGGTGCCCCGCGCGTCGGCCATGACGACGACCATGTCGGCCAGGCCGCCCTGGGCGGCCAGGTTGTCCAGGACCTGCGGCGCGCGGCCCAGCTCGGCCCACTCGCGCGCCGACTGCGAGCCGTCGGCGAGCAGGTAGAGCACGGGGTAGGCGTCGGCGCGGCCGGGGTCGTAGCCCGGCGGCGTCCACACCAGCGCGTCCCGCTCGGCGCCGTCGACGGGGCTGTCGTAGGCGAGGTCGGCGACCGTGCCGCCGTGCGCGACGTCCGCCATCCACTGCACCGACGGTCCGGGCACGAACAGCGTGCTCCACGTGGGGTGCGCCGTCACCGCGACGGGGCTCGTGGGCTCCTTGAACGACTTCTTGGTCCGGTCGGGCCACGTGGCCGTGTACTGGTAGTAGTACAGGCCGGGCTGGAGGATCCCCACCTGCGTCGGGTAGTCGGTCCCGCTCGGGTCCATGGCCAGGTCCGACCACGTGCCCGCGGGCCCGAAGTTGCCCTGGAGCTCGACCTGCGCGGGCTTGCTGCCCAGGATCCGCTCGGCCTCGGCCTGCGGCACCACGAACCGGTGGTAGCCCTCGGGCGTCACCGACACCCACGGGTCCGGCGCCACCGGCTCGGCTGCCGCGGACGGCGCCATCGCCGCCGCCGTGCCGAGCGCCAGCGCGGCGCCGGTGACCACGGCCGTGGTCCTGCGTGCTGCGCTACGGGCCTGCCGTGGCGTTCTTCCCCTCATCCCCATCGGTACCCCTTTCACGGTCCCGACCGGCAGGGGACGTCGCGGCCCCGCGCTCGTCCTCGAGCGTGGGGGAGTACGTCCTGCGCCACCCCCTGACGGAGCCACGGACGCCTGCGTCCGCGGCCTTCCCGCCGTCCTGCGACGGTGCAGGGGCGGGTGCCCGAATGCTGTCGGGTCGAGAGGTTTAACGTCAACCTTCCGAGTGCACCGGGGTGTGCAGCGCGGCGCGGCGCACCCCTGCCCGTGCGACGCGGGGTGCCGTACGCTGGCCGACGGACCACCACAACTGAACACGCTGCTCGAACCGCGGCGGGAGAGCTCCCGCCGACCGTCCGCCCGCACGCCGGCGCGGGCGGCAGCGCGGGACGCCGAAGGAGCAACCCTCCCCGGGAATCTCTCAGGCCCCCGTACCGCCGCGGCCAGGCAACTCTGGAAAGCGGCGCCGGCCAGGTCCGGCGCCCACCGACGGTGCAAGTCGGCGCGCCCCGGAGCCCGTCCCGTGGGACGCGCTCATGGCGGACCGGCAAAACTCTCAGGTCACCCCTGCGCGGGTGGATGACAGAGCGGGGAGCCCCTACCCGTCCCGGACCCGTCCGGACGACCCCGTGGAGCACCCGTGACCGACCTCGCCACGCCGCCCGTCACCTCGCCCGCCGCACCCGCGCACTCGCCTGCGGCCGCGGGTTTCGTCGACCGGCACGTCGGCCCGCGCGGCGACGAGACCGCGCGCATGCTCGCGACGCTCGGGTTCGCGGACCTCGACGCGCTCGTCGACGCGGCCGTGCCCGCCGTCATCCGCACGGACCGGCCGCTGGACCTGCCCGCCGCGCGCGGCGAGGAGGAGGTCCTCGCGGACCTGCGCGCGATCGCGGGCCGCAACCGCGTGCTGCGCCCCATGATCGGGCAGGGCTACTACGGCACGACGACGCCCGCGGTGATCCGCCGCAACGTGCTGGAGTCGCCGGCCTGGTACACCGCGTACACGCCGTACCAGCCCGAGATCTCGCAGGGCCGGCTCGAGGCGCTGCTCAACTTCCAGACCGTCGTCTCCGACCTGACGGGCCTCGACGTCGCGAACGCCTCGCTGCTGGACGAGGCCACCGCGGTGGCCGAGGCGGTCGCGCTGATGTGGCGCGCGTCGCGCGCGACGACGGGCACGGTCGTGCTGGACGCCGACCTGTTCCCGCAGTCGCTCGCGGTCGCGCGGGGGCGGGCCGAGGCCGTCGGCCTGCCCGTGGTGGTCGCGGACCTGGGGGACGGCCTGCCCGAGGTCGACGGGCCGCTGGTCGGCGTCGTCGTGCAGCAGGTCGGCGCGTCGGGCGCGCTGCACGACCTGCGCCCGGTGGTCGCGGCCGCGAAGGAGCGCGGCGCGCTCGTGACGGTCGCGGCGGACCTGCTCGCGCTCACGCTCGTGACGACGCCCGGCGAGCTCGGCGCCGACGTCGCGGTCGGCTCGGCGCAGCGGTTCGGCGTCCCGCTGTTCGGCGGCGGCCCGCACGCCGCGTTCATGGCGGTGCGCCAGGGTCTCGAGCGCACGTTGCCCGGGCGCCTGGTGGGCGTCTCGGTCGACGCCGACGGCGCACGCGCCTACCGGCTCGCGCTGCAGACCCGCGAGCAGCACATCCGCCGCGAGAAGGCGACGAGCAACATCTGCACCGCGCAGGCGCTGCTCGCGATCGTCGCGTCGATGTACGCCGTCTACCACGGGCCCGACGGCCTGGCCGCGATCGCGCGGCGCGTGCACGGCGGCGCCGTCCGGCTGGCCGAGGTGCTGACGGCGGCGGGCGTCGAGGTCGTGCACGAGCACGTGTTCGACACCGTGCGCACGCGCGTCCCCGGTGCGGCGCGCGCGGTCGTGGCCGCGGCCGCCGCGCGCGGCGTCAACCTCTGGGCGCCCGACGACGACCACGTGCAGGTCGCGTGCGACGAGACGACGACGGGCGACGACCTGCGCGCCGTCGTCCTCGCGTTCGCCGACGCGGGCGTCGCGACGCCGCCGGTGGACGGGCCGTCCGTCGCCTCCGTCGCGCCGCAGCCGGCGGACGTGCCCGCGCACCTCGCGCGGTCGACCGGCTACCTCACGCACCCGGTGTTCCACGTGAATCGTTCCGAGACCGCGATGCTGCGGTACCTGCGGCGGCTGTCCGACAAGGACCTCGCGCTGGACCGCACGATGATCCCGCTGGGCTCGTGCACCATGAAGCTCAACGCGACCGCGGAGATGGAGCCGATCTCCTGGCCCGAGTTCGCCGCGATCCACCCGTACGCGCCCGCCGACCAGACGCAGGGGTACGCGGCGCTCGTCGGAGAGCTGCAGGACTGGCTCGCCGAGATCACCGGGTACGCGGCCGTGAGCGTGCAGCCGAACGCGGGTTCGCAGGGCGAGCTCGCGGGGCTGCTCGCGATCCACGCGTACCACGAGTCGCGCCGCGCCGACGGCGACGAGCCGCGCGACATCTGCCTGATCCCGGCGTCGGCGCACGGCACGAACGCGGCCTCGGCGGCGCTCGCGGGGCTCAAGGTCGTGGTCGTCGCGACGGCAGAGGACGGCGAGGTCGACCTCGCCGACCTGCGCGCGAAGCTCGCGCAGCACGGCCCGCGGGTGGCCGCGATCATGATCACCTACCCCTCGACGCACGGCGTGTACGAGGCCCACGTGCGCGAGGTCTGCGACCTCGTGCACGAGGCGGGTGGGCAGGTGTACATCGACGGTGCGAACCTCAACGCGCTCGTCGGGCTGGCCCGCCCGGCCGAGCTCGGCGGGGACGTGTCGCACCTCAACCTGCACAAGACGTTCTGCATCCCGCACGGCGGCGGCGGCCCCGGCGTCGGGCCCGTCGCGGTCGCGGCGCACCTCGCGCCGTTCCTGCCCGGCGACCCCACGCCCGGTGCGGCCGGCGGCTCGCCCGTCGCACCCGTCGCGGCCGCGCCCTGGGGCTCGGCCGGCATCCTGCCGATCTCGTGGGCGTACGTCGCGCTCATGGGCCCCGACGGCCTGCGCCGCGCGACCGAGACCGCGGTGCTCGCCGCCAACTACCTCGCGGCGCGCCTGCGCGAGCACTTCCCCGTGCTGTACGCCGGCCCCGGCGGGCTCGTCGCGCACGAGTGCATCCTCGACCTGCGCCCGCTCACCAAGGCCACGGGCGTCACCGCCGAGGACGTCGCCAAGCGCCTCATGGACTACGGCTTCCACGCCCCGACGCTCTCGTTCCCCGTCGCCGGCACGCTCATGGTCGAGCCGACCGAGAGCGAGGACCTCGCCGAGCTCGACCGGTTCGTCGACGCGATGGTCGCGATCCGCGCCGAGATCGACGCGGTCGCCGACGGCACGTGGGAGCTCGCCGACTCGCCGCTGCGGCAGGCGCCCCACACGGCCGCCGCCGTGACGGCCGACGCGTGGGACCACGCCTACGGCCGCGAGCGGGCGGCCTACCCGCTCGCGTCGCTGCGGGCCGACAAGTACTGGCCGCCCGTGCGCCGCATCGACGGCGCGCGCGGCGACCGGCAGCTCGTGTGCTCGTGCCCGCCCGTCGAGGCGTACGCGGACGACGTGCGATGACCGGCCCCGCCTCGCCCGCCACCCCCACCACCCCGGGAGACGACATGACCGACCGGCGCTCGCCGCTGCACGACGAGCACGTCGCCCTGGGCGCCGCGCTCACGTCCTTCGCCGGCTGGCAGATGCCGCTGCGCTACACGTCCGACCTGGCCGAGCACACCGCGGTCCGCACCGCCGCCGGCCTGTTCGACCTGTCGCACATGGGCGAGATCGAGGTGACCGGCCCCGCCGCCGGCGCGTTCCTCGACCGCGCGCTCGTCGGCGACCTCACCGGTCTGCGGGTGCACGGCGCGCGCTACACGATGGTCGTGCAGGAGGACGGCGGCGTCGTCGACGACCTCGTCGTCTACCGCACGGGCGAGCGGACGTACCTCGTGGTCGCGAACGCGTCGAACCACGAGGTCGTGCTCGCCGAGCTGCGCGAGCGCGCCGCGGGCGTCGGCGCGGGCCTCGACGTCGAGGTCGTGGACCGCTCGCAGGCCACGGCGCTCGTCGCGGTGCAGGGACCGCACGCGCTCGCCGTCGTCGAGGCGCTGCCCGGCCTCGCGCCCGCCCCCGACGCCCCCGCCGACGTCACCCCCGCGACGCTCCGGTACTACGCGTGCCTGCCGATGGTCGTCGACGGCACGCCCGTGCTCGTCGCGCGCACCGGCTACACCGGCGAGGACGGCTTCGAGTTCTTCCTCGACGCGGCCGCCGCGCCCGCGCTGTGGCGCGCGCTGCTCGCCGCCGGTGCCGACCACGGGATCGTGCCGGCCGGGCTGTCCGCGCGGGACTCGCTGCGCCTCGAGGCCGGCATGCCGCTGTACGGCAACGAGCTCGACCGCACCACGACCCCGCACGACGCCGGCCTCGGGCGCGTCGTGCGGCTCGACAAGGTCGACGCGGCGGGCGAGCCCGTGCCGTTCGTCGGGCGCGCCGCGCTCGCGGCGCGCGCGACCTCTCAGCCCGCGCGCGTGCTCGTCGGCCTGCAGGGCCTCGGGCGCCGCGCCGCCCGCCACGGGTACGCCGTGCTCGCGTCCGACGCCCCCGACGCCGCGACCGTGGGGACCGTGACGTCGGGCGCGCCGTCGCCCACGCTCGGCCACCCCGTCGCGATGGCCTACGTGACGCCCGAGGTGTCCGCCGAGGGCACCGAGCTCGCGGTCGACGTGCGCGGCCGCCGCGAACCGGTGCGCGTCGTGCCCCTGCCCTTCTACCGTCGTCCTCGGTGACGGCGCACACGCCGCCGCCCCGCACCCCGCACCCCCGCACCGCCCGAGACCCCCAGGAGCCCCGATGACCGCCGAGCTGCCGACGACGCTGCAGTACACCGCCGAGCACGAGTGGGTCGACGACGCGTCGCCCGCGACGATCGGCATCACGTCGGTCGCCGCCGACGCGCTCGGCGACATCGTCTTCCTCGAGCTGCCCACGGTCGGCGCGACCGTCGAGCAGGGCGCCGTGATCGGCGAGATCGAGTCGACGAAGTCGGTGTCGGAGCTGTTCTCGCCGGTGTCCGGTACGGTGACCGAGGTCAACCAGGCAGCGGTCGACGACCCGTCCGTGGTCAACTCCGACCCGTTCGGCGCCGGCTGGCTCCTGAAGGTCGACGTCACCTCCACGGGCCCCGTCATGACGGCCGAGGAGTACCGCGCGCTCAACCCGTGAGGCCCGTTCACCCCGATCCGTGGGTGAAAGTGCCCAGCAGACCCCCCGGACGGGCGCGAACTCGGACACGCGTCCATTCGTCCGGGTGCTTGCCCCGAACGAGTGACCTGCCGCACCCTGCTGAGGACGGAAGTTCGCCCGGGTGTATCAGGGCCGGTCGGACGACGTCATGTCAGGTGCAGCGATCGGCACCGCGGGGGGGATCTCACGGTGATTCGGAGAAGTCGGCAGAAGTCGCGTCATAGCGGTCCCACCTGCCCCTCTCATCCGGTACGCAGCCACCGCGGTCCCGGAGAGTCCGGGCCCGCCGCACTCCGGAGGACATCATGAGCATGCTGGACACCACCGTGAACCCGGCCGCCACGGGAGCGCACGCGCTCACCCGTCGTGAGCGGGTGGTGCTGGCGGAGCTGGCCGAGGACGTGACGCTCGAGGAGATCGCCACGCGGCTGTTCGTCACGCGCAACACGGTCAAGTCGCAGGTGCGTTCCGTGTACCGCAAGATCGGCGTCTCGACGCGTGCCGAGGCGGTCGCGTGGGCCGAGGCGCACGGCATCCGCTGATCCGGCGTGCCGCCGGCCCGCGCGTCGGGAACGGTGCGGCCACACGGCCGTGACCGCGACGTGACACGTGGCTGGCACACTCGGCGCATGGACCCCGTGCTCGTCGTCGCCGCCGCCGTGGTCGACGACCTCGACGACCCCCGCCTGCTGCTCGCCGCGCGGCGTGCCACGCCCGCGAGCCTCGCGGGCCGCTGGGAGTTCCCCGGCGGGAAGGTCGACCCCGGGGAGACGCCCGAGGAGGCGCTGCACCGCGAGCTGCGCGAGGAGCTCGGCGTGCGCGTGGGGCTCGGCGTCGAGCTGCTCGGCCCGGACGACGGGGCGTGGCGCCTGTCGGAGCGGTACGTCATGCGGCTGTGGTTCGCCGAGGTGGTGGAGGGTTCGCCGGAGCCGATCGTCGAGCACGACGAGCTGCGCTGGCTGCCGTCGGGGCAGTGGCACGACGTGCCGTGGCTCGACGCGGACGTGCCGATCGTCGACCGTCTGGTGGAGTTCGTGGCGTCGTTCGCGCCCGACCCGCACCCCGGTCCGGGGCGCTTGGCCTGACGTCGCGCGGCCGTGTTCTCCGTGCGCGAACACCTGCCGCCGACCACTTGGCACTCTCGCGCGGAGAGTGCTAATCCTTGACGTGTAGCCGACCCCCCGGCGGGCGACCCCGCCGGCGGGAGCACCGGGGCCCGGGCGGTCCGGGCCCCTCGTCGAGGAGGTGATGGGTGTGGCTACTCGTGTCGACCCCTTCCGGGAGATGGACCGACTGCTCACGCAGGTCCTGGCGTCCGACCGCGCCGCGGCGACGATGCCCATGGACCTCTACCGCGACGGCGACCACTACGTGCTGCACGTCGACCTGCCGGGCGCCGACCCGGGCACGATCGACGTCAACGTCGAGGACCGCACGCTGACCATCCGCGCCGAGCGGACCGCCCGCACCGAGCACGACGTGCAGTGGCTGGCCAAGGAGCGCCCCGTGGGGACGTACGCCCGGCAGCTCACCGTCGGTCGCGGGCTCGCGCTCGACCGCATCTCCGCGACCTACGCCGACGGCGTGCTGACCCTCACGGTGCCCGTCGCCGAGGAGGCCAAGCCGCGCCGCATCGAGGTGCAGCACGGCGCGACGCCGACGTCGATCGAGGCGGGCGCCGCGGCCGGCTGACCGCCGCCCCGCCCCGCGACCCCGCAGGCCGTGCCGCGCCCCCGGTGCGCGGCACGGCCTGCGCCGTGCCGCGGCGCGACGTCAGGCAGCCGGTCCGAGCCCCGCGAGCACCCGCGTGACGGTCGCCGTGCTCACGGGCTTGCTCAGCAGCGCCGTCACCCCCTGCGGGGGGTCGTCGCCCACGGCCGCGTGCTCCACGACGCCCGTGACCAGCACGAACGGCACGTCGGCGCACGCCCCGCGCACGCCGGCCAGCACGTCGAGCCCCGTGCCGGACGGCAGGCGGTAGTCGCAGAACACCACGTCCGCGCCGGGTGCCGCGGCGACCGCCGCCGCGACGTCGTCCGCCTGCGCGACGTCCCAGCCGGCCTTGCGCAGGATGTGGGCGAGGACCAGCCGGGACACGGTGTCGTCGTCGACCACCAGCGCCCTCATCCGGCGTCCCCCGCCGAGCGCACCGCGACCATGCGCAGCACGCGGTCCAGCATCGTCAGCTCGAACACGCGCCGCGCGTCGGCGGAGCGTGGCTCGCACACCACCGCCGTGCCCCCGACCGACTCGCACACGCGGTGCGCGTGCACGACCGCCGCGAGCCCGGCGGAGTCGACGAACGTCGCCTCCGTGAGGTCGACCACCGCCGTGTCGACGCCCCCGACGGCGAACGTGTCGATCGCGCGCCGCACCTCGAGCGCGACGGGCGCGTCGAACCGGCCCGCGACCTCGATCACCGCGAGCCCCGGCGCGGGTCGCGTCACCTCCAACGACGTCGGCGTCACCGCGCACCCCCCGCCGGCGGTCGGTGCACGTGCAGCCGCCACGTGTTCACGGCGCCCTCCCGGGTGTGCTCGAAGTCGTCGACGAGCTTGCGGACGATCAGCAGCCCGTACCCGCCCTCCTGCGGCACGCCGGGCACGGGCTCGACCGCCATCCGCGTGCGGTCCGGCGCGGCGCCGCCGTCGCTCACGTGCACGGTGACGCCGCGGTCGTCGACCGCGCCGCGCACGTGCAGCCGGTCGCAGCGCGTCAGGCCCGAGTGGTCGACCACGTTCACGCAGACCTCGTGCGTCGCGAGCTCGATGCGGGTGCGCACGCGACCCGGGCTGGACCAGCCGGCGTCCGCGAACAACGCCGTGAACCAGTCCTCGAGCACGCTCAGGGCCGAGTGGTCCACCGGCAGGTCGATCTCCCGGATCATGCCCACGCCTCCCGTCGGACGACGACGAGCGTGCGGTCGTCGGACTGCGCCACGCCCCGGCCGTGCGCCGCGACCGCGTCGAGCACTGCCGCGAGGCCGTCCGCCGCGGTGCCCCGCGACCACCGCGCGCACAGCGCCGCGAAGCGGTCGTACCCGAGCATGCCCCCCGTCGCGTCCTCCTGCTCCACGAGCCCGTCGGAACCGACCCACAGCGTGTCCCCGGGCGCCATCCGGACCTCGCGGACCGCGTGCGCCAGGCCCGGGAGCACGCCGAGCGGCGGCGACGTCGCGCGCAGCGGCGTCACACGCCCGCCCGCGCCCAGCAGCACGGGCGAGTGGCCCGCGTTGCACACGCGGGCGACCCCGCTCGCCGGGTCGACGTGGCCGACCGCGAGCGTGACGAACCGCCGGATGTCGACGAGCCAGTCGTGGACGTCCCGGTCGACCCGCTGCGTCGCCGCCACCACGTCGCCCGGCTCGACGCTGGTGAACGCCGCGAGGCACTCGGCGATCACGCGGCTCATGACGACCGCCGCGGGCAGGCCCTTGCCCGCGACGTCGCCCACGGCGAACCACAGCCCGCCGTCGCGCTCGGCGAACGCGTACAGGTCGCCGCCCGCGACGTGCGCGGGCACGGAGCGCGCCGCGACGTCGAGCCCGGGCACCACCGGCGGCGCGGGCGCGAGCACCGCCTGCGCGACGGTCGACGCGGCCTCGTGCTCGCGCGCGACGGCCGCCCGCTCGACGGCCGTCGCGTGCAGGCGCCAGATGGTGCGGGCCATCACGGCGGTCGCCACGACGACGTCGACGAGGTCGAGCTCGCCCGTGCCGAACGGCGGCCCGGCGGTGCGGGACACGACGACCCCGCGCAGGTCGTCGTCGGGCTCGGCGGGCACCTGCACGACCGTCGAGCCGCCGTCGAGCACCGCGACCCGGCCCGGCGCGGTCGTCGCGGCCGCCGCCGCGGCGCGAGCGACCACACCCGTCGCGGCGTCGGGATCGGCCGCGCGCACGTCGTCGGGTCCCAGCACGGCCACGACGTCGGCGTCCGTGAGGTCGGCCGCGATCGCGAGCAGCCTCGCACGCGCCTGCGTCGGGTCGAGCGCCCGGTCCAGCACGGACGCCAGCAGCCGCAGCGCGTGCAGGCGGTCGAGCGCCGTGACGAGCGCGTCCATGATCTCCGGTGCGTCCGGCGTCCCCGTGGTCACCGCGCGCCCCTCACCCGGCGTCCGGCAGCAGGACGCCGGCGAGGTCCGTGACCTCGAGGATCGTCCGCACCGGCTCCGACGTGCCGGTGAGGGTGAACGTGCCTCCCCGCGCGAGCGCCGTGCGCCGCAGCGCGACCAGCTCGGCGAGCGCGCTCGAGTCGACGAACGTGACCCCGGACAGGTCGACCTCCAGCGCGGGGGCGTCACCCTCGACGAGCGCGCGCAGCACCCCCTGGGCCTGCGCCACCTCGTGCGCGTCGAACCGCCCCACGACCTCCGCCCGGCCGGTGCCGCCCACCCGCTCCGTGCGCACGCTCATCCGTCCCGCCCCCTCCGGTCCTTCGGCGCCCCGGCGCGCCCCGTGCCCCGCGCGCTCACGAGCGCCCGCCCTCGGCGGCCAGCCGCCGCAGGTGCAGCACGTGCCAGTGCACGACGTCGGCGAGGGCCGCGCCCGCCGCCGCGGTGAAGTTCTGCCGCCCCAGCCGGGTGCGCAGCTCGTCGTCGTCCAGCACGCGCTCCAGGGCGTCCGCGAGCCCCGCCGCGTCACCGAGGTCGTAGCGCTCGACCGCGAACCCCTCGTCCTCGACGAGGTCGTCCAGCTCGCTGCCGCGCGGCAGGACCACCGCCCGCCCGTGCTCGCCGGCCAGGTGCAGCACTCCGGGGGCGCCCGGGCCCGGCGCGGACGGGAACGCGACGACCGACGCCGAGCGGAACAGCGCCGGCGCGTCCTCGTCCGCGACGAACCCGGTCAGCTCGAGGCCCGGCAGGTCCGCGTGCCGCGCGGCGAGCTCCGCCAGGTACCCCGGCTCGTCCGGACCGTCCGACCCCGCGACCACGAGCACGACGTCGTCGCGGCCGCGTCGCCGCAGCTCGCGGTACGCGTCGACGAGCACGTCGGCGGTGACGGCGGCGCCCCACCTGCCGTAAGCGAGGACGCGCCGGGGGCCGGGCGGACGCGCGAGGTCCGGCAGCGGCACGAGCTCGAAGCTGCCGTGGGGTGCCAGCGCCACGTGGTCCGCGCCGAAGCGGTCGCGCACGAGGTCGACGTGCCGCGGGATGGTCAGCGCCAGCAGGTCGGCGCGCAGCAGGGCTCGCAGCCGCAGCCGCCCGACCGCGCGCGCCGCCCGGGCTCGCAGCGACGGACGCCCGCGGTCCGCCGCCCGCTCGTCGATCTCGTCGGCGAGGTCGTGCAGCAGCACGACCACGGGCACCCCCGCGCGTCGCACGAGCCACGGCGACAGCAGGCCGAGCGTGCCCGGCACCCCGTGGTCCCCGAAGGACGCGAGCTGCACGTTGAACAGCACCGCGTCCAGGCGGTGCTCCCGCGTCGCGCGGCGGATCCGCCAGGGCGTGCGCAGGTCCTCCGGCCGCCATGCCGCGACCGGCGTGACCCCCGGCGACGGGGCGGGCGCGCCCCAGGGCGTCACGTCGTGCAGCAGCACCACCTCGGCGACCTGCTCGTGGTGGGCGAGGTGGTGCACGAGGTGCCGCCCGTACTCGGTGAGCCGCGCGCGGCTCGGCGGGTACGCCGTCACCACGCCCACGTGCAGCCCGCGGCGGACCGCGCTCGCTGGTGCCATCGGCCACCCCCCCTGAGGGGTCGGCCCGCGGTCGCCGCGGGCGGGTGTTGACGCCCGGTGCTCCACGTCCGACCCTGTGGATGGTCCAGACGGTACTCCTGGCGCTGCGGCGCCGACAGCAGGGGCGCAGATGACCGGCACGGGGCAGACCGGCACGGGGGCGGCGGGAGCCGACCTGCTCCGACGGCTGCCCGCCGGCGTCCGTGCCGCGCTCGCGGTCGGTCTCCTGGGGGTGCTCGCGGGTGCCGCGGTCGGCCTCGCCGGGGGTGAGCGGGCCGCGACCGTCGTGTGCCTCGTCGTCGAGCTGCTCGCGGCGGCCGTCGTGACCGCGCGCGTCGTGATCCTGCCCGCCGAGCGCGGCGCGTGGAGCGCGATGGCGGCGGCGCTGCTGCTGCACGCCGTCGAGGAGCTGCTGGCGGCGTCGTCGGTGGGCGGGATCGGGCTGTGGGTCGCGCTGTCGGCGGCGTCGTCGGCGTTCGCGGTCGTCAGCGTCGTCGCCGTCGTGTCCGCGCGCCTCGTGACGCAGACCCCGGTGATGTGGCTCGAGACGACCATCGCGGCGTCGGGGCTGCTCGCGGTCGGCGCGATGCTCGTGGGGCCGCTCGGTGGCGCCGGGTGGCTCGTGCTCGTGCACGTCGCCGGACCGCTCGTCGTGCTCGCGGCGCTCGTGGGCGGGCTCGTGGCGCTCGCGCAGCGACCCACGCCCGCGTGGTGGGCGATCACGGTCGGCTTCTCGCTGATGACGCTGTCCGCGGCGCTCACCACGGCCGGGTCCGCGTGGGCCGAGGGCGGGCCGGGCCTGGCCGCGGACCTCCTGACGGGCGTGGGCACGCTGGTCGTCGCGGCCGGGGCGTGGTGGTCCCGCCCGCGGGCGACCGGGGTCGTCGCACCGCTGTCGAACCTCGGGGTGCCGCTCGTGTTCCTCGTCGCGGCGCTCGTCGTCGAGCTCGTCGACACCATGGCCGAGGTGCCCGTGCTCGCCGAGGCGGCGGCGTTCGTCGCGCTCACCGCGGGGGTCGGGCGGCTGTTCCTCGCGGTGCGGTCCGCGCAGCGCGTCGGGCGCACCGAGCAGGCGCTCAACCGCACCCTGCGGCAGGCGCACGAGGACGCGCTCGCCGCGGCCGCGGCCCGCACGGCCTTCGTCGCCAACATGAGCCACGAGATCCGGACGCCGATGAACGCGGTGATCGGCATGACGGGTCTGCTGCTCGACACCGACCTCGACGCCGAGCAGCGCGAGTACGCGCAGACCGTGCGACTGTCGGGGAACCTGCTGCTCGACCTGATCAACAACGTGCTCGACCTGTCGAAGATCGAGGCCGGCGGCCTCGACCTCGAGGACCACCCGTTCGACCTGACGGCCGCCGTCGACGACTCCCTCGGGCTGCTCGCGCACGCGGCCAGCGCGCGCGACGTCGCGCTGCTCGCGGACGTCGACCCCGCGTGCCCCGCGTGGGTGCGCGGCGACGTGACGCGGCTGCGGCAGGTGCTCGTCAACCTCGTCGGCAACGCCGTGAAGTTCACGCACAGCGGTGACGTGGTGGTGCGGGTCGCGCCCGCCGCCGGCCCGCCCGGCGCGCTGCGCTTCGCCGTGACCGACCAGGGCATCGGCATCCCGCGCGACCGCATGGACCGGCTGTTCCGCGAGTTCAGCCAGGTCGACGCGTCGACCACGCGGCGCTACGGCGGCACGGGGCTGGGGCTGGCGATCAGCCGTGCGATCGTCGAGCTCATGGGCGGTGCGCTCGGCGTGACGTCCGAGGTGGGCGTGGGCTCGACGTTCGCGTTCACGGTCGTGCTGCCGCCCGTGCCCGCACCGACGCCCGAGTCCACCGCCCCCGCGGTGCTGCACGGCCGCACCGCGGTCGTCGTCGAGGACGACGCCACCAACCGTCGCATCCTCGTCTCGCAGCTCGAGCGGTGGGGGCTGACGTGCCGCGCCTTCGCGTCGGCCGAGGACCTGCTCGACGCGACCGACGTCGAGCGTCCCGACCTCGTGACGCTCGACATGCGGCTGCCCGGGCTCAGCGGGGTCGAGGCGGCGACCCGCGTGCGGGAGCGCCCGGCCTGGCAGGACGTGCCGCTCGTGCTGCTGAGCAGCCTGAACGACGTGCTCACCGTGCAGGAGCGTGCACCGTTCGCCGCCCTGCTGACCAAGCCCGTGCGCGCGGCCGAGCTGCGGCGCGTCGTCACGGACGTCGTCACGGGCCGGCGGCGCGAGCCCAGCCGCGCCGCACCCGCCCGGACCGGCGCGCGGCTGCGGGTGCTCGTCGCCGAGGACAACGCGGTCAACCGGACGATGGCGGAGCGGGTGCTGGCCGCGATGGGCCACGACGTGGAGACCGTCGGCGACGGCGGTGCGGCCGTGGTGCGCACGGCCGAGCAGGACTTCGACGCCGTGCTCATGGACATCCACATGCCCGTGCTCGACGGCCTGGAGGCGACCCGGGAGATCCGCGCGCGCGGCGGCGCGCACCAGCCGGTGATCGTCGCGCTGACCGCCAGCGCGACGGCCGAGGACCGGCAGGCGAGCGCCGCGGCCGGCATGGACGACTTCCTCACCAAGCCGTTCCGGTCCCAGGACCTCGATCACGTGCTCGCGCGCGTCGTCCCGCAGCGCTCGGACGCCGCGGTGGCACCCGTGCCCGGCGCGCCGACCGCACCCGCGCCGCCCGGCGCCGCCGACCCGACCGCCCCCGCCGCTCGGGACGTCCCCGCCGACCCCGCGGAGGGCGCGCCCGTCCTCGACGCCGACGCGTTCGCGCTCGCGTGCGAGGTCGACGCCGCGTCGGGCGGTGCGCTGCTCGGCGCGTTCGTCGCCGACTGCGCGACCGGTGCCGACCGCCTCGACGCGGCGGCCGCCGCGGGCGACCCCGGCGAGGTCGCCGCGGTCGCGCACGCGTGGCTGGGTGCCTGCGCGACCGTCGGCGCGACGGGCCTGGCGGACCTGCTGCGACGGGTCGAGGACGCCGCGCGGCGCGGCGCGCTGCCGGGCGCGGACGTGCTCTGTGCCGTGCGTGCCGAGGCGACCGCGGTGACCGCCGCGGTGCGTGCTGCCGTCAGCGCGTGAGCGTCGCCACGAGGCGGCCGAGCGCGTCGTCGAGGATCGACGGCGCCGTCGCGAGGTTGAGGCGCACGTGCCCGTCGCCGGCCTCGCCGAACGTCGGGCCGGGGTTGACCGCGAGCCGCCCGCGCGCGAGCAGCAGCCGCGCCGGGTCGGCACCGCTCGCGACCACCGCGGGCGTCGCGCGCAGGTCGAGCCACGCGAAGTACGTGGCCGCCGGGCGGTCCCAGCGGGCCTCCGGCAGCCGCTCCGCCAGGACGGCGGCCGTGCGGTCGCCGTTCGCGCGGATCCCGGCGCGCACGTCGTCGAGCCACGCGTCGCCCGCGCGGTAGGCGGCCTGGTGCGCGATCGACGCGACGTGGCTGACGCCGTGCCGCACGATCTCCGGCAGCCGCTCCAGGTCGCGCGCCGCGGGTCCCGGCACGGCGATCGCGGCCTTCAGCCCGGCGAGGTGGAACGCCTTGGACGCCGAGTGCAGCGCGATCGCGTCGGGGATCACGGTGGTGGTCGGCACGAACGGCTCGTCCCCCACCACGAGCGGCGCGTGGATCTCGTCCGCGACGACCCGCACGCCGTGGTGCGCCGCGAGCTCGCCCAGCGCGCGCAGCTCGTCGGCCGTGTGCAGCGTGCCGGTCGGGTTGTGCGGGTGGCACAGCAGGTACGCGCGGGCACCCGCGAACGCGCGGTCCAGCGCGTCGAGGTCGAGCCGCCCCGCGGGCGTGAGCGGAGCGGTGACCACGCGCCGGCCCGCGTGCTCGACGAACGCGCGGAACGGCGGGTAGACCGGCGGGCTGATGACCACGCCGTCGCCGGGCCCGGTCACCAGGCGCAGCACCTCGACGGCGCCCAGCATGACGTCGGGCACGAGCCGTGTGCGCTCGACCGGCACGTCCCAGCCCTGCCGCCGGGCCGCGAAGTCCGCGAACGCCTCCGCGTACGCGGTGCCCTGCGGGCTGGTCGGCTCGGCCTCGTACCCCGTGTCGCCGGTCGTCATGGCGCGGTGCACCGCGTCGACCACCGCCTCGAGCGGGCGCACGTCCATCTCGGCGACGAACGCGGGCAGCACGTCCGGCTCGTACGTGCGCCACTTGAGCGAGGTGCGCCGACGCAGCTCGTCGGGCGTGACGTCGAACGGCGAGGTCATGAGGTCACGGTACGGCCAGGCGTGCGAGTCGTGGCGACGAGGTGCGGCGCCGACGTGCGGCGACTGGGTCTGCGTTCCATTTCTCACCATGGAACTTGAATGCGACCGGTCGCCGTTCAAGTCCGCTTGTCAGCGACGAGGGCTGCTGGTCAGGACGTCGACCACCGCGGGCGCGCGATAGATCTGGCTCCGGGACTCACCGCCAGATGCCTGCCCGCCGCAGCAGACCGCGCGAGGCCCCGGCCGCCGCGGGTGCGGCGGGCCGGGGCCCCGGGTCGTGCGGCGCGGCGCCTGCGTCAGAGCGTCGCGCGGACCGTGCGGGTCGCCTCGACCAGGTGCTCGAGCGAGGGCGTGACCTCCTCGTAGCGGCGGGTCTTGAGGCCGCAGTCCGGGTTCACCCAGAGCTGGTCGACGTCGATGGTGCGGACCGCCTCGGTGAGCAGCTCGGTGACCTCGGCCTGCGACGGCACGCGGGGCGAGTGGATGTCGTACACGCCCGGGCCGACGGCGCGCGGGTAGCCCGCCGCCGCGATGTCGCCGAGGATCTCCATCTTCGAGCGGGCCGCCTCGATGCTCGTCACGTC
This sequence comes from Cellulomonas iranensis NBRC 101100 = JCM 18110, assembly GCF_001552375.1. GTDB lineage: Bacteria > Actinomycetota > Actinomycetes > Actinomycetales > Cellulomonadaceae > Cellulomonas > Cellulomonas iranensis. Next base: position 9,969 of record NZ_BCRB01000050.1, on the reverse strand, counting down.
CGCGTCGAGGCCGTCGATCGCGTCCATGATCTCGCCGAACTCCGAGTAGCACAGGTGCGTGTGGATCTGCGTGTCCGGGCGCACGCCGGCCGTCGAGAGACGGAACGAGCGCACCGACCAGTCGAGGTACGCCGCGTGGTCCTTCTCGCGCAGCGGCAGCAGCTCGCGCAGCGCCGGCTCGTCGACCTGCACGATGCCGATGCCCGCGGCCTCGAGGTCCGCGATCTCGTCGCGCAGCGCGAGCGCCACCTGGTTCGCGGTGTCGCCGAGCGGCTGGTCGTCACGCACGAACGACCACGCGAGGATCGTCACCGGGCCCGTGAGCATGCCCTTGACGGGCTTGTCGGTGAGCGACTGCGTGTACGTGGTCCACGCGACCGTGATGGGCGCGGGCCGCGACACGTCGCCCCACAGGATCGACGGGCGCGTGCAGCGCGAGCCGTACGACTGCACCCAGCCGTTCTGCGTGACCGCGAACCCGTCGAGGTTCTCCGCGAAGTACTGCACCATGTCGTTGCGCTCGGGCTCGCCGTGCACCAGCACGTCCAGGCCGATGCGCTCCTGCAGCTCGACGACCCGGCGGATCTCCGCCTTCATCTCGTCCTCGTACGCCGCCGCCGACAGCTCGCCCTTGCCGAACGCCGCGCGGGCCTTGCGGATCTCGGGCGTCTGCGGGAACGAGCCGATCGTCGTGGTCGGCAGCGCGGGCAGCCGCAGGCGCTCGGCCTGCGCGGCCTTGCGCGCCGCGAACGGGCCGCGGCGGAACTGGTCGTCGGTGAGCGCGGCGGCGCGCTCGCGCACCTCGGGCCGGACCACGCCGGGTGCCGTCGCGCGGCTGCGCACCGCGTCGGACGCCGCGAGCAGCTCGGTGCGCACGGCCTCACGGCCCTCGGTCAGGCCCGTCGCGAGCGTCGCGACCTCGCGGACCTTCTCGTCGGCGAACGCGAGCCACTGCACGAGCGTGCGGTCGAGCGCGGGCTCGTCGTCGAGCGTGTGCGGCACGTGGAACAGCGACGTCGACGTGCCGACCGCGACGGCGGCCGCACCGAGGCCCGCGAGCTGCTCGAGCACCGTGAGCCTCGCGTCGAGGTCCGCGCGCCAGATGTTGTGGCCGTCGACGACGCCGCCGACGAGCGTCTTGCCGGCCAGGCCGGGCACCGCGACCGTGGGTGCGTCGCCGCGCACGAGGTCGATCGCGAGACCCTCGACGTCGGTGGCCGCGAGCACCGGCAGCGCCGCGCCGAGGTCGCCGTAGGGCGCCGCGACGAGGATCGCGGGCCGCTCGGGTCGTGCGAGCTCGGTCGCGAGCGCGCGGTAGGCGCGGGTCGTGGCCTCGGCCAGCACCGCCGCGTCGACGCCGATCGAGTCGGAGACGAGCGCGGGCTCGTCGAGCTGCACCCACGTCGCGCCCGCGGCGGCGAGCTCGGTGAGCAGGCGCGCGTAGACCGGCAGCAGGTCGTCGAGCCGGTCGAGCGGGTGGAAGCCCGCGGGCGCGTCCTCGGTGGGCTTCGCGAGCGCGAGGAACGTCACGGGGCCGACGACGACGGGCCGCGTGAGCACGCCGTCGGCGAGCGCCTCGGCGAACTCGGCGACCGGGCGGTCCGACGCGTAGCGGAACGCCGTGCCCGGGCCGATCTCGGGGACCAGGTAGTGGTAGTTCGTGTCGAACCACTTGGTCATCTCGAGCGGCAGGTCGTCGCCGCGGCCGCGCGCGACCGTCGAGTACCCGGCGAGGTCGAGGCGCCCGTCGGCGTCCTGCAGGTCGGCGAAGCGGGCGGGCACGGCGCCGACGAGCGCGGCCGTGTCGAGCACGTGGTCGTAGAACGAGAACGCGCTCGGGATCGCGGGGGCGTCGGTCGCGAGGCCGAGCTCGGCGAGGCGGGCGCGGGTGCGCCGGCGCAGGTCGGCGGCCACGGCCTCGACCTCGTCGGCCGCCGTGCGGCCGGCCCAGAACGCCTCGAGGGCCTTCTTGAGCTCGCGGCGCGGGCCGATGCGGGGGTAGCCGAGGACGGAGCCGGTGGGGAAGGCCGGGGTGGCCGGCGCGGCGGGCGTGGTGCTGGTCATGACAGGTTCCCTCGCGGAGTCGTCGAGGCGGCGCCGGTGGGCGCGGCCGGGGTCGTGGGTGCGGTGGTCGTGGGCGGGGCGGGGTCGGCGACGGTGGTGCGCCGTCCGCCGACGAGGTCGGCGCCGTCGAGCAGGTCGAGCGCCGCCTCGTGGGTGTTGAAGGTGTAGACGTGCACGCCGGGCGCGCCGCCGTCCAGCACGCCGTTGACCAGGTCGACACCGGCGCGCGTGCCGCGCCGGTGGCGCTCCGCGGGGTCGTCGGTGCCGCCGAGCAGGTCGAGCAGGCGCTGCGGCACGGGCACGCCCGTCAGCTCCTGCACGCGCAGCAGGCGGGCCGGGTCCGTAGTGGGGATGATCCCCGGCACGATCGGGATGGTGACGCCGGCCTCGCGCGCCTCGGCGACGAGACCGAGGTAGGCCTCGGCGTCGAAGAAGACCTGCGAGATCGCGAAGTCGGCGCCCGCCTCCTGCTTGGCGAGCAGCGCCTGCACGTCCTGCGCGCGCGTGCCGCCGGTCGCGTGGTTGCCGCGCGGGAACGCCGCGACCGCCACGGACAGCGGGCGGACCCGGGCGCGCACGGCCTGCGACGCGGAGCGGCCGCACCGGCGGCTCTCGATCTCGCGGAGCAGCTCGACCAGCTCGGCGGCGGTGTGCACGCCGTCGGGGTGCGGACGCCAGTCCGGCTCGCCCGCGGGCGGGTCGCCGCGCAGCGCGAGGAACGAGCGCACGCCCTCGTCGAGGAACTCCTCGACGATCGTCGTGACCTCGTCGCGCGAGGTGCCCACGCACGTCAGGTGCGCGATGGGGGTCAGCGACGTCTCGCGCAGCAGGCGCCGCACGAGCACGCGCGTGGTCTCGCGCGTGCGGCCCGACGCGCCGTAGGTCACGGACACGAAGTCGGGCTCGACGGTCTCGAGCTCGCGCACCGTGCGCCACAGCCGCGGGGCGGCGTCGGGGTTCCGGGGCGGGAAGAGCTCGAAGGACACGGTGGGCCGGTCGAGGGCGCCCGCCTGCTCGGCGCGCCGCCCGGCGGCCCGGGCGGGCGGCGGGGCGGGCGCCTCGACCTCGGCCACGAGGGTCATCGGGTGCGGCCCGGGAGGCACGCGGTGCGTGCGCTCACGGGGCAGCACGGGCTGCACGAGGGGTCGGTCGCCAGGGCGCAGACGGTCATCGTCACTCCATCGTTCCTGGCGGAAGCACCCACACCCTCGCAGGGAGGGGGGTTGCTGCGGCGTCGCGGAGCCAGGTCTCTCAGCCGCTCTGGATGGTCGCCGACGATGCTAGCGGGCATGCCCGGATGGCGGACAGAGGTTCTCGGGATGTGGGACGGCCGTCTCGGCCGGCGGTCGCGGGCGGAGGGATCAGCCGCGGCGGCGCTGGCGGAGCGTCGTGCCCGCCTCGACCGACGACCGCTGGTGCGGCAGCCCGAACCACGACGACGTCGGGATCATCACCGGCACGTCGCGCAGCCCGTCGTGGACCGCCGCCAGCACGTGCGGGTCGGCCTCGCCCGCGGCCCACCACGCCTCGTGCGCGGCCTGCACGGGGTCGTGCTGCCCGTCCGGGTGTGCGTGGTGGGTCATGGGGGCGACCTTAGCGGCGGTGGGAAGGGTCCCACGCGGTCCTGGACCGGGGTTCACCCCGCGCGTCACCCCACAGGAGCAGTGCGCCCGCCTCGCGGGGTGAACGGGGTCACCCGGCTACCACGACGCACCCCGCGAGGTGGTCGTCGACCACGCCGCACGCCTGCATCGCGGCGTACGCGGTGGTCGGGCCGACGAACCGGAAGCCGAGCGACTTCAGCTCCTTGGCCAGCGCGGCCGACTCGGCGGTCCGCGCGGGCACGTCGGCGTAGCTGCGCGGGCGCTCGCGGGGCGCCGTGGGCGCGTGCGACCACAGCACCTCGTCGAGCGTGCGGCCGGAGTCGTGCAGCGCGAGCAGCGCGCGGGCGTTCGCGATCGTCGCGTCGACCTTCGCGCGGTTGCGCACGATCCCCGCGTCCGCGAGGAGCCGCGCGACGTCGTCCTCGCCGAACGTCGCGACGACCTCGGGGTCGAACGCCGCGAACGCGGCCCGGAACCCCTCGCGCTTGCGCAGGATCGTCAGCCACGAGAGCCCCGACTGGAACGCCTCGAGCGAGATGCGCTCGTACAGCGCGTGCTCGTCGTGCACCGGTACGCCCCACTCCTCGTCGTGGTAGGCCGCGTACACCGGGTCGCCGGAGCCGAAGCACCGGAACGGCTCGTCCTGCGCCGGCGGTGCGGCGGGCGTCGCGTCGGGGGTGGGGACGGTGGTCGTCATGGCCCGAGTCTGGCGCGTCCCGCCGACACCTCGACGCGACCGGCCGGGCACCTGTGCGGCGCGGATCGTCACCCGGGTCTGGGGGCGGCCCGGATCCGTCTGAGGTGCGTGCCCGGGGCAACCGGAGTAGGCAGGGCTGCATGAGCACACCGGCAGCACCCGCCACCCCCGGTCCCGCGCGCCGCGCGCCCTGGTGGCCGTGGGCCGTCGCGGTCGTCGTGCTCGTCGGCGTCGTCGTCGCGCTGCTGCTGACGCGCGGCGACGGCGACGACGCGGCGGCCCCGACGACGTCGCCGACGCCCGCCGCCACCACGCCCACCACGGCGACGAGCCCGAGCGCGACCCCGGCCGCGTCGCCCACCGCGACCGCGGGCTGCGCCCCGACCGGCGACGGACCGCCCGCCGGCGCGGACGTCCGCGAGGTCGTCGACGTCGACGGCGACGGACGCCCCGACCAGGCGTGGCTCACGGGCGGCGCCGACCGTCGCATCGGCATCACCACCGCGTCGGGCGCGACGTTCTCGGCCGCGATCGACTCGGCGAGCCCGGTGCCCGCGTCGGCCGTCGTGCAGCGCGTGCAGGCCGACGCGATCCCCGTCGTGCTCGTCGACCTCGGGCGCGAGGCCCGGCTGTGGTCGGTCGTCGACTGCGGGCTCGTGGCGCCCACCAACGCGCAGGGCCAGGCGTACACGTTCGACCGCGGGTTCGCGGGCCAGGGCACGGGCGTCGGCTGCACGCAGGACGGCGGTGCGCTGCGCCTCGCGGGCCTCGACGCCGTGAGCGCCGACGGCGGCACGTTCACGGTCACGCGCACGTGGGTCGACCTGGGCGACGGCGGGCGCACCGCGCGCAACGGCGCGGCCGTGCAGGTCGCGACGGGCGCCGCGGCGGACGACCCGGTCGTCACCACGGCGCAGCAGGTGTCGTGCGGCGACCTGCTGGCCGGTCGCGACGGCCCGGTCGAGCCCGCCTCCTGACGGGCGGCCGCCCGTCGACGACCCCCCGTCGACGAACCCCCACGCGTCGACGAACCCCCACGCGTCGCCGGACCCCCCGAGCGTCGACGGACAGCGGTACGGGTCGACGGACACGCGCGCGCAGGTGTCCGTCGACCGGGGGAGTGTCCGTCGGCGTGCCTGTCGTGCGGGGTGCGCCGTGCCGGTCAGGCGACAGGCGTCGCCTCGTCGGCCGCGTACGTGTGCCCGGCGGCGCGCAGCCGGGCGACGAGCACGTCGCCGAGCGCGGTCGCGGGGGTCAGCGAGCCCGCGCGGTCCGGCAGCCGCTCGGCGTCGAGCGCGAGCGCGAGACCCGTCTGCCCCAGCATGACGGCCGTCGCGGCGTACCCCGGGTCGCCCGGCCCGGCCGCCACGGCGGTGTACCGGCGCCCCGGCGTCGTCGTCGCGCGCACCTCGGAGCGGAACCACCCGCGCGCACGCGTGGCCGCGTCGGGGCCCGTGCCCGGCGCCGGCAGCACGCGCTCCAGCGCCCGTCCGACGCCCGGGACCAGCAGCAGCCCGCCGCCCACCACCAGGCCCGCGGCGACCCCCGCAGCCAGGGCGGCGCCGCGGGCACCCGGGCCCGTGTCCACGACCTCGCCGTACCGCAGCCCGCGTCCGTACGCCCACCCGGTCAGCGCGTTGCTGCGCCGCACCACCTGCCCGTCGAACGACGCCATGACCCACGGGCCCGCCCACCGGCCGTCGGCCGCGCGCCGCGGCGGCGCGAGCGTCCGCGGCTGCGGGACGTCGGGCTCGGCGCCCCGGTCGGGGCTCAGCGCGTACGGATCCCGCAGCAGCCGGCGGGTCGTGGCCGAGCGTCGCGCGTCGTCGAGCACGCCGCGCATCGACGCGACCGTGCCGCCCGAGACCCCGCCGCGCGCCCGGGCGCGCAGCCGCACGTCGACCAGCTCGCCGGCGCCGTCGGCGGCGGCCCGCGCGTGCAGCAGGTGCACCGCGAGGTCCGAGGGCACCGAGTCGTAGCCGCACGCGTGCACGACCCGCGCGCCCGAGGCCCGCGCCGCCGCGCCGTACCGGTCGACGGCGGCGCGCACGAACGTCACCTCGCCCGTGAGGTCCGCGTAGTGCGTGCCGGCCGCCGCGCACGCCCCGACCAGCGGCAGGCCGTGCCGCGCGTACGGGCCCACGGTCGACAGCAGCGCGCGGGTCGAGCGCGCGAGCCGGGCCAGCGCGGCGTCGTCCGCGGAGTCCGCGACGACGACGGGCCAGCCGTGCGCGACGTCCGGCAGCGCCGCCCGCACCTCCTCGAGCCGCGCGCGGCTGCGTCCCGCCAGCGCGACGCGCGTGCCCGGCGGTGCGTGGCGGGCGACGTGCTCGGCGACCAGCCGGCCCACGAACCCGCTCGCGCCGAGCAGGACGAGGTCGTGGTCCCGCGCGTCGGTCATGCTCGATGCTCACCCGGGCCCGCGACCCCCGCCACCGTGCGGCCGGACTCGGCCGGGCCGGCCCGTCAGCGCACCCGCCAGGCGCGAGACCGCGCGTGCTCGGCGGGCCGGCTCAGAACAGCGGCCACGGCACCGGCGACGACGCCGCCTCCGGCCCGGGGAACCGCCCGCTCGCGAGCAGCCGCTCGCACCGCGCGACCAGCGCGTCGACCTCGGCCCCGTCCAGCAGCGCCGCCAGCTCGTCGCCCAGCGCACCGTGCACGCCGTCGCGCACGCGCTCGACGCCCGCGCGCTCGTCGGCGTCGAGGTCCTCGCCCACCCAGCCCCACAGCACGGTGCGCAGCTTGGGCTCGGTGTGGAACGTGACGCCGTGGTCGACGCCGTACCGGTGGCCGCCCGCGACGGGCAGCACGTGCCCGCCCTTGCGGTCGGCGTTGTTGACGAGCACGTCGAGCACGGCCATGCGGCGCAGCGCGGGGGAGTCCTCGTGGACGACGGCCACCGGGCGGCCGCGCTCGTCGGCGCCCTCGAGGACCGTGCGCCACCCGGGTGGCACAGCCGTCGTCGGGACCACGTCGACGGGGTCCTGCTCCGGGTCGGTGTCCTGCCAGAGCTGCACCATGCCCGGGCCCAGCGGCCCGTCGCGCAGCCACGTGCGCGGCACGACGTCCCAGCCCAGCTCCTGCGACACGAGGTACGTCGCGACCTCGCGCCGGGCCAGCGTGCCGTCGGGGAAGTCCCACAGCGGCTGCTCGCCCGCGACGGGCTTGTAGACGACCTGCACGCCGCCGACCGTGCCGACGAACGTCGCGTTCGACGCCGTGGTGACGCGACCGACGACCACCAGCTCGCCGTCGAGGGCGTCGACGTCGTGCGCGTCGTCCGGGTCGGTCACGCGCCGTCGAGCGGGTCGCACACGTGACCGTCCGGGTCGACCGGCCGGCCGCACCGCGGGCACGCGGGTCGCCCGGCGCCCACGACGCGGCGCGTGCGCTGCACGAACGCCCGCGCGGTGCCCACCGGCATGCGCACCAGCAGGGCCTCCTCGGGCTCGTCCTCGTCGGCGTCCGCGAGGGCCAGCGGGTCGTCGTCGTCCGGCGCCTCCTGCAGCGGGAACGCCTCGACGACCACCTGCATCGTGCGCGGGTCCCAGCCCAGGCGCATCGTCCCGGTGCGGAACAGCGCGTCGTCGGGCGGGTCCAGCGGGTCGTCGTCGACGAGCTCGGGCGGGGTCTCGCGCGGGACGGAGACGGGGTGGTCCGCGTCGTTCGCGAGGTCGTCGAGCAGCTCCTCGATGAGGTCGGCGAGCGCGGCGGACTGCTGCTTCTCCAGCACGACGCTCGACGACCGGGCGCCCATGCGCGCCTGCAGGTAGAACGTGCGCTCGCCGGGGCGGCCCACGGTGCCGACGACGACGCGGTCCGGCCAGTCGAACTCGTGGACGCGGGTGGTCATCTTTCGAGTGTACGAACGGTCAGCGCGTCGCGTCGGTCGAGACGTGACCCGCGCCGCCGCCGACCGGCGCGTCGTCGGCGGGGCGGGCGGCCGCGAGCCAGCCGAGGTCGTCGGACGAGCTGTTCGTGGTGACGACGCGCGGGCGCCCAGGCCCGTACTGGACGATCGACACCGACGCGGGGCCGACGTCGAGGCGCTGGAACAGGTCGAGGTGCAGGCCGAGCGCGTCGGCCAGGACGGCCTTGACGACGTCGCCGTGGCTGACGGCCGCCCACACCGCGCCGGTGCCGTGCTCGCGCTCGACCGCGGCGTCGTGCGCGCGCACCGCCGCGACGGCGCGCGCCTGCATGCCGGCCAGCGACTCGCCGCCGGGGAACGTCACGGCCGACGGGTACGACTGCACCGTCGCCCACAGCGGCTCGCGCGCCAGGTCCGCGAGCGACCGGCCCTGCCAGTCGCCGTACCCGCACTCGGTGAGGGCGTCGTCGACCGTGAGCGTCGGCGTGCCGGCCTGCCGGGCGAGCAGCGCGTCCGCCGTCTGCCGGCACCGCTCCAGCGGGCTCGTCACGACCGCGACGAGCGGCACGACCGCGAGCCGCTCGGCGGTGCGCCCGGCCTGGCCGTGCCCGACGTCGTCGAGCAGCACGCCCGGGGTCCGCCCGGCGAGGACCCCCCGGACGTTGGCGTCGGTGCGGCCGTGGCGGACGAGCAGGACGGTGGCCATCCGGTCAGCCTAGGCAGCGAGGCCGCCCGCGCGCCCGCGCGACGTCACGCACCGAGCGCCGCGAGCGCCTTCCTGATCCGCGTCGGCGAGACCGGCACGGGCGTGCCGAGCTGCTGCGCGAACAGGCTCACGCGCAGCTCCTCGACCAGCCACCGCACGTCGTCGAGCGCGGCGTCCCGCGCCGGGTCGGGGGACGCGGTGCGCGCTCGCTCGCGCGCGGCGACGTACAGGTCCTCGACGTCCTGCACCTGCCACGCGAGGTCCGCGTCGCGCTGCGGGTTCTCGGCGGCCTTGGCCAGGCGGTGCCGCGCCGCGCGCAGGTACCGGACCAGCTGGGGCAGTCGGTCGGCGCCGACCTCGGAGACGAACCCGTCGTGCACGAGCGCCGCGGACTGCGTGCGCAGGTCCTGCGCGGTCGCGAGCAGCGCGAGGCTCGCCGAGCCGCGCACGTCGGCGTCGAGCTCGCGCCACGCCGTGAGCACGGCGACGAGGTCGGCGACCACGCGGTGCACATCGTCCTCGAGCGTGTCGCGCACGGCCTGGCGCAGCGCCGCGTACGCGTCGGCGTCGCGGACCTCGCGCACGGGCCGGCCGCCCAGGTGGCGGGCCATGATCCGGTCGACGGCCGCGAGCTGCACGTCGGTGACCAGGGCGTCGGTCGACGCGTACGGCGACGCCGCGAGCGCGAGGGCCTGCGTGCCCGTCCAGCGCGACGTCACGCGGGGCGTCGCGAGGCCCACGTCGAGCAGCAGCAGGCGGCGCAGGCCGCGGCGCGCGGCGGACTCGGCCGCGGCGGCGTCGGCGAGCACGCGCAGCGCGACGCCCGCGCGCGGGCCGGTGCCCTCCTCGACGAGCGTCGGGTAGGCGCGCACGACCCCGCCCGCGGCGGACGGCGCCTCGACCACGTCGGGCAGCGCGCCCGGCAGGTCGGCGGGCCACGTCGTCAGGCCCGTGCGCTCGAGCGTCGGGGCGGGTGCGGCCTGCGGGCGGGCGGTCGCGGGCGTGGGCGTCGCGGGGGTCCGCC
>NZ_BCRB01000049.1 GCF_001552375.1 Cellulomonas iranensis NBRC 101100 = JCM 18110 | reverse complement strand
CCGCCCGCCGACCCGGAGCCGGCCGCCGGCGACGCGGCCGCGGGCGACGCGACCGCGGCGGCCCCGGCGACGGGCCCCGGACCGGCCGCCGCGGCGCTGTGATGGCCAGCGTCCAGCCCCACCGGGTCCGTCCCGGTCGCGGGACCGAGCTGCTCCTGCTCGTCCCCGCCCTGGTCATCGGCATCGCCGGCTACGTGCTGGCCGGTCTCGGCGCGACCGGCTCCGTGCCGCCGCACGCCATGACGTACGCGGTCGGGACGACCGTGCTCGCGTTCGCCGTGCACGTCGTGCTGCGCATCCGCGCGCCCTACGCCGACCCCGTGATCCTGCCCGTGGTGGTCGCCCTCAACGGCATCGGCCTGGCGATGATCTACCGCATCTCGATCGCCTACGCGGCACGCGGGCGCGCCGACGCGAACATCGCCGACCGGCAGCTCGCCTGGACCGCCGTCTCCGTGGTGCTCGCGATCGTCGTGCTGCTGGTGCTGCGCGACCACCGCACGCTGCGCCGCTACACGTACACGGCCATGGTCGTCGGTCTCGTGCTCATCCTGCTGCCGCTCGTGCCCGGTCTCGGCCAGACCATCAACGGCGCGCGCATCTGGGTGCGCGTCGGCCCCGTCGGCATGCAGCCCGCCGAGTTCGCGAAGATCGCCCTCGCGGTGTTCTTCGCCGGGTACCTCGTGACGCACCGCGACACGCTCGCGCTGGCCGGCAAGCGGGTCCTGGGCCTGCAGCTGCCGCGTGCGCGGGACCTCGGGCCGATCCTCGTGGTGTGGGCGGCCTCGCTCGCGGTGCTCGTGCTGCAGCGTGACCTCGGGACGTCGCTGCTGTTCTTCGGCCTGTTCGTCGCGGTGCTGTACCTCGCGACCGAGCGCACGTCGTGGATCGTCATCGGCCTCACGCTGTTCGCCGGCGGCGCGGCCGTCGCGGCCGCCACGTTCAGCCACGTCGCGGCGCGCTTCGACGTCTGGCTGCACGCGCTCGACAACGACGTGTTCAGCCGCCAGTACGGCGGCTCCGGCCAGCTCGTGTACGGCCTGTTCGGCATGGCCAACGGCGGGCTGTTCGGCACCGGCCTGGGCCAGGGACGGCCCGACCTCGTGCCGTTCGCGTACTCCGACTTCATCGTCGCGGCGCTCGGCGAGGAGCTCGGGCTCACCGGGCTCGTGGCGATCCTCCTGCTGTACACCGTGCTCGTCGAGCGCGGCCTGCGCATCGCGATCGGCGTCCGCGACGGCTTCGGCAAGCTCCTCGCGGGCGGCCTGTCGTTCGTCGTCGCGGTGCAGCTCTTCGTCGTCGTCGGCGGCGTGACCCGCCTGATCCCGCTGACGGGCCTCACCACGCCGTTCCTCGCCTACGGCGGCTCGTCGCTCGTGGCCAACTGGATGATCGCGGCGCTGCTGCTGCGCATCTCCGACGAGGCACGACGCCCCGTCCCCGCGGTGCGGACGATCGCGACGCCCGACGTGGGCGTGCCGCTCCCGCCGATCGGCGACGCACGCCCGGTGGGCGGTCGGCGCAGCACGGGGCGCACCGGGACGCCCGCCGGCGGGACGCCCGCCGCACCGACCGGCACCGCCCCGGTGCGCACGTCCGGACCGGGGCGCACCGCCGACGCCCACGAGGGCCCCGACCCCGACGACAACCCGACCGAGCGACTGGGAGGTGACCTGCGGTGAACACCCCGCTGCGCCGCCTCGCGACCCTCACGCTCGTCATGTTCGTGGCGCTCATGGGCGCCGCCACCTGGGTGCAGTTCTTCCAGGCGGAGTCGCTGAACACCGACAACCGCAACGTGCGCGGGCTGTACCGCGAGCACGGCAACGCGCGCGGCCCGATCGTGGCCGGCGGCGTCGCGATCGCGTCCTCGGTGCCCGTCGACGACCCGTTCGGCTACCAGCGCACCTACGCCGACGGCGACCTGTACTCGGCGGTGACGGGCTTCTACTCGATCGCGAACGGCCGCACCCAGCTCGAGGAGGCCGAGAACCCGCAGCTCACCGGTCGGTCCGACCAGCTGTTCTTCAGCCGCATCCGCGACCTGCTGACGGGCCGCCGTCCCGAGGGCGCCGCGGTCGAGACGACGATCCTGCCCGCCGCGCAGCAGGCCGCGCGAGCCGCGCTCGGCGACCAGGACGGCGCCGTCGTCGCGATCGAGCCGACCACCGGCCGGATCCTCGCGCTCGTCTCGACCCCCGGGTTCGACCCCAACGCGCTGGCCGTGCACTCCACGAGCGAGGCGGCCGCCGCGTACCGCGCGCTCGAGGGCGAGCCCGGCAACCCGCTGCGGTCGAACGCGACCCAGGAGCGCTACGCGCCCGGCTCGACGTTCAAGCTGGTCACGGCGGCGGCCGCGCTCGAGTCGGGCTCCTACACGGCGGACACGCCCGTGCCGTCCCCGGTCGAGTACACGCCGCCGCAGACGTCGCGGCCCATCACGAACTTCGGCGGCGGCAGCTGCGGGGGCGACCAGGTCTCGCTCGCGGACGCGCTGCGGATCTCGTGCAACACGGCGTTCGCCGAGCTCGGCGTGACGCTGGGCGAGGACGCGCTGCGCGAGCAGTCGGCGCGCTTCGGCTTCGACGACCCCGACCTGGAGGTGCCGCTGCGGGTCACGCGCTCGGTGTTCCCCACCGACCTCGACCCGCCGGCCCTCGCGCAGACGGCCATCGGGCAGCGCGACGTGCAGGCGTCGCCGCTGCAGATGGCGATGGTCGCGTCGGCCATCGCCAACGACGGGCGGCTCATGAAGCCGTACCTCGTCGACACCGTGCGCTCGGCCGACCTCACGGTCGTGTCGCAGAACGAGCCCGAGGAGTACTCCCAGGCGGTCTCCGCCGGGACCGCCGACCAGCTCACGCGGATGATGGTCGGCGTCGTCGACTCCGGCACGGGACGCGCCGCGCAGATCCCCGGCGTGCAGGTCGCCGGCAAGACCGGCACCGCGCAGACGCTCGAGGGCCAGCCGCCGCACGCGTGGTTCACGGCCTTCGCCCCCGCCGACGCGCCCCGCGTGGCCGTCGCGGTGATCGTCGAGAACGGCGGGTCGCTCGGCAACGAGGCGACCGGCGGCGGCGTGGCCGCGCCCGTCGCGAAGGCCGTCATCGAGGCGGTGCTGGGCTCATGAGGACCGCACCGGGTGTCGCGCTCGGCGGTGGCCGCTACCGGCTGCTGCGCCGCATCGCCGTCGGCGGCATGGGCGAGGTCTGGGAGGCGAACGACGACGCGCTCGCCCGCGCGGTCGCCGTCAAGGTGCTGCGCGCCGAGTTCGCCGGCGACGCCGGGTTCCTCGAGCGCTTCCGCACCGAGGCCCGCAACTCCGCGTCCCTGCACCACCCGCACATCGCGGCGCTGTTCGACTACGGCGAGCAGGACGGCTCGGCGTACCTCGTGATGGAGCTCGTCGTCGGCGAGCCGCTGTCCGACCTGCTCGAGCGCGAGCCCGTGCTGGCGCCCCAGCGCCTGCTGCCCGTGCTCGCGCAGACCGCCCGCGGGCTGCACGCCGCTCACCTCGCAGGCGTCGTGCACCGCGACGTCAAGCCCGGGAACATCCTGCTCGCCCGCTCGGGCAAGGTGAAGATCACCGACTTCGGCGTCTCGCTGGCCTCCAACCAGAAGACGATGACCGCGACCGGCATGGTCATGGGCACGGCGCAGTACCTGTCCCCCGAGCAGGCCGTCGGACGCCCCGCCACACCCCTGTCCGACCTGTACTCGCTCGGCGTCGTCGCCTACGAGGCGCTGGCGGGCAAGCGTCCCTTCACGGGCCCGACCGCGGTCGACATCGCGGTCGCGCACGTCAACGACCCGGTGCCGCCGCTGCCCGCGGCCGTCGACCGCAAGCTCGCGGCGCTCGTGCTGCGGCTGCTGTCGAAGGAGCCGTCCGAGCGACCCGCGTCGGGCGAGGAGCTCGCGGCGCTGCTCGACCAGCTCGTGCCCCGGACGCCGCCCTCGGGCGTCGCCGTGCTGGTCAGCAAGCCGACGCGCGCCCGCGACGAGCACCGCACGAACGCACGGTCGTCCTCCGCGGCCCCCGAGCGCACGCACCCCGGCGGCGCGTCGGCGGCGCCGCCGTCCTACGCACCGTCCCGCCGGGACCGCGGCGCACGCGCCGCCGCTCCCGACGACCGGCGGCGACGCAGCCGGCACGAGGCTCCCGCCGCCCGTCCGCTCGACGGCGTGCTCGCGTGGGTGCGCCGCCTGCGCCTGCCGCTGGTCGTGCTCGTCCTCGTGCTGGTGGCGCTGCTCGGCGCGGCGCTGGCCGACCGGCTGCTCGGCGCCGCGCCCGCCGAGCCCGCCTGGTCCACGACGACGGACCAGTACCCTCGTGGCGGCGGACCGGGTGGGATGATCGCCGCAGTGCAGCAGGGGGGCGGCGCGGCCGGCCCGGCAGACGGGACTCGGGCAGCGGCCCACGACCCGCGATCGACGGAAGTGAAGGACGCCTAGTGGTGGACGACGGATCCCGCATCCTTGCCGGCCGGTACGAGGTCGGTGAGCTCATCGGCCGCGGCGGCATGGCCGAGGTGCACATCGGGCACGACAACCGCCTGGGACGCACGGTCGCGATCAAGATCCTGCGCTCCGACCTCGCACGCGACCCGTCGTTCCAGAACCGCTTCCGGCGGGAGGCGCAGTCGGCGGCCGCGCTCAACCACCCGGCGATCGTCGCGGTGTACGACACCGGCGAGGACGTCTTCACCGAGCCCACCGGCACGGTCGCGCACGTCCCGTTCATCGTCATGGAGTACGTCGAGGGGCACACGGTCCGCGACATCCTGCGCGACGGCCACGCCGTGCCCATCGACGAGGCCGTCGAGATCACGGCGGGCGTGCTGTCGGCGCTCGAGTACTCGCACCACGCGGGCATCGTGCACCGCGACATCAAGCCCGCGAACGTCATGATCACGCCCACCGGTGCCGTCAAGGTCATGGACTTCGGCATCGCCCGCGCCGTCGCGGACTCCGCGGCGACCATGACGCAGACGCAGGCCGTGATCGGCACCGCGCAGTACCTCTCGCCCGAGCAGGCGCGCGGCGAGCAGGTCGACGCGCGCTCCGACCTGTACTCGACCGGGTGCCTGCTGTTCGAGCTGCTCACCGGGCGGCCGCCGTTCGTCGGCGACTCGCCCGTGGCCGTCGCCTACCAGCACGTGCGGGAGAACCCGCCCGTGCCGAGCTCGATCGCGAGCGACGTCCCCGAGACGCTCGACCGCATCACGCTCAAGGCCCTCGCGAAGGAGCGCGACGCGCGCTACTCGTCGGCCGCGGAGTTCCGTGCGGACCTCGACGCGGTGCTGCGGGGCGGGCACGTCGGCGCACCCGCCGTCGGCGCCGCGATGGCCGCCGTCCCGGCGGCCGACGCCACGCAGGTCATGACGCCGCCGGTCGCGGCGACGCAGGCCATGCCGCCCGCCACCGGCGGCGCGCCCTGGGGGCCCACCGGCCTCGTGGCCACCCCGCAGGACCAGGACGGGCAGGAGGACGAGGAGAAGAAGCGTCCCTGGCTGATCTGGGTGCTGGCCGCGGTCGCGCTGCTCGCGGTCGGCGGGATCGTCTGGGCGATCATCGCCAACTCGTCGCCGCCCCCGGAGACCACGGTCGAGGTCCCCGACGTCGCCGGCATGTCGCAGGAGCAGGCGCTGCAGACGATCCGCGACGCCGACCTCACGCCGCAGCCGGCGCAGGAGGCCAGCGACCAGTACCCGTCCGGGCAGGCGACCCGCACGGACCCCGCGGCGAAGACGAAGGTCGACAAGGAGACGACGGTCACCGTCTACATCTCCACCGGACCGGCCGAGGTCACCGTGCCCGACGTGTCAGGGATGACCGAGGCGCAGGCCGTCGCCGAGATCGAGAAGGCCGGCCTGACCGTCGACCCCACCCGGCAGCGCGAGGACGTGCCGACGCAGCCGAAGGACCGTGTCACCAAGACCGACCCGGCGGCGGACACCCCCGTCTCGTCGGGTTCGGTCGTCGTGCTCTACCTCGCGTCGGGCAACGTGGTGGTCCCGAACGTCACCGGGCAGAACGCCGAGGTCGCGACCCAGACGCTCGGCGACCTGGGCCTGCGGGTCAACACCAGCGAGGTCGAGTCCGACCAGCCCGAGGGCACGGTCGTGCAGCAGTCCCGCGCGGAGGGCGACATCATCCCGCAGGGCACGGTCGTGAACCTGGGGATCGCCGTCCCGGCGTCGACCGCGACCGTCCCGAGCAACCTGCGCGGGATGACGTACGACGCCGCGGTGCAGGCGCTCAACGCCGCCGGGCTGACGAACGTCGCCCGGGAGGACGTCGCGTCCGACGAGCCCGAGGGGACCGTCGTGTCCTCCGACCCGAACGGCGGGACCGAGGTGGCGAAGGAGCAGCGCGTCACGCTCCGGGTCTCGCGCGGACCGCAGCAGGGCGGCGGTGGGGGCGGCAACCAGCCCACCCCCTCGCCGACGCCGACGGACTGACGCCGCACGCGCACGACGACGCCCCCCGACCGGAACGGGTCGGGGAGCGTCGTCCGTCGCTGCCTAGAGCCGCACGAGCGGGTGCAGCCCCGCGGACCGCTCGACCGCGTCGCCGGAGCCGCAGACCTGCAGCCAGTTCGCGAGCAGGCGGTGCCCGCCCTCGGTGAGCACGGACTCGGGGTGGAACTGCACGCCGTGCAGCGGCAGGTCGCGGTGCTGGAGCCCCATGACGATGCCGTTGGTGCGCGCGGTCACGACCAGCTCGTCGGAGAACGTGCCGTCCACGACCGCGAGCGAGTGGTAGCGCGTCGCGGTGAACGGTGACGGCAGACCCGCGAGGACGCCCTGCCCGTCGTGCTCGACGGGGCTGGTCTTGCCGTGCATGAGCTCGGGCGCGTGCGTGACCGTGCCGCCGAACACCTCGCCGAGCGCCTGGTGCCCCAGGCACACGCCGAGCATCGGGGTGCCCGACGTCGCGCAGTCGCGGATCACCTGGAGGCTCTGGCCGGCGTCGGACGGCGCGCCCGGCCCCGGGGAGACCAGCACCCCGTCGTACCCGGCGCGCTCGGCCGCCGGGGGCACCGCGTCGTTCCGCACGACCTCGGTGGTCGCCCCGAGCTGGTCGAGGTAGCCGACGATCGTGTAGACGAACGAGTCGTAGTTGTCGACGACGAGGATCCGCGTCATCCCTCACCCACCGTGGTCTCGTTGAAGGGCATGTACGGCGCGACGGCCGGGTAGACCCACAGGAAGCACGCGGCCAGCACGCCCGCCGCGAGCAGCAGGGCGATCAGCAGCCGCACGACGGTCGGTCCCGGCAGGTGCCGCCAGAGCCATCCGTACATCATGAGCCTCCCGTGGTGGTCCGCGGCCGCCCGCCCGGCGCCCGGGTCATCCGAGCAGCTCCGCGGGGGTGCCGCTCGACGTCGGCGCCCAGTAGTCGAGCACGCCGTGCACGATGTACCGCTCGCGCGCGGAGAACATCGGGTGGCAGGTCGTGAGGGTGATGTAGCGCTCGGTGGGCTCGACCCCCGGCTCGTTGGGCACGGGTTCGATCACGCGCACGTCGGCGGGCATGACGACCTCGGAGGAGGTCACGCGGTACACGTACCAGGCGTCCGGGGTCCAGACCACGAGCGGGTCGCCGACCTGGAGCTCCTCGATGCGGTTGAACGGCTTGCCGAACGTGACGCGGTGCCCCGCGAGCGCGAAGTTGCCGACGCCGCCGGGCATCGCGGTGCCCTCGTAGTGCCCGATGCCGAGCACGTCGAGCACGGTGGGACGGTCGGTGCCCTGGCTGATGGGCCGCGCGGGCTCGCCCTCCCAGCGCGGCACGGTCAGCGTGGCGAACGAGACGGCGTGCTCCGGCTCGGCGAGCACCGGGGGGTCCTCGGTGCTGGGGTCGGCGACGCCGTCGTCCTGCGAGGTCGCCGGCGTGGGCGCCACGTACCCGAGGTCGCGCACGATCTGCGCCTGCGCGGCGTCACCCTCGACGTCCGTCCACCACAGCTGCCACACGAGGAAGCCGAGGAGCAGCACGCCGACGGTGATGAGCAGCTCGCCGAGCACGCCGATCACGCCGTACACGACGCCGCCACCGCGACGCGCGCGCGGCGGCCGGGCGTGCGCCGCGGGTCGGCCGGGCGTCGTCGCGGCCGTCATCGGGCACCGTCCTCGGGCGTGCGCGCGGCACGGGCCGTCGCGGGCGGCGTCGTGTCGTCCCCGGGCAGGACGTCGACGTCGTCGGGGACCTGCGCCCAGTTCAGCTCCGTCGCACCGGAGTAGGCGGGCAGCTCGAGGCGGTCCTTGCTCTCGACGTGCCAGCCGAGCCCGAGCTCGCCGGACTGCCGGACGTAGGTGCGGACGGCGGGGTCGTCCTCGAGCGCGGCGCGCAGCCGGTCGGGGTCGCCCACGGCGGTGACGACGAACGGCGGCGAGTACATGCGCCCGTGCAGCCGCAGGACGTTGCCCTGGCACTGCACGCCCGTCGTCGCCACCACACGCTGGTCCATGAGGCCCATGGCCTCGGCGCCGCCGGCCCACAGCGCGTTCATGACGGTCTGGATGTCCTCCTGGTGCACCACCAGCAGGTCGGCCCGGACGTCGTCCCGGCGCGTGTCGGCCGGTGCGTCGTCGAGCTGGATCACGAGACCACGGCCCGTCACGGGCGCGGAACCGCCCTCGACCAGCTGCGCCGGGAGCGGCTGGGCCCCGGGGCGCCCCGCGAGCGCGTCCTGCTCGGCCGTGAGCGACTGCACCTGGGCGCGGAGCGTGTCGACCTCGACCGACAGCCGCTCGACGTTCGCGGCCTGCTGCTGCGTGAGCTCGGCGAGGTTCTGCGGGTGGCGCCCGTCGCCCGCGTCGGCGGCGCGCGCGTTGACGGTGAAGAGCAGCCCGGAGAGGCCGAGGACGAGGCCGACGGCGACGGCGCCGCGACGCATCCCGGCGACGCGGGCGCGTGGCGGGGCCGCGATCGTGCGCGCGGTGTCCTGCGCGTCGCTGTGCGCGTCGTGCGTCACGCCCGGCTCCCTCCGCCGTACCCCGCGCACGGGCGGCGGGGCGACGGCACTACGCTAGGTCACGTTCGGCGCCATGCCGACACCGGTCCGCAGGTCGACGACGTCCCGGCACCCGGCCGTCGTCGGGCGCCGACCGTGCCCGTGGCGTCGACGCGCCGCCTGCTCACCGCACCGTCGCAGACAGGAGCCACCCCGTGCCCGAGTCGAAGTCGCGCAAGAAGGCGGCGTACACGCCGCCCCCCACGAAGGCGTCGGCCCCCGCGCCGCTGCCCCGGTGGTTCCTGCCGGTCGCGCTGGGCCTCATGATCCTCGGGCTGGTCTGGCTGGTCGTGACGTACCTGTCGCCGGGTGCCGCGTACCCCGTGCCGGGGATCGGCCAGTGGAACCTGGGCATCGGGTTCGCGATCATCATCGTCGGCTTCGGGATGTTCTCCCGCTGGCGCTGACGGCCCCGACGTCCGCAGTGCTTCCCCGCACGTGACGAGGCTGTGCGCACCCCGGTGCGCACAGCCTCGTCCACATCCGCCGCCGTTCGTCATCCCCAGGCGGTGCACAGAGCTGTGGATAACTACACGCGTGTAATTCCACAGCTGTGAGCAACCCTGGGGGCGGTCACAGCCTCGCCCAGATCGGGTACGCCGAGTAGACCGCCAGCGTCGCCCCGAGCAGCACCGCCGCGACGACCGCGGGGGCGGCCCACCCGACCAGCGCGCGCCGCTCGCGCGGGACGTACGCGAAGGCGGCACCGAGCGCCGCGCCCACGACCAGGCCCCCCAGGTGGGCCTGCCACGCGATCCCGGGCAGCACGAAGCCGAGGACCCCGTTGAGCACGAGGATCCCGATGATCGGCCCGGCGTCCCGACCCAGGCGGCGCATGACGACCAGCACGGCGCCGAACAACCCGAACACCGCGCCCGACGCGCCCACCAGGCCCACGTTCCACCCCCCGACGACCGGGGCGAGCACGACGGCGCCGACCGAGCCGCCGACGGCGCTCAGCAGGTAGAGGGTCGCGAAGCGGGCGCGGCCCAGCGCCTGCTCGAGGTAGGGGCCGACCATCCACAGCGCGATCATGTTGAACAGGATGTGGAAGACCTGGCCCTGCGAGTGCAGGAACGCGGCGGTGAGGAAGCGCCACGGCTCGACCTCGCCGATGCTGGGGCTGAACACCCAGCGCATCGTCCAGCCGGGCACCGTCAGCTGCAGCAGGTACGAGACGACGCACAGGCCGATGAACGTCAGCGTGACGACCGGCCGGCCGCCGCGCACGCGACCGCCGAACACCGTGCGGCCCTCGCGCGACGTGCGCGCGGCCTCGGCGACGCAGTCCACGCAGTGCACGCCGACGGCCGCGGGACGCTGGCACTCGGGGCACGCGGGCCGGCCGCAGCGCTGGCACCGCACGTAGGACACGCGGTCGGGGTGGCGGGGGCACACGGGGGCCCCGGCGCCGCCGTCACCGGGGACGGCGGGCGGCCCCGGCACGGGGCCGCCCGGCACGTGGGGACCGCTGATCTCAGTCCTCCACCGTGATCGACGTGATCGTCACGTCCTGCACGGGGCGGTCGCCCGGGCGCGTCGGCGTCGTCGCGATCGCGTCGACGACCTGGCGGCTCGCGTCGTCCGCGACCTTGCCGAAGATCGTGTGCTTGCCGTTGAGCCACGGGGTCGCGGCGACCGAGATGAAGAACTGCGAGCCGTTGGTGCCGCCGACCTTGCCCGTGACGGGGTCGAGGCGCTTGCCCGCGTTCGCCATGGCGAGCAGGTAGGGCTCCGAGAACGTCAGCTCGGGGTGGATCTCGTCGTCGAACTGGTAGCCGGGGCCGCCGCGGCCGCTGCCGAGCGGGTCGCCGCCCTGGATCATGAAGTCGGGGATCACGCGGTGGAAGATCACGCCGTCGTAGAGCGCGTCGGTGCGCGGGGCGCCGGTGGACGGGTCCGTCCACTCGATCGTGCCCTTGGCCAGCCCGACGAAGTTCTCGACGGTGCGCGGCGCGTGGTTCTCGTACAGCTCGACCCGGATGTCACCGGCGGACGTGTGGATGGTCGCGAACATGGGGCCAGTCTGGCACCCGCCGCCGACGCCGCGCCCGGGCGTGCGCCGCACTTCGCCCCCGGCGAACCACCCCGCTGCACCGGGCGCACGCGCGCGGTCGGTGGCAGAGTGGGAGGTCACAGCGTCGGGACCAGTCGAGACCAGTCCGGGAGTGGCAGATGACCCATCGTCCGAAGATCGACGTCGACACCGAACGACTCAAGGGGCACGCGGCCGACCTCGGCGCGACGCTCGCCGACGGAGCGAAGGACGCGGCCCACCGGGCGTCCGACGCCGCCGGTCAGGCGAAGGAGTGGACGACCCCGCGCGTCGAGGCGTTCGTGGACTGGCTGACGCCGCGCGTCGAGCACCTCTACAAGGAGAGCGTGAAGACCGCCGCGCCCCAGGTCGAGAAGGCCGCCAAGAAGGCGACGCCGGCGATCGACACCGCGCACGACAAGCTCGTCGAGGAGCTGATCCCGAAGCTCGTCGCGGCCGTGAACGACGCCGCGGTGCGCGCGGGGGCTCAGGTCGAGCACGCGGCGGACGTCGCCGCGACGCAGGCCGGCAAGCACTCGAAGAAGGTCGCGAAGGCCGCGAAGAAGGCGGCCAAGGAGGCGGCCAAGGCCGAGAAGGGCCGTTCGGGCGCCAAGGTGCTCTGGACCGTCGCGCTCGTGGCGGGTGCGGGTGCCGCGGCGTTCGCGTGGCTGCGGTCGCGCTCGACGACGGACCCGTGGGCCGAGCCGTGGGAGCCGGCCGACTCGCTCGGCGGCGACTCGCTCAAGGCACGTGCCAACGCGGCCGCGGGCGACCTGCAGGACGCCGTCGGCGACGCGGCGGACGCCGTGGGCGAGGCCGCCGGCTCGGCGGTCGCGAAGGGCCGCGAGGCGAGCCGCAAGGCCGCCGAGGCCGTGTCGCACGCGGCCGAGGAGGTCGGCGAGAAGGCCAAGGAGGCGAAGGACGCCGCGCAGGAGACCGCGCGCAAGGCGACGCGACGCACGGCGCCGAAGACGCCGGACGAGGGCGACACCCCCAGCGCCTGACGTCGCACGCCGTCCCGCGGCCCCGGACCGTCCGTCGGTCCGGGGCCGCGGTGCGTCCGGCCTAAACGGTTCGGTCGTTGACCCTCGCGTCCCTCGTCACGACGATCGCGGTACGCCCCCACCCCCGGTGCGACGACGTCGTCGCACCCCGGTGACGGGGTGTGGGAGCGCTCCACCGGCGCTCCTCCCCCGTCGCGAAGGGACGCCGATGTCTCGCCTCACCTCTTCCCGCCCGCGTCGCGCGCTGTGGGCGGGCGCCGCCGTGGCCGCGGTCGTCGCCGGCACGCTCGTGCCCCTCCAGGCCGCCCAGGCGGCACCCGCGCACAACTACGCCGAGGCGCTGCAGAAGTCGATGTTCTTCTACCAGGCGCAGCGCTCGGGCGACCTGCCCGATGACTTCCCGGTGTCCTGGCGCGGCGACTCGGGCCTCGACGACGGCAAGGACGTCGGCAAGGACCTCACGGGCGGGTGGTACGACGCGGGCGACCACGTGAAGTTCGGGCTGCCGATGGCGTTCTCGGCGACGATGCTCGCCTGGGGCGCCATCGAGAGCCCCGAGGGCTACGCGCAGGCCGGCCAGCTCGACGAGCTGCGCGACAACCTCCGCTGGGTCAACGACTACCTGGTCAAGGCCCACACGGCGCCGAACGAGCTGTACGTCCAGGTCGGCAAGGGCGACGACGACCACAAGTGGTGGGGCCCCGCGGAGGTCATGACGATGCCGCGCCCGGCGTACAAGATCAGCGCGACGTGCCCGGGGTCGGACGCCGCCGGCGAGACGGCCGCCGCCATGGCGTCCGCGTCGATCGTCTTCAAGACGGCCGACCCGGCGTACTCGGCGACGCTCCTGACGCACGCGAAGCAGCTGTACACGTTCGCCGACACCTACCGCGGGAACTACTCGGACTGCGTCACGGACGCGCAGGCGTTCTACAAGTCGTGGTCGGGCTACCAGGACGAGCTGGTGTGGGGCGCCTACTGGTTGTACAAGGCCACGGGTGACGCGATGTACCTCGCGAAGGCCGAGACCGAGTACGACAAGCTCAGCAACCAGAACCAGACGAACCTCAAGTCGTACAAGTGGACGGTCGCGTGGGACGACAAGTCCTACGCGGCGTACGCGCTGCTCGCGATGGAGACGGGCAAGCAGAAGTACGTCGACGACGCGAACCGCTGGCTCGACTACTGGACGTCGGGCTACAACGGCGAGCGGATCACCTACTCCCCCGGCGGTCTGGCCGTGCTCGACTCGTGGGGTGCGCTGCGGTACGCCGCCAACACGTCGTTCGTCGCGCTCGTGTACAGCGACTGGCTCACCGACCCGACGCGCAAGGCGCGGTACCACGACTTCGGCGTGCGGCAGATCGGGTATGCGCTCGGCGACAACCCGCGCAAGTCGTCGTACGTCGTCGGGTTCGGCGCCAACCCGCCGCAGAACCCGCACCACCGCACCGCGCACGGGTCGTGGCAGGACTCCAGCAAGGTGCCGGTCGAGACGCGGCACGTGCTGTACGGCGCGCTCGTCGGCGGCCCCGGGTCCGCGAACGACGCCTACACCGACAGCCGCGACGACTACGTCGCCAACGAGGTCGCGACCGACTACAACGCGGGCTTCACGAGCGCCCTGGCCTACCTCACGGCGCAGTACGGCGGCACGCCGCTCGCCGGCTTCCCGGTCGCCGAGACGCCCGACCAGGACGAGCTGTTCGTCGAGGCCAAGCTCAACCAGCCGGCCGGCGGCACGTTCACCGAGGTCAAGGCGATCGTCCGCAACCGCTCGGCGTTCCCCGCCAGGTCCCTGAAGAACGCCACGGTCAGGTACTGGTTCACGCTCGACGCCGGCGTCCCGGCCTCGAGCCTCGCGGTGACCACCAACTACAGCGAGTGCGGCACGACGCCCGCGAAGGTCGTCCCTGCGGGCGGCGCCCTCTACTACGCCGAGCTCAGCTGCGTGGGCCAGGACATCCACCCCGGGGGGCAGTCGCAGCACCGCCGCGAGATCCAGTTCCGTGTCACGGGCGCGGCGGGCTGGGACGCGACGAACGACCCGTCGTTCGTCGGGCTGCCGGCGACGGGCGACCCGGTGAAGACGCGCGCGATCACGCTGTACGACAAGGGCGTGCTGATGTGGGGCACGGAGCCGGGCGGCCCGACGCCGACACCCACCGCGACGCCGACACCCACCGCGACCCCGACGCCGACGGTGACCCCGACGCCCACCGTCACACCGACACCGACACCCACGCCCACGGCGACGCCGACACCCACGCCGACGTCCGGTCCTGCGACGTGCGCCGTCACCTACGCCGCGAGCTCGTGGAGCACGGGCTTCACGGCCTCGGTCCGCCTGCGGAACACCGGCGCCGCTCCCCTCACCTGGTCGCTGACGTTCGACCTGGCTCCGGGCCAGCAGCTCACGCAGGGCTGGAGCGCGACCTGGTCGCAGACCGGTGCGAAGGTCACCGCGACGGGTGCGGCGTGGAACGCCACGCTCGCACCGGGCGCGTCCGTCGACCTCGGGTTCAACGGTTCGCACACCGGCCAGAACCCCGCACCGACGGCGTTCGCCGTCAACGGCACGGCCTGCACGACAGGCTGACGAGCGGGTCCCGGCCCGGTTCGACCTCGCCGTCGCCGGACCGGGACCGCACCACCCCCGGGGAGCGCGCGGTCCGCGTCCGCCGTCCCCGGGTGCGGCGTCCGGCACGGGGGTGGCCGGACGCCGGACGAGGGCGCCGCCCGGCACGGGCGGCGCCCTCGTCGGCCGCGTCGCGCACGACCCGTGCACGACCCGCGCGCGGCGATTCGCGGTTGACCGGCGACGCCGCGCGCGAGGACGCTGCGGTCATGGTCGACACCCCCGCTCCCCTCACCGACGTCGAGATCTGGCCGCTCACGGGGCTGCGGGTGGTGTCCGACGACCTCGAGCTGCGCGCGCCCGACGACCGCACCATGCTCGACCTCGCGCGCCTGGCGGCGCAGGGCGTGCACCGCGAGGACGAGATGCCGTTCGTCGTGCCGTGGACGCGCGGCACGCCCGTGCAGGTGGCGCGCAGCGTCATGACGTACCAGTGGGGCCTGCGGCAGCGGACGACGCCTGCCGACTGGGCGATCGAGCTCGCGGTGCTGCGCGACGGCGAGCCGCTGGGCCTGCAGGGCATGTACGCGAAGGACTTCCGCATCACGCGGACGGCCGAGACGGGCTCGTGGCTCGGCCTACGGCACCAGCACGGCGGCGTCGGCACGCGCATGCGCCTGCTGATCCTGCACCTGCTGTTCGAGGGCCTCGGCGCCGAGCGCGCCACGAGCTCGGCGTTCGTCGACAACCCGGGGTCGACGGGTGTGAGCCGCAAGATCGGCTACCGCGACAACGGCGTGGTCCGGACGGCCCGCGACGGTGCCGCCGTGGACAGCCGGCAGTTCGCGCTCGACCGCGACGCGTGGGACGCACGGCCGGACGCCTTGCGTCTCGACGTCCGGATCGAGGGCCTCGACCCCGTCCTCGACCAGCTCGGGCTCGCGCCCTGAAGCCGGGGGTGCCCCGGTCGGGCGACGCCCCACGCTGGCTGGGCACTTTGCCGTCGCTCGCCCCACGTGTGGTGATCGCCTCACCTTCGCAAGACGATCCGTCGACCGAAGTCCCTGTGCGCCACGGCCCCGCGGGGGTACCGTCCCCGCATGCAGCTCGCCGACCTCCAGGCCCGGGTGCGGATCGCCCTCACCGCGACGCTCGTCGACGAGTGGACGATGTTCGCGCCGTCCGCCGGCACGAGCCGCCCCACCGAACGCACCGTGTCGTTCCACCTCGGGTGGAACCTGCGCGGCACGATCGAGAAGACCTGGGACGTCGACGCGGACTACGACCGGTCGGGCATGGTCCTCGAGGAGTCCGTGCGCCTCGACGGTCCGACGCACCGCGCACCGCACCTGATCGTCCACCACCGTGGCCGGCTGGGACCCGAGCACAACCTGCTGCTCGTGGAGCTCACCGCGGACGCCGCGACCGCCGCGCCC
The DNA here is from genome assembly GCF_001552375.1 of Cellulomonas iranensis NBRC 101100 = JCM 18110. Taxonomy (GTDB): domain Bacteria; phylum Actinomycetota; class Actinomycetes; order Actinomycetales; family Cellulomonadaceae; genus Cellulomonas; species Cellulomonas iranensis. The sequence goes on along the minus strand of NZ_BCRB01000049.1, from coordinate 12,469 downwards.
GGCTCGGCCGACCTGGGCGTCGCGCAGGCCATCCAGCGCCGCTTCGGGTACCGCTACGCGGTCGTCCTCGACCTGCGCCTCGACGACGACGCGACGACCGCCGCCGTGCACCCGCACTGGCACTGGTCGACCCTCGACGAGGGCCGCGTCACCGACCAGCCGCAGCCGGTCTACACCGACGACGTCCTCGTCGACGTCCTGACCCGGGCGCGCGCGGGTGCGCACGGCTGACGCCGCGACCGTCGACCTGCTGCTCGCCGGGCCGCGGGGCCGCACGGTGTGCTGGGAGGTCGTGGCCGACGCCGTGCCCGCAGCCCGGGCGGCCGTCCGCGCCGCGGCGGCCGATCCCGCCGGGACGCGCCACGTCGTCGACGCCCTGAGGTCCGCGGGCGACGTCGCGCCGACGCCCGCGGACGTGTCACGCGCTCTCGACCTCGCCGTCGCCGGCGTACGGTACTGGCAGCCGCCGGACGAGCAGGACGCCGTGCTGGCCGACCCCCGCGTCGTGGCGGCGCTCGAGCCCGTCGCCCGCGCTGTGCTCGCTGCACCGTCCACGGGGTGGTGGTCGCAGCCCTGCACGACCGCGGCGCAGGTCCTCACGGCGTACGACGACGCCGCACCTGCCCGCGGCGAGGGCGTGCTCGCCGCGCTCGACGCCTGGCGTGCGCGGGTGGTCGCGGAGGAACGGGAGGCCGGCGGACGTCGCCGGCCGGTGAGCGGGTCGTGGTGGAGCACGCCGGCGTCCGCCGGCCTGACCCGGACGACCCGACGCCTTCCGGACGGCACGGCACCGGGCTTCGACCTCGTCGAGGACGGGGACGGCTGGGACGTGGTGACCGCGTACGCCGTCGACGTCCCGGCCGGCGCGCGCGTCCTCGAGCTCACCGGGCCGGAGGACGTCGCCGCCCTGGTCGCCGACCACCCGCTCGAGGTGACGGCGTCCCGGCAGCGCGACTGGTACGAGGCCACGGGGCGCTCGGGACGGTGGCTCGTGCCGGACCACCGCGCGATCGCCGACGCGTACGACGGCGTGCACGTCACGGTCCTGGCGTGGGCCGCCGCCGCCGGCCGCGCGCTGCCCGTGGGGGAGGGGACCGCGACCGTGCTGGCCGGGTGGGACCCCGACGCGACCTACTGGTACGCCGATGACGTCACGATCTGTACGCCGGGGCGACGATGGTGTCGCGACGACGCACGCTGGCGGCGCGACGTCGCGCGGTGACGCGCGTCTCGACCGTCGGACCGCTCCGACCCGGTGCGGACGATCTCGGCGGGCGCCGGACGCGCTTCCGGGTGCGGGATCGCCCGCGCCCTGTGAGGCTCGTCCTCTCACCATGTCGAGGAGGGGCGTGTGTCGGACGGCGGAGCGGTGTTCGAGGTGCCGGAGGCGGATGCGGGGCTGCCGCTGAGCCGCCCCCCGGAGGGCTTCGCGCCCGTGCGGCGGTGGTCCCTCGAGACGACCGCTCAGCTGCGCAACCTGCGGCACGAGCTCGCCAGCACGATCGCCGACGGGGAGGCGGGCGGCCTGCAGGACCTGGCCGGCACGCCCAAGAAGCTCGTGCTCATCGCGACCGAGCTCGCGGCGAACGCGCTCACGCACGGGCTGCCGCCGACGATCGTGCAGCTCTCGCGGCGTGACGACAGCTGGCTGCTCGACGTCGCCGACCACGACCCCGAGTCGGTCCCCGTGTACGCGGGCGCGCGCATCACGGGCGCGGGCGGGCTCGGGCTGCACCTCGCGCGGCAGCTGTCGCTCGAGGTCGGGTGGTACACCACGGACTCGACCAAGAACATCTGGGCGACGTTCCCCGTCCGCTGACGGCCGGACCACCCGGTCGGTCGGCCGTGACCCGGCGCGGTCGGCGCTGGTCCTTCGTCGCGCCGTCGACCGCGGTCAGCGCTCGTGCGCGTGGCGGGACCGCCAGGAGTCCGTGGCGACCCCGGCCATGACGACGTGGACGACGTCCTCGGCGAGCGACGGCGTGACGGGCAGGTGGCCGAACAGGAGCCGGTAGTAGGCGGTCGCGCCGAGCATGTCGAGCAGGAGGTCGACGTCGGCGTCGGGCACGATGTCGCCGCGCTCGACACCGCGGCGCAGCGCCTCGGCCGTCGAGGCGCGGCGGGGGTGGAAGAGCCGCCCGAAGAACGCGGACTCGAGCTCGGGGTCGTCCGCGAGGTCGGCGACGAGCGCGGGGAGCACGCGACGCCCGAGGCCGGCGCCGAACGCGGGGCTGAGCGTGCCGATGCCGGCGATCAGGTCGCAGTGCGTGCACCCCGTGTCGGGGGTGGGGGCGGGCCCGATGCGGTCGAGGAGCGTGTCGACCACGAGGTGCTGGCGGGAGCGCCAGCGGCGCCGCACCGCGGGCGTGCTGGTGCCCGCGCGGTGCGCGACCTCGTCGAGGGTGAAGCCGGCGTAGCCGCGCTCCTCGAGGACCTCCAGCGCTGCGGTCTGCACCGCGGCGTCGATCCGCGGGTCGCGCGGCCGCCCTCGCGCGGGCGCGGGCCTGCTGGTGTTCTCCGGCGAGGGCATGGCGTCATCCTAGTATATGTTTCGTTTTGATACGGAACGTAAAAGGAGGACGCAGTGACGGACGTGCAACGGGACCCGGTGACGCCCACCGACGACGAGACCGGCGTGCTGGGCCCGCGATACCGGGCGCTGACCCTCGGCGTGCTGCTGTCGGTCGGCATGGTCGCGTTCGAGTCGCTCGGCGTCGCGACCGTGCTGCCCGTGATCGCCCGCGACCTCGACGGGCTCGGCGCCTACGGGTGGGGGCTGTCCGCGCTCATGCTGGCGAACGTCGTCGGCACCGTCCTCGCCGGCCGCGCCGCCGACCGCCGCGGACCCGCCGGTCCGATGACCCTCGGCATGGTCGTCTTCCTCGCCGGGTGCGTCGTCGCGGGCGTCGCGGGGTCCTGGCCGCTCTTCCTCGTCGGCCGCGTCCTGCAGGGGCTCGGCGTCGGCGCGGTCATGGCCATGGCGTACACCGTGATCGGCCTGGCCTACCCGGAGGCCCTGCGCGCGCGGATGTTCGCACTGCTGTCCTCGGCGTGGACCGTCCCGTCGCTCGTCGGGCCCTTCGCCGCGGGCCTGCTCGCCGACGGCGTCGGGTGGCGCTGGGTGTTCGGCATGATGCTGCCCGTCGTCGCCGTCGCGGCCGCCCTCACGCTCCCCGCGCTGCGGCGCCTGCCCCACGCGACCGGCGCCGACGCACCGGCACCGGCGGCCGTCCCCTGGTGGCGCGGCCCCCTCGTGAGCTCCGTCCAGCTCACCGTCGGCACGGCGCTGCTGCTGCACGCGCTGCTGCTGCAGGACGTGCGCCTGCTCGTCGCGCTCGCGGTCGTCGGCGTCGTCGCCGCGGTGCCCGCGCTGCGGCGCGTGACGCCTGCCGGCACGCTCGCCGCACGGCGCGGCGTCGCCGCCGGGATCGTCGTCCGCGCGCTGCTCAGCGGCGCCTACTTCGGCAGCGAGGCGTTCCTGCCCCTCGGCCTGCAGGAGCTGCGCGGGCAGAGCGCGACGGCGGCCGGCCTCGGGCTGTCCGCGGGCGCGCTGACCTGGGTCGCGGGGTCGTTCCTGCAGGCGCGCTGGGACGGCGCGCGTCCGACCGCGCGCGGACGCGGCGTCGCCGTCGGGTCGGCGGTCCTGCTCGTCGGCACCGCCGCGATCGCGCTGACGATCCTCACGGACGCCGTTCCCGCGTGGTGCGCCGTGCTCGGGTGGGCGGTCGCGGGCCTCGGCATGGGCGTGGCGTTCAACGCCTCGACGACCGAGACCCTCGGGCAGGCGCCGGCCACGCAGCAGGGGCTCGTCAGCAGCTCGCTGCAGCTCGCGCAGACCCTCGCCACGGCCCTCGTCGCCGGGGTGGGCGGCGCCGCCCTCGCGCACGCCGGCACCTCGGTGCCCGCCCTGCGGACCGCGCTCGTCGCCGTGTTCGTCGCGACCGGGGTCCTGGCGACGCTCAGCGTCCTGCTGTCGCGCCGGCTGCGGCCGTGAGCCGCGCGTCGTAGTCCGCGATCTTGCCGTCGATCACGGCCAGCGACCGCGTCAGCGCCGCGATGCGCACCGTCAGGACCTCGCGGTGCGCCCGGAGCAGCGCGAGCCGCTCCGGGACGCCCGCGGGGTCCTGCCCGACCAGCTGCGTGAACGTCGCGATCTCCGCCAGCGGCATCCCGGTGTCCCGCAGGTGCAGCAGCACCTCCAGCAGGTGCAGGTCGTGCTCGGAGTACCGCCGCCGCCCGCCGGCGTCCCGCTCCGCCTGCGGCAGCACGCCCGCACGCTCGTAGTAGCGCAGCGCGTCGACGCTCAGGCCCAGCCGCCGCGCGACCTCACCGATCGGGTAGCCGTCGCTCACGGGCCCACCGTACGTGCCGCGTCGAGCGCCGCCACCACCTCCGCGGGCAGACCCGCGCTCACGGCGTGCACCGCGGACGCGAGCTGCTCCGGGCTCGACACGCCCACGACCGGCAGCACCGGCCGGGGGAGCGACGTCATCCACGCGAGCACCACCTGCCCCGCGTCCAGGCCCGTGACGGCCGCCGCGTCGGCCAGCGCCGCGAGCTGCGTCGCGGTGCCCCCGTGCCGGTAGGGCTCCGGCAGCTCCTTGTCAGGTCGCGTGTACGCGCCGTGGAGCAGCGGCGAGTAGCCGATCAGCGTGAGGTCCGCGTCGTCGGCGACACCCCTGACGGCCTCGTCGAGCACGACCTGCGGCAGCAGGTCCACGCCCGGCACCGTCGTGAGGTACGTGAAGCGCTGCTGGAGCACCGCGTAGGCCGGGCCGTCACCCGCCGCCGCCAGCGCCGCCGCGAGCCGCGGGGCCGTCAGGTTCGAGCAGCCGATGACGCGGGCCGTCCCGCGTCGTACCTCGGCCTGCAACGCCCCCACCGTCTCCTCGAGCGGCACCGAGGTGTCGTCGACGTGCGCGTAGAGCACGTCCAGACGGTCGGTGCGCAGCCGCGCCAGGCTCGCGTCGACCTGCGCGCGCACGGCCGCAGCCCCCAGCCCCAGCGCGTCCGCGAAGCTCCGGCCGCCCGGGCGCGGGCGAGCGCCGATCTTCGAGGCGAGCGTCACGCGGTCGCGGGCACCCGGCCGGGCGGCGAACCACCCGCCCAGGGTGCTCTCGGACTCGTCACCCGTGGCTCCGTCGACCCAGAAGGCGTAGTTGTTCGCGGTGTCGAGGAACGTCGCACCCGCGTCCAGCGCCGCGTCGAGGATCCGGTGCGAGGTGGGGGTGTCGAGGGTGGTGCCGAAGGGCAGCGTGCCCACCGCGAGCGGGGGCACCGCCGGCCCCTGCCGTCCGAGCGTGATCGTCTCCATGCCCGGCACCCTGCTGCCTGGAGCGCACTCCAGGTCAAGTCGGCCCGACGACCGCGCACGCCCCGGAACGACGCGAGACGCCCCGCCGTCGGGCGGAGCGTCTCGCGTGGACGTACGTGGAGCCAAGGGGACTCGAACCCCTAACCCCCTGCTTGCAAAGCAGGTGCGCTACCAATTGCGCCATGGCCCCCGGTCGAGCCGACCGGTCACTCGAAGGTGTCGGTGACCTCGGCCCACAGGTCGCGCTCGTCGCGGTCCTGCGCGTACTTCTGCCAGGCGACGTAGCCGACGGCCGCAACCGCGGCCAGGAGCAGGAGCTTCTTCATCGGGTCCCCCGTCTCGGGTGCTTCCGGTCGGTCCGCGGGGCGCGCGGCATGCGGTGCAGGGTGGGCCTAACAGGACTTGAACCTGTGACCTCTTCCTTATCAGGGAAGCGCTCTAACCGTCTGAGCTATAGGCCCGTCACGCCACCCGTCGACGTCGTTCCCGCGAGGGAAACGCACCGGTGGGGGCGACGGTCGAGACTACCCCAGGCGGGCCGCCGCGCCCAAACCGGCGGCCGGGAGCCGATCGGCCCGTCGGGGGAGTGGACGGATCACTCGTCCGTCATGGTCACGTGCACGCCGCCGACCAGCGCCGCCACGATGTTGTAGAGGAACGCACCGATCGTCGCGAGCGCCGTCAGCAGGAAGACGTCGATGACGGCCACGAGGGTCGCCGCCGACACCGTCTTCTCGAACGACACGTAGTCCATGATCGTCAGGTCCGTGCCGCTGCCGACGACCTGCTTCACCAGGTCGTCGATCGTCGCGAACACGTGCAGCCCGTCGAGCGTGAACCACACCACGACCGCCGCGACGACGATCATGATGCCGACCGCGACCGACAGCAGGAACGCGAGCTTCATGACCGACCACGGGTCGACACGCGAGACCGCGAGGCGCACGCGGCGCGGGCCGCCACCCCCCACCGACGGGACGCGTCCCGTCGCCGGACGGGCGGTGGCCCCGGTGACGGGCGCGGTGGACCGCGGCGCGGGGCGCTCAGCGGTCGACGGACCCGCCTTCGACGGTGTCGTGGTCATGTCGGCATCCTCGGTGCGGGGTCGGGTCAGCTGAGCGTACGCCCTGGAGAGCCCGGAACCCGTGGCTCCGGCGGCCTTCTTGAACCACACGGTCGTCGCGTCGACCGCCGTCACCAGGGGAGAGGGCTGGTCGGCACCGGCTCCGGCCTCGCCGTCCGTCCGCGGTGCGGGCACCTCGGGCGCGGTCGGGACGTCCCTCTCGGCCGGCGCCTCGGGGGCCTTCGCGGACGACGTGGTGCGGGCGACCTTCTCGGACGACGCGCCCGTGGCCTTCTCCGACGCCGGGGCGGGGGCCTTCGTGCCCGTGGACCGCTCGGCGGGCTTCGCCGCGGCCCCGCCCGACGCGGTGCCGGCGGACGTCCGCCCGGCGGTCGACGTGGCGCCGCCCTCACCCTTCTCCTGCTGCGCGGACCGGGCCCCGCCCGACGCCGAGGGGCGGCCGCCACCGGCGGTCACGGGCGTCGTGGGCCGCTTGCGCGGCGGGATCGAGGGGGGCGTGTCGCTCATGCGTCCTCCGAGGGCCGGTCACCGCTGTCGGGCACCGACCCCTCCGGGTCCGGTACGTCGGATGTGTCGGTGTCGCTGACGTTCTCGTCCACGGTACCGCCATCGTCCGCGAGGTGACGCTCGGTGTTCCGGGCCACCGCGATGATGCGGTCGCCGGCGTCCGGCTTGGCGAAGATCACGCCCTGGGTGTTGCGTCCCGTGGCGTTGACCTCGGAGGTCGAGGACCGCACGATCTTGCCGCGCTCCATGATGACGAGCACCTCGTCGTCGGCGTCCGTCACCAGGGCGCCCACGAGCTCGCCGTTCGCCTCGGGCAGGTTCGCGACCTTGATGCCGAGACCGCCACGGCCCTGCTGGCGGTAGTTCTCGACCGTCAGCGCGGTGCGCTTGGCGATGCCGCCCTCGGTGACGGTGAACAGGAACGCGTCCTCACGCACGACGTCCATCGCGAGCAGGTCGTCGTCGCCGCGGAACTTCATGCCCGTGACGCCGCTCGTCGCACGACCCATGGGCCGCAGCGCCTCGTCGGACGCCGTGAAGCGCACCGACTGGCCGAGCCGCGACACCAGGATGACGTCCTGGTCGGAGTCGACCAGCCGCGCCGAGACCAGCTCGTCGGCCCGGCCCTCGTCGTCCTCGCGCAGGTTGATCGCGATGACGCCGCCCGTGCGGTTCGAGTCGTACTCCGTCAGGCGCGTCTTCTTCACCAGCCCACGGCGCGTCGCGAGCACCAGGTGCTCGGCCTGCTCGTAGTCGCGCAGGTCCAGGACCTGCGCGATCTTCTCGCCCGGCTGGAACGCCAGCAGGTTCGCGACGTGCTGACCCTTGGCGTCGCGGCCGCCCTCGGGCAGCTCGTACGCCTTCGCGCGGTACACGCGGCCCAGGTTCGTGAAGAACAGCAGCCAGTGGTGCGTCGTCGTGACGAAGAAGTGGTCGACGATGTCGTCCTCGCGCAGCTGCGCGCCGCGCACCCCCTTGCCGCCGCGACGCTGCGCACGGTACGCGTCGACACGCGTGCGCTTGGCGTAGCCGCCGCGCGTGATCGTGACGACCACGTCCTCCTCGGCGATGAGGTCCTCGATCGAGACCTCGCCGTCGAACGGCAGGATGTGCGTGCGCCGCTCGTCGCCGTACTTGTCGACGATCGTCGCGAGCTCCTCCGACACGATCGTGCGCTGCCGCTCGGGCGAGCCGAGGATCTCGTTGAGCTCGGTGATGATCGCCTGCAGCTTGGCGTGCTCCTCGAGGATCTCCTGGCGCTGCAGCGCGGCCAGGCGGCGCAGCTGCAGGTTGAGGATCGCCTGCGCCTGCTCCTCGTCGATGCCGAGGAGCTCCATGAGGCCCGTGCGCGCGACCTCGGCGTCGGGGGAGCGGCGGATCAGCGCGATGACCTCGTCGAGCGCGTCGAGCGCCTTGAGGTACCCGCGGTAGATGTGGATGCGCGCCTCGGCCTGCGCCAGGCGGTACCGCGTGCGGCGCTGGATGACGTCGATCTGGTGCGACGTCCAGTGCCGCACGAACGCGTCGAGGCTCAGCGTGCGCGGCACGCCGTCGACCAGCGCGAGCATGTTCGCGCCGAACGTGTCCTGCAGCTGGGTGTGCTTGTACAGGTTGTTGAGCACGACCTTCGCGACCGCGTCGCGCTTGAGCACGATCACCAGGCGCTGGCCGGTACGGCCCGACGTCTCGTCGCGGATGTCGGCGATGCCCTGCACACGGCCCTCGCGGACCAGGTCCGCGATCTTCTTCGCGAGCGTGTCCGGGTTCACCTGGTACGGCAGCTCGGTGACCACGAGGCACTGCCGGCCCTGGATCTCCTCGACCTCGACGACCGCGCGCATCGTGATCGAGCCGCGGCCCGTGCGGTACGCGTCCTCGATGCCGCGCCGGCCCAGGATCGTCGCGGCGGTCGGGAAGTCGGGGCCCTTGATGCGCTGCATGAGCGCCTCGAGCAGCTCCTCCTTGGTGGCCTCCGGGTTCTCCAGGTGCCACTGCACGCCCGCCGCGACCTCGCGCAGGTTGTGCGGCGGGATGTTCGTGGCCATGCCGACGGCGATGCCGGCGGAGCCGTTGACCAGCAGGTTCGGGAACCGCGACGGCAGGACCGTGGGCTCCTGCGTGTGCCCGTCGTAGTTGTCCTGGAAGTCGACCGCGTCCTCGTCGATGTCGCGGACCATCTCCATGGCCAGCGGCGCCATCTTGCACTCGGTGTACCGCGGCGCAGCGGCCGGGTCGTCGCCCGGGGAGCCGAAGTTGCCCTGGCCCGCGACCAGCGGGTACCGCATCGACCAGTCCTGCACGAGGCGGACCAGCGCGTCGTAGATCGCCGTGTCGCCGTGCGGGTGGTACTTGCCCATGACGTCGCCGACCACGCGGCTGCACTTCGAGAACTGCCGGTCGGGCCGGTAGCCGCCGTCGTACATCGCGTACAGCACGCGGCGGTGCACGGGCTTGAGGCCGTCACGCACGTCCGGCAGCGCACGGCCGACGATGACGGCCATCGCGTAGTCCAGGTACGAGCGCTGCATCTCGAGCTGCAGGTCGACCTGCTCGATGCGGCCGTGCTCGATGTCGCCGGGGGTCTCGGTCACGTGCGGGTCACTCCAGTCGTCGGCGCGAGGTCAGGGGCGGGCGGGCCGGGGTCGCCGGCGCGCGCGTCAGATGTCGAGGAAGCGGACGTCCTTGGCGTTGCGCTGGATGAACGAGCGTCGCGCCTCGACGTCCTCGCCCATGAGCACCGAGAAGATCTCGTCCGCGGCCGCGGCCTCGTCGAGCGTCACCTGCAGCAGCGTGCGGTGCTCGGGCGACATGGTGGTCTCCCAGAGCTCCGAGTAGTCCATCTCGCCGAGACCCTTGTACCGCTGGATCGCGTTCTCCTTGGGCAGCCGCTTGCCGTTCGCGCGGCCCTCGGTGACGAACGCGTCCCGCTCGCGGTCCGAGTAGACGTAGTCGTGGTCCGCGTTGGTCCACTTGATGCGGTACAGCGGCGGCTGCGCCATGTACACGTGCCCGGCCGTGATGAGCTCGGGCATGTACCGGAACAGCAGCGTGAGCAGCAGCGTGCGGATGTGCTGGCCGTCGACGTCGGCGTCGGCCATGAGCACGATCTTGTGGTACCGCAGCTTCGAGACGTCGAAGTCCTCGCCGATGCCGGTGCCGAACGCCGTGATGAGCGCCTGCACCTCCTGGTTGCTCAGCGCCTTGTCGAGGCGCGCACGCTCGACGTTGAGGATCTTCCCGCGGATCGGCATGATCGCCTGCGTCCGCGGGTTGCGGCCGCGCACCGCCGAGCCGCCGGCCGAGTCGCCCTCGACGATGAAGACCTCGCACTCCTCCGGCCGGTTGGACTGGCAGTCCTTGAGCTTGCCGGGCATCGAGTGCGAGTCGAGCAGGCCCTTGCGGCGCGTCGCCTCGCGGGCCTTGCGGGCCGCGAGCCGCGCCGCCGCCGCCTGGATCGACTTGCGGATGACGTCCTTCGCCTCCGACGGGTGCGCGTCGAGCCACGCGCCGAGCTGGTCGTTGACGACCGACTGCACGAACCGCTTGGCCTCGGTGTTGCCGAGCTTCGTCTTGGTCTGGCCCTCGAACTGCGGCTCGCCGAGCTTGACGGAGATGACGGCGGTGAGCCCCTCGCGGATGTCGTCGCCCGTGAGGTTCTCCTCCTTCTCCTTGAGGATGTTCTTCTCGCGCGCGTAGCGGTTGATGAGCGACGTCATCGCCGCGCGGAAGCCCTCCTCGTGCGTGCCGCCCTCGGTCGTCGAGATCGTGTTGGCGTACGTGTGCACCGACTCGGAGTACGCGGTGGTCCACTGCAGCGCGATCTCCACCGAGATCTTGCGGACCGTGTCCTCGGCCTCGAAGTCGATGACGTCCGGGTGGACGACCTCGACCTTCTTGGCCGAGTTGAGGTGCTTGACGTAGTCGACCAGGCCGCCGTCGTAGCGGTAGGACACCGTGCGCGGCGCGGCACCCTCGCCGGCCGGCGAGCTCTCGCCGGCGATCTCGTCGTCGGTGTCGGTGTGCTGGGGACGCTCGTCGACGAGCGTGATGCGCAGGCCCTTGTTGAGGAACGCCATCTGCTGGAAGCGCGCGCGCAGCGTCTCGAAGTCGTAGTCGACGGTCTCGAAGATCGACGGGTCGGCCCAGAACGTCTGCGACGTGCCGGTCTCGTCGGTCGCGGCGCCGCGCTGGAGCTCACCCACCGGCTTGCCGCCGTCGGCGAAGTCCATGGTCCACGTCGCACCGTCGCGCTTGACGACCGTGCGCACGCGCGTCGACAGCGCGTTGACGACCGAGATGCCGACGCCGTGCAGCCCGCCGGACACGGCGTACCCGCTGCCACCGAACTTGCCACCCGCGTGCAGGATCGTCATGACGACCTCGACCGTGGGACGCCCCTCGGTCGGGTGGATCGCGACCGGGATGCCACGGCCGTTGTCGGTGACGCGCACGCCGCCGTCGGCGAGCAGCGTCACCTCGATCGTGTCGCAGTAGCCGGCCAGGGCCTCGTCGACCGAGTTGTCGACGACCTCGTACACGAGGTGGTGCAGACCGCGCGCACCGGTCGAGCCGATGTACATGCCGGGGCGCTTGCGGACGGCCTCGAGGCCCTCGAGGACGGTGATCGCGCTGGCGTCGTAGTCGCCGCCGCTCGGGCGCGCGGGCGCGGGGGTGCTGCCCTGCCCCTCGTCGTTCGTGTCCTGCGGGTCGAGAGGGGTGCTCTGGTCGGCCACGGGCAGCGGTTCTCCTCGAGAGCTCGGTACGCGCCAGGCGCGTCGTGAGCGGCTGCGAGCCGTCGGGAGTCCGGATCACCCCACAGCGGCGGAGTTCTCGTCTCACGAGGGCAGGCAGGCGGCTCTGTTGACCCGTCCAGTCTACCTCCCGGGCGCCCGTTCCCGGGCAGGAGGCACCAGGGGTGTCACGGTCGTCGCGGCGCGCGGTCAGCCGTAGGTGTCACGCGGACCGCGCCCGGCGACCCGCCGCGGACCCCGCCCGAACCCGTGACCCACCGGACCGAGCACGTCCACCTGCACCACGACGCCCGGACCGAGCGCCTCGTCGAACCGCGCGAGCATCGCCGGTGCCAGCAGCCGCAGGTTCGCGGCCCACGCGGTCGACGACGCCCGCACCGTCAGCAGCCCCGCCGCGAACGAGACGTACTCGCAGTGGTCCGCGACCTGCGGACCGACGATCTGCGCCCACCGGTGCACGAGGTCGCCCACCACGAGGCCCGGCTCCCAGCCGAGGTCCCGCGCCAGCAGCCCCGCCGAGATCGCGAGCGGCTGCGGGTCCCGCGGTCCGGGCGCCGACCCGCTGCTCACGGGACGCGACGGCGTCACGCCTGGTCGCAGCCCGCGCGCGCGAGCGGCGGCCTTCGCCCGGGCCAGCGCGGCCCGGGCCACCTGCTCGGGCGGCGTCAGGTCGATGAGCTCGGCCACGGGGACGCCGTCGGGCACCGCCGTGGGCGCCGGCAGCAGCGCGTCGTCGTCGCCGGCACCCGTCACCGGCGCGACGCCGTCCGGCGCGGGCCCCCGCGCCGGACGGGCGACCGCGCGGGACCGGGA
>NZ_BCRB01000048.1 GCF_001552375.1 Cellulomonas iranensis NBRC 101100 = JCM 18110 | reverse complement strand
CGGCGCGCGGGCTCGGCCGCGGCGGCGACACGCCCCAGGTCGGAGCGCCGTGCCGCGACGACGGAGCCCGCGACGACCATCTCGGCGCCGGCGCGCGTCGAGCGCAGGTCGCCCAGGGGGTGGCCGCCGTCGGGGCAGCACGTGGTCCCGCAGTCGAGGCAGCGGAAGGTGCCCCCGCCGACCACCAGGACGTCCACGCCGCCGAACGGCACGTCGAAGGCCTCCGCCGCGTGCGCCGCCGCGTGCTCGGCGGGGTCGTCGCCCTCCTCCGGACCGGGCTCGCGGTACACGACCAGCACGACCCGCCGGGCACCGTCGCGGTCGAGGTGCGTCGCGAGCGACCGCGCGACCTGCGGACCGTGCCGCGCGTCGGCGAGGTCGGCGAGGTCGACCCGCGCCACGACGCCGAGCCGGCCGCGGGCCCGCAGGCTCACCACGACCGCGCTCGCGTGGGGCTCGAACCCGAGCAGGTGGGGCACGAGCGCGAGGAGCTCGCGCGGCTCGGTGAGGCGCAGGACGTCGGTTCTCATGCCCCCACCCCAGCGCCTCGCACGGGGCCGCCGCGGCGGCCCTGGAGCGAGCTGTGGGCGACACGCGGCGCCTGCGCGCTGTGGGTGGCTCGGGCCAGGCCTGCGCGGCCCCCGGCTACCCTGGCGCCGTGCAGCGCCCACCCGTCCTCGCCCTCGCCGCGCTGCTGTGCGCGGGGCTCGTCGCCTGCACCCCGACCCCGGCGCCGCCGCCGTCGACGAGCCCGACCGCGAGCGCGTCCCCGTCGCCCGACGAGACGCTGCTCGCGACCGACACGGACCACGCGAGCGCCGTGGGCACGCTCGCGCCCGACTTCCCCCGCGAGCTCGTGCCCGTCCCCGAGGGCGCCGAGGTCCTCGTCTCGGCCGCGGAGCCCACGGCCGACGGCCTGCTGCGGATCAGCCTCAACCTCCGCACCGAGCAGGACGCCGCGGCGCTGCTCGACGCCGTCCGGGGCCCGCTCGTCGCGGCGGGGTTCACCGAGTCGGCCCCGCCCGTGCCCGAGGCGGGGCTCGCCGCCCAGGCGACCTTCTCGCGCGCCGACGGCGACGAGCTGCTCGTCGTGGGCGTCCTCGACCGGGACGGCACGCGCACCATGACGCTCGGCGGCACCGTCGCCCGACCTGCCCCCTAGGCCCCGGCCCGCCCCCTAGGGTGGTGCCGTGCCCCCGGAGACGCTCGCCCTCGTGGACCGTGAGAACCTGCGCGCCGGCGTCGACGCCGCGCTCGCACGGCACGTGACCCGCCTGAGCGGCACGGTGTCCGCGGTGAGCCCCGACGCCGCTCCCCTGGTCGACGCGGTCCAGCGCATGCTCGCGGGCGGCAAGCGTCTGCGCGCCGCCTTCTGCTACTGGTCCTGGCGCGCGCACGGCGGCCAGCCCGGCGGCGACGCCGAGCGGGCCGTCCTGCGCGCCGGTGCCGCGCTCGAGCTGTTCCAGGCGGCGGCGCTCTTCCACGACGACGTCATGGACGACTCGTCGACGCGCCGCGGCCTGCCGACCGCCCACCTCGTGTTCGCCGAGCGGCACGCGTCGCAGGGGTACCGCGGGGCGGCCCGCCGCTTCGGCGACGGGGCCGCGATCCTGCTCGGCGACCTGGCGCTCGTGGCCAGCGAGGAGGAGATGGCGGCCGCCCTGGCGACGGTCGAGCCGGGGGCGGCGCGCGCCGCCCGCGAGGTCTTCGACCTCATGCGCACCGAGGTCACCGTCGGTCAGTACCTCGACCTCCTGGCGCAGGCGATGCCGTGGGGCGACCCGTCCGCCGACGAGCGGCGCGCGCGCGACGTCGTGCGTGCCAAGTCCGCGCGCTACAGCGTCGAGCACCCGCTCACGCTCGGCGCGGCGCTCGCGGGAGCCGACGAGACGGCGCTGGCGGGCTGCCGCGAGGTGGGCCTGCCCCTGGGCGAGGCGTTCCAGCTGCGGGACGACCTGCTCGGGGTGCTCGGCGACCCCGGCACGACCGGCAAGCCGGCCGGGGACGACCTGCGCGAGGGCAAGCGCACCGTGCTCGTCGCGCGGGCCCTCGCGCGCGCGGACGCGACCGGGGACCGGGCCGCGGTCGACGCGCTCACCCGCGGCGTCGGCGACCCGTCGCTCGACGAGCAGGGCGTCGCGCGGCTCACCGAGGTCCTCGTGGGCACCGGTGCGGTGGCCGAGGTCGAGCAGCTGATCGCGGACCTGACGGGCCGGGCGTTCGCCGCGATCGACGCCCGCGGGTGGCCGGAGCCGGCACGCGAGGCGCTCACGGCGCTGGCCCGCGCGGCCGTCGAGCGCTCCGCCTGACGGCGCCGCGGCGCGGCGCGGCCGGACGGTGACGACGGCCGGGGCGGGCCCCGCGTCGCGCTAGAGCAGCGCCTGCGCGACGCGCCGCACCTCGGTCTTGCGCCCCGCACGCAGGGCCGCGATCGGGCTCGTCCCGAGCGCCTCCTCGTGCCGGAAGAGCCACACCACGGCGTCCTCGTCGCTGAAGCCGTCGTCGGCGAGCACCGTCAGGGTGCCCTGGAGCGCGGCGAGGACGGTCCAGGGGCGGTCCTCGGAGGGCCGGTCCGGGGCCGCAGGGTTCGCGAGGTGCCCCGGGACCAGGAAGTCGGCAGGCACGCTCAGCACGCGCGGCGTGCCGCGGCGCACGCCCACGAGCTTGCGCTCCTGGATCAGACGCCGGACCTTGCCCGGGTCGACGCCGAGCCTCTCGGCGACGTCGGGGACGGTCAGCCAGCTGTCGACGAGCTGGTCGGGATCGGTGGTCGAACTCACCCGGTCAGCCTACGGGTCACGCGCAGATCGGCCGCCATCGGGCCCCCGGGGTTTCGCCGGGGCGCGTTGTCGTCTAGCGTCGACTTACGTCACACCTGTCACACCAGCACCATGCGTCACGGACGAGCACGGTCGCGACGGGGCGACGCACGTTCACCACCGCTCGACCGACCGCCTCTGGGGGGGCCATGTCCGCATCTACTCCGCGCACCGTCGTGCGCGCCGCGACCGGCACGGGCGCCACGCTCGCGCTCGCGACCGTCGCGCTCGCCGCCACCGGGACCGCCGGCCACGCCGCCGACTACACCGTGCGCGAGGGCGACACCCTCACCGCGATCGCCAAGCGGTCCGGCACCACGGCGGCACGCATCGCGGCCGACAACGCGCTGGCCGACCCGTCCCGCATCCGCGCCGGCCAGGTCCTGCGTCTCGCCGGCCCCGCGACCGCACCGGCGGCCCCCGCGACCGCACCTACGGCGACGTCGTACACGGTCCGCGACGGGGACACGGTCTCCAGCATCGCGCAGCGCCACGGCACCACCGTCGCCGCCGTCGTCGCCGCCAACGGCCTCGACTCGCGCGCGTTCATCCGCGCCGGCCAGACCCTCACCGTCCCGGGAGCATCGGCCGCCGCCGCGCCCGCCCCGGCCTCGTCGCCCGGCACCGCGGCCGCCGGCTACACGGTCGTCGCGGGCGACACGGTCTCCAGCATCGCGCAGCGCCACGGCACCACCGTCGCCGCCGTCGTCGCCGCCAACGGCCTCGACTCCCGCGCGTTCATCCGCGCCGGCCAGACCCTCACGCTCCCGGGCGCCTCGCCGGCGTCGGCCCCCGCCGCGACCCCCGCGGCCGCGACGGGCGCCTCCTACACGGTGCGCACGGGCGACACCGTCGCCGCGATCGCCAAGCGCCACGGCACGACGGTCGCCGCCGTCGTCGCCGCCAACGGCCTCGACTCGCGCGCGTTCATCCGCGCCGGCCAGACCCTGACGATCCCCGGCGCCGCGACCGCCCCGGCGGCCGCCGCCACGAGCAGCACCTCGAGCGGCACGCAGCTCGTCGGCAACACCTTCGCCGGGCGCACGTACGCGCCGCAGGTCGTCGGCGCGGCCAACGAGAACAAGGCCGCGCTGCTCGCGGCGGGCGTGCCGTCGCGCTCCGCGATGCAGGCGAAGGTCGTCGCGACCGCGCGCGCGATGGGCGTCGACCCCGCGCTCGCCCAGGCCATCGCGTTCCAGGAGTCGGGCTTCGACCAGACGGCCGTCTCACCCGCCAACGCGATCGGCACGATGCAGGTCATCCCGTCGTCCGGCGAGTGGGCGTCGCAGCTCGTCGGCCGCCAGCTCAACCTGCTCGACCCCGACGACAACGTGACCGCCGGCGTGGCGATCCTGCGCTCGCTCGTGCGCACGCACGACGACCTGCCCCACGCGATCGCGTCGTACTACCAGGGCTCGGGCTCGGTGAAGCGCAACGGGATGTTCTCCGACACGCGTCGCTACGTCGCGAACGTCCAGACGCTCATGACCCGCTACTCCTGACCGGCCCGGGTTCCCCGTTTCCGGTGACGACCGACCGTAGACTGCCGCGCGTGGGAGCCACCGTCACCGATCCGCTCGTCGGCCGCCTGGTCGACGGGCGGTACGAGATCGTCTCGCGCATCGCGCGTGGCGGGATGGCGACCGTGTACCTCGCGGTCGACCGCCGCCTCGACCGCGAGGTCGCGCTGAAGGTCATGCACGCGCACCTCGCCGAGGGCGCGTCGGGCGGGGCGTTCGTGGCACGGTTCCGGCGTGAGGCGCGCAGCGCCGCGCGCCTCACGCACCCGGGCATCGTCGGCGTCTACGACCAGGGCGTCGACGGCGAGACGAGCTACCTGACGATGGAGTACGTCGACGGCTCGACGCTGCGTCGCCGGGTCGCGGAGCAGGGCGCGCTGACCGTCGGCGAGGCGCTGCGGGTCACCGAGTGCGTGCTCGACGCGCTCGCCGCCGCGCACCGCGGCGGGCTCGTGCACCGCGACGTCAAGCCCGAGAACGTCCTCATCGCGTCCGACGAGCGCGTGCGCGTCGCCGACTTCGGCCTCGCGCGCGCCGTCACCGAGGTGACCTCCACGACGACGGGCACCGTGCTCGGGACGGTCGCGTACCTCGCCCCGGAGCTCGTCCAGCACGGTGCGAGCGACGCGCGCACCGACGTGTACGCCGTCGGCGTCATGCTGTTCGAGATGCTCGCCGGCCGGCAGCCGTTCACGGGCGAGACGCCCATCCAGGTCGCCTTCCAGCACGTCAACTCCGAGGTGCCGGCACCGTCGACGCTCGTGCCCTGGCTGCCCTCGGAGGTCGACGAGCTCGTCGCGGCGCTCGCCGCGCACGACCCCGCGGACCGGCCCACCGACGCGGGCGCCGCCCTGCAGCTCGTGCGACGCACCCGCGCTGCGCTCGACGACGACACGCTCGAGCGCCGGGCGGACGTGCGGCCCAGCGTCGCCCTGCCGCTGGCGACCGACCCGGGAGAGGACGACACCGACGGACCCGAGCGCGAGGCCGCCGACGACGCCACCGTGACGGTGCCCGTCGGCAACCACGAGCGCGGCCGCACCGTCGCGCTGCCCATCGGCCTCGGCGTGCTCGACGCGCCCGCCCCAGCGGCGCCGGCCGCGCGCCGTCGCCGCTGGCCGCTGCTCGCCGCCGTCGTCGGCCTGCTCGTGCTGCTCGGCGGTGGCACCTGGTGGTACCTCGAGGTCGGCCCCGGCGCGTACACGCAGGTGCCGCCCGTCGTCGGCGCGACCGCGGACGACGCGGTCGCCGAGCTGGACGCCGCGGGCCTCGAGCACGCGCGGTCCGACGCCTTCGACCCCGAGGTCCCCGCCGGCGCGGTCGTCTCGACCGACCCCGGCCCCGGCGAGCGGGTCCGCAAGGACGGCGTCGTGGCCTTCACGGTGTCGCGTGGTCCAGACCTGGTCGCCGTGCCGGACGGGGTGGTCGGCGCCATGCAGTCCGACGCGCAGGCCGCGCTCGAGGCCGCCGACCTCGTCGTCGACTACGGCCCGGCGGTGCACGACGACGACGCGCCGAAGGGCGCCGTGCTCAGCGCCGCCCTGCCGGACGGCGCGCCCGCCGAGCCGGGCGCCCAGGTCGAGCGCGGCGCGACGGTGGTCCTCGTGCTGTCGGACGGGCCCGCCCCGGTCTCGGTCACGTCGGTCGTCAACATCACCGTCGAGCAGGCGCAGGAGCAGCTGGCGCCCGACGCCCTGACGGTCGAGGTCGCCGAGGAGGTCTTCCACGACTCCGTCCCGGCGGGCCGGATCGTCGAGCAGTCCCCCGCGCCCGGTGCGACGGCGCACCGGGGGGACGTCGTGAAGGTCAAGGTCTCCAAGGGACCCGAGACCGTCGCGATGCCGAACCTCACCGGCAAGCAGTTCGACAAGGCGAAGGCCGAGCTCGAGGCGCTCGGCCTCACCGCGAAGCGCGAGAACGTGCTCGGCGGCCTGTTCGGCACGGTGCGCTCGCAGAGCGTGCCCACGGGCGACCAGGTGCGCAAGGGCACCGAGATCACGCTGACCGTCGTCTGAGCAGCACGCTCCAGGTGCCCTGAGCGCCCGGTGCGCCCTGCCCGTGCACCGGTCGCGCCCCGCCTGCGCCGTCCCGGGCGGTCCCGTCGCCCCCGGGCGATGGACGAAGCCCCGACCGCGACCGCGCGGGGCGGTCGGGGACGGGGCTTCGTGCGCGGCGTGGTCAGGCGCGACGCAGCAGCTCCACGACCTGGAACGCCATCTCGAGCGACTGCTGGTGGTTCAGGCGCGGGTCGACCAGCGTCTCGTACCGGCGGGCCAGACCCTCGTCGTCGATCTCCTCGGTCCCGCCGAGCACCTCGGTCACGTCGTCACCGGTGAGCTCGACGTGCAGACCGCCCGGCACGGTGCCCAGCGCACGGTGCACCTCGAAGAAGCCGGCGACCTCGTCCATCACGTCACCGAACCGACGGGTCTTGTAGCCCGTCGCGGACGTGATGCCGTTGCCGTGCATCGGGTCGCAGACCCACGTCACGGGGCGACCGTCGGCGGCGACCTTCTCGACGAGCGCGGGCAGCAGGTCACGGACCTTGCCCGCACCCATGCGGGTGACGAACGTCAGACGTCCCGGCTCCCCCGTCGGGTTGAGCTTGTCGATGAGCGCGATCGCGTCGTCACCCGTCGACGTGGGCCCGAGCTTCACGCCCAGCGGGTTCTGCACGCGTGAGAAGAAGTCGACGTGCGCCGCGTCGAGCTGTCGCGTCCGCTCGCCGATCCACACGAAGTGCGCCGAGCAGTCGTACGGCAGACCGGTGCGCGAGTCGATGCGCGTGAGCGGACGCTCGTAGTCGAGCAGCAGCCCCTCGTGGGCCGAGAAGAAGTCGACCGTGCGCAGCGCCTCGAAGTCGGCCCCGCACGCTGCCATGAAGCGGATGGCGCGGTCGATCTCGGCGGCGATCTCCTCGTACCGCGAGTAGGCCGGGTTGGCCGTGAAGCCCCGGTTCCACTCGTGCACGCGCAGCAGGGACGCGAAGCCCCCCGTCGTGAACGCCCGGATGAGGTTCAGCGTCGAGGCGGACGTGTGGTACGCCTCGAGCAGCCGCTGCGGGTCCGGCGTGCGCGCCTCGGGCGTGAAGTCGAACCCGTTGATGATGTCGCCGCGGAACGCGGGCAGCGTGACGCCGTCGCGCTCCTCGACGTCCGACGACCGGGGCTTGGCGTACTGCCCCGCCATGCGGCCCATCTTCACGACCGGCAGGCTCGCGCCGTAGGTCAGGACGACCGCCATCTGGAGGATCGTCTTGATCTTGTTGCGGATGTTGTCGGCCGTCGCCTCGGCGAAGGTCTCGGCGCAGTCACCGCCCTGCAGCACGAACGCCTCGCCCCGCTGGGCGGCCGCGAGCTGCGCGCGCAGCGCGTCCGCCTCGCCGGCGAACACGAGCGGGGGCAGGGTCGCGAGCCGGTCCCGGACGCGACGCACCTGCGCCGCGTCCGGCCACTGCGGCTGCTGACCCGCGGGCAGCTGCTCCCACGCGTCGAGCCCCGCGACGACCTGCGGGTCCGGCTCGACGCTCATCAGTGGTTCGCCCGCACGAGCGGCTGGCCGATGTCGGCGAGGAGCTCGCCGAACCAGCCCTGCGTGACGTCGAACGCCTTGCCACCGGCGATGCGCGGGAACTCGATCGCGCGCAGGCGGTCGCCGTTCTCCTCGTCGTGGCCGATGACGCCGGACTCGCCGCGCAGCGCGCACTCGACGGCCAGGTCGGTCATCGACTTGATGAGGCGCAGGTCCTCGGCGTTCGCGGCAGCGGCGCGCGAGTAGTAGCCCGACTTCTGGACCATGACCTTCTCGGCGCCGAGCTTCTCCGCGAACTGCTTCGCGAACCACTGGCCCGGGTTGATCGTGTCGAGCTTGACGTGGCCGAACGGGTCGCGCTGCACGGTCTCGCCGGCGGCCTCGAGCTGCTCGACGATCTCGTGCATGCCGGCACCCTCCGACAGGAAGATGTTGACGTTGCCCTGCTCGTCCATGATCGTGCGCAGGCGCGCGGCCTCGGCGTCGATGTCGAGCGCGAGCTCGGGCAGGAAGACCGCGTGCACGTCCCAGCGCTCGCGCGACAGGCCGATGCCCGGGACCCACTCCTGCTGGTCGAGCCACTTGCGGTACTCGGACGCCGCGGCGGCCGTGAGCCAGCCGCAGTGCCGGCCCATGACCTCGTGCACGATGAGCATGCGCGGGCCCGAGCGGTGCTCGCCGATGATGTTCGCGGCGAAGCCGGCGGCCTCCTCGGCCGCGGTCCACGCGCCGAGCGACTGCCGGATCGGCACGACGTCGTTGTCGATGGTCTTGGGCAGGCCGACGACCGTGAGCTCGTAGTCGTTCTCGTGCAGGTACGCGGCCAGGTCGGCGGCCGTCGTGTTGGTGTCGTCGCCGCCGATGGTGTGCAGCACGTCGACGCCGTCGGCCTTGAGGCGCTCGGCGGCGACCTTCAGCGGGTCCTCGCCCTCGGCGACCAGGCCGCGCTTGACGCAGTCCGCGGCGTTGGTGAGCTTGACGCGCGAGTTGCCGATCGGCGAGCCGCCGAACCGGTGCAGGACGCCGGCCTTGGCGCGGACCTCGGGCGTGATCGTGACGCTCTCGCCCAGCAGCAGGCCGTGGTAGCCGTGCTGGTAGGCGATGATCTCGACGTCGGGGGCGATCTCCGTGTAGCGCTCGATGAGCCCGCCGACGGCGGACGACAGGCAGGGAGCGAAACCGCCGGCGGTCAGGAGGGCGACGCGACGGACCGACATGGGAAACACCTCTCGT
Organism: Cellulomonas iranensis NBRC 101100 = JCM 18110; assembly: GCF_001552375.1. Lineage (GTDB taxonomy): Bacteria > Actinomycetota > Actinomycetes > Actinomycetales > Cellulomonadaceae > Cellulomonas > Cellulomonas iranensis. The sequence goes on along the minus strand of NZ_BCRB01000048.1, from coordinate 20,162 downwards.
TGGTCGAGCACTGACGGGCACGGGCGCACGGCGTGCACCCGGCCGGCGCCCAGCGTGGGGCCCGTGGAGCAGGCACGGCCGGGACCGAGGTCCTCCGGACGGGCCGCGCGGGCGTGCGGGACGGCACGGGCGCACCGCGGGACGGCACGCGCACGGACCCGGCGCGCGTCCGGGTCCGGGTCATCCTACTGACGTCGGCGCCTCGTCCTCCGGCGGGACCGGAACCTGGACAGCGGGTGCGGGACGGCCGCCCGGCGCAGCCGGCAGACGCTCGGCCTCGGAGCCCGCGGCCGGGTGCCCGGTCGCGATGCGGGCCTTCTGCGTCGCGGCGTACACGTCGACGTACTCCTGGCCCGACAGGCTCATGATCGCGTACATGATCTCGTCGGTGACCGACCGCAGGATGAAGCGGTCGTTCTCCATGCCCCGGTACCGCGAGAAGTCGAGCGGCTCGCCGATGACGATGCCGATGCGCATGACCTTCGGGATGCGTCGTCCCATCGGCTGCGCGACGTCGGTGCCGACCATCGCGACCGGCACGACGGGCGCGCCGGACTCGAGCGCGAGGCGCGCGACGCCGGTCTTGCCGCGGTACAGCCGGCCGTCGGGGCTGCGCGTGCCCTCGGGGTAGATGCCGAACAGCCCGCCCTCCGAGAGACGGCGCAGCCCCGTGCGCAGCGCGGCCTCGCCGGCCTTGCCGCCGCCACGGTCCACGGGGATCGTGCCGACCCCGCGCATGAACCCCGCGGTCATGCGTCCCTTGAGACCGCGACCCGTGAAGTACTCCTGCTTGCCGATGAACACGATCTCCCGGTCGAGCGCGAGCGGCAGGAAGAACGAGTCGATGACGGCCAGGTGGTTGCTCGCCAGGATCGCACCGCCCTCGGCGGGCACGTGCTCGGCGCCGCGCACCCAGGGGCGGTACACCAGCCGCAGCAGCGGCCCGACGAACACCCGCTTCATCAACCAGTAGAACAACGTGTCTCCTCGCTCGCCGTCCGGCGCCGACCGCGGAAGGCCGGAACGTCGGGTCCGACTCTAGAGTGCTCCCATGGACGCACGTCCCGACGACGACGCCGGCGCCGACGACGCGGCCGCCGCGCAGCCCGCTGCGGACGGCGTCACCGGTCCCGGCGACGACCGCTCCCCCGCACCGCCGGACCCGGCCGCCGCACCGCCGCAGCCCACGGACGACGAGGTGTGGGCCTCCCTCGTCGCGCGGCTGAGCGACGTCGACGTGCCCGACGAGCCGCGGGGCGCGCGCGTCGTGCGGTCGGCGGCGCGCGACGAGCCGCGCGACGCCCCGGACGCCGACGGCGCGCCCGCCATGCCGCCCGAGCTCAGCGGCCGGGACTGGGACGGGACGTCGCAGTACGACGCGGCCGAGGCCGGCGTCGACGACCTCGAGCACTTCGTCCCGCAGGACCCGGGACCGGTGCTCGGGGGCGATCCGCTGCTCACGCTGGCCTGGACGGCCGCCGCGGGCGTGCCGCTGTTCCTGCTCGTCGTGGTCGTGGCGTGGCGCGACGCGCCGCCGCTGCTCGTGCGCACGGCGGTCGGGCTGTTCGTCGCGGCCGTGGCCGTGCTGGTGTGGCGCATGCCGCACCGCCGCGACCCGTCGGACGACGACGGCGCCGTCGTCTGACCCGGTCGCGGGCGGTGCGGCCGCCCGCTCAGACCCGTGCCAGGTCCGCCGCGCCGACCATGCCGGCGTCGTTGCCCATGTCCGCGAGCACGATCGACGCCTCGGGGCGGTGCCCGCGGGCCGAGAGCTGCTCGGCGAACGCGTTGCGCGCGGGCGCGAGCACCAGGTCCCCGGCCGCGCTGACACCGCCGCCGATGACGAACATCTGCGGGTCGAGCAGGGCCGCGACGCTCGCGGCACCCTCGCCGACCCAGCGTCCGACCTCGCGCAGCAGGTCCACCGCGAGCTCGTCGCCCTCCTGGGCCGCGCGCGTCACGAGCGGACCGGTGATCTTGTCCGCGCGGCCGCCCGCGCGCTCGAGCAGACCCGCCGCACGGTCGGGCTGCGTGATCGCGACCGCCTGCGCGTCGCGCACCAGCGCCGAGCCGGACACGTACTGCTCCCAGCAGCCCTCGTGCCCGCAGCCGCAGTAGTGCCCGCCGGGCACGACGCGCATGTGACCGATCTCGGCCGCCACGCCCCACGCGCCGCGCACGAGGCGCCCGCCGATGACGATCGCCCCGCCCAGGCCCGTGCCGAGCGTCAGCGTGACCATGTCGTCGACGTCACGCGCGACGCCGAAGCGGAACTCGGCCCAGCCGGCCGCGTTCGCGTCGTTCTCCACGACGATGCGCACGTCGGGGTCGCCGATGAGCGCCGCGACCTTGTCGCGCAGCGGGTACTCGCGCCACGCGATGTTCGGCGCGAAGAGCACGCCCGAGCGGTCGGCCGCGACGAAGCCGGCGGCGGCGAGGCCGACGTCCTTGACCTCGTACGACGCGGACAGCTCGCGGTACACGTCCGCGATCGCGGCGTCGATGCTCGCGACGTCGTCCGGGTCGGTGTCGCGCCGGGTCTGGGCCAGGATCGTGCCCTCCTCGTCGACCACGCCCGCCGCGATCTTCGTCCCGCCGATGTCGACCCCGATGGCGTGCATGTCCCTGGTCCGCTCCTGCTTCTCACCCGTGCGCGTCGCTCGCGCAGCGCCCCCACGCTACTGGCACCCGGAGGGTGGCGGGAGCGCGCCCACACCGACCGGCCCCCGCCGGCCCGGGCCGGAGGGCCGGGGCGGGTGCGCCGGCGCGCGACACCACCCGCACGGGGGCCGGTGACGAGGGACGGACGTCCCGTATCCTCGTGGCACACTTCGCCCCCCTGCCACTGGAGTCAGCATGGACGAGTCCCACAGCCCTCTCCTCGTCGAGGTCGACGCCTCCGAGAACCTCAACGACCTGCTGGCGGCCCGGGTGAGCTCCACGCCCGACAGGGTGGTCGTCGAGCGCTGGGCCGACGGCACGTGGAGCCCGCTGACGGCCCGCGAGTTCGACGCCGAGATCGTCGCGGCCGCCAAGGGGCTCGTGGCGCGCGGCGTCCGTCCGGGCGACCGCGTCGGCATCATGTCCCGCACGCGCTACGAGTGGTCGCTGCTCGACTGGGCCACCTGGGCCGTCGGTGCCGTGCCGGTGCCGCTGTACGAGACGTCGTCGGCCGAGCAGGTCGCCTGGATCCTCACCGACTCCGACGTGAGCCTGCTGGTCGTCGAGACGCCCGCGCACGCCGCCGTCGTCGCCGAGGTCGCCGACCAGGCCCCGTCGCTGCGCGAGGTGCTCGTGCTCGACGACGGCGCGGTGCGCGAGCTCGTCGCCGGGGGCCGCGAGGTGGACGACGCCGAGGTCGCCCGTCGTCGTTCGCTCGCCGTGCGCGACGACGTCGCCACGATCATCTACACGTCCGGCACGACCGGCCGCCCCAAGGGCGTCGAGCTCACGCACGGCAACTTCGCGGTGCTGACGACCAACGCGGTCGAGAAGCTCAACGTCGTCGTCCAGTCGCCGAACGCGCGCACGCTGCTGTTCATGCCGCTCGCGCACGTGTTCGCGCGGTTCGTGCACGTCCTGACGATCCCCGCGGGGGCGGTGCTGGGGCACTGGCCCGACACCAAGACGCTCGTGGAGGGCATCGGCTCGTTCCGCCCGACCTTCATCCTGTCGGTCCCGCGCGTCTTCGAGAAGGTCTACAACTCGGCCGAGCAGAAGGCCGCGGCGGGCGGCAAGGGCGGCATCTTCCAGCGCGCCGCGAAGACGTCGATCGTCTACTCGCGCGCGCTCGACACGCCGCGCGGACCCAGCCCGTGGCTGCGGCTGCAGCACAAGGTCGCCGACGTCCTCGTGCTCTCCAAGCTCCGCAAGGTGCTCGGCGGCCAGGTCGAGTGGGCCATCTCGGGCGGCGCACCGCTCGGCGAGCGGCTGGGCCACTTCTACCGTGGTGCGGGGATCCGGGTGCTCGAGGGCTACGGCCTCACCGAGACGACCGCGCCGGCGACCGTCAACCTCCCCGAGCGCACGAAGATCGGCACGGTCGGGCCCGCGCTGCCGGGCACGGCGCTGCGCATCGCCGCCGACGGCGAGGTCGAGATCAAGGGCATCCAGGTGTTCCGCGGGTACCACGACAACGCGCAGGCCACCGCCGAGGCCATGACCGACGGCTGGTTCCGCACGGGCGACCTCGGCACGATCGACGACGAGGGCTTTCTGCGGATCACGGGCCGCAAGAAGGAGATCATCGTCACGGCCGGCGGCAAGAACGTCGCACCCAACGTGCTCGAGGACCGGCTGCGCGGGCACCCGCTCGTCAGCCAGGTCGTCGTGGTCGGCGACCAGCGACCCTTCATCGGCGCCCTCATCACGCTCGACCCCGAGGGCGTGCCCGGCTGGCTGACGGCGCACGGCAAGCCGGCCATGTCGCTCGAGGAGGCGGCGAAGGACCCGGACGTCCTCGCGTCGCTCGACCGCGCGGTCGAGCGGACCAACAAGGCGGTCTCGCGGGCCGAGTCGATCCGCAAGTACCGCATCCTCGACCGCGACCTCACGATCGCCGACGGCTACCTGACGCCCAAGCTGAGCGTCCGTCGCACGGAGGTCCTCAAGGACTTCGCGGCGGACGTCGACGCGCTCTACGCGGAGGAGCACCAGGAGCACTGACCCGCGCGGCCCCGGCCCCGGCGCTCACCCGGCGCCGGGGCCGGCGTGCGTCCGCGCCGCGCCTCCGCGCCGTGCGCCCGCGTCCCGCGTCCCGTGCGCAGCGCGCCGCGCGGCGGCGTGTCGGACCCGGTCGGTACCGTCCCGGGCATGTCCACGACCCGACGGCTGCGTCCCGGCGTTCCCGTCGCGTCGGCCCCGCCGCCCGGCGCGCGGCCCGTGCAGCCCGGGCTCGACGAGCTCGGGACACCGCTGCAGGACGTGACGTTCGTCGTCGTCGACCTCGAGACGACGGGCGGTCGCGCCGGCGAGGACGCCATCACCGAGATCGGTGCCGTGAAGGTCCGCGGCGGCGAGGTCCTGGGCGAGTTCCAGACGCTCGTCGACCCGGGCGGACCCGTGCCCCCGTACATCCAGGTGCTCACGGGCATCACGACGTCCATGCTCGTCGGCGCCCCGACGATCGCCGAGGTGCTGCCGAGCTTCCTCGAGTTCGCACGCGACAGCGTGCTCGTGGCCCACAACGCCCCGTTCGACGTCGGCTTCCTGCGCGCCGCCGCCGCGCGGCTGGAACGACCGTGGCCCGGGTTCCAGGTCGTCGACACCGTGCGGCTCGCACGGCGGGTCGTCCCGCGCGACGAGGCGCCGAACCACAAGCTCGGCACGCTCGCGGCGCTGTTCGGCGCCCAGGTCACGCCCAACCACCGGGCGCTGTCGGACGCGCGCGCGACCGTCGACGTGCTGCACGCGCTGCTCGGGCGTCTGGCGCCGTGGGGCATCACGCACCTCGAGGACCTCGCGTCGGCGACCGACCCCGTACCCGGCGACGTCCGCCGCCGACGCACGCTGGCCGACGGCCTGCCCGACGCCCCCGGCGTGTACCTGTTCCGCGGCCCGGGCGACGAGGTGCTCTACGTGGGCGTCTCGACGACGTCGCTGCGGCGCCGCGTGCGCAGCTACTTCACGTCGGCCGAGAAGCGCGGCCGCATGACGGAGATGGTGCGGATCGCCGAACGCGTCGACCCGGTGGTCTGCGCGACGCCGCTCGAGGCGCGCGTGCGCGAGCTGCGCCTCATCGCCGAGCACGCGCCGCGGTACAACCGGCGCTCGCGAGCCCCCGAGCGCATGCCGTGGGTCCGCCTCACGGACGAGCCGTTCCCGCGTCTGTCGGTCGTGCGCGACGTCCGGGCGGGCACCGCGCACATCGGGCCGTTCGCGTCGCGCGCGGTCGCCCAGCAGGCCGTGGACGCGCTGCACGCGACGTTCCCGGTGCGGCAGTGCACCGGGCGGCTCCCGGTCGTGCCCGCGCCCGGCGCGAGCGCGTGCGTCCTGGCCGAGGTCGGGCGGTGCGGCGCGCCGTGCGTCGGGGGCCAGGACGCCGCGGCCTACCGGCCCGTCGCCGACGCCGTGCGGTCGGCGATGTCGGGCGACCCGCAGGACGTCGTGCGCACGCACGCGGCCCGCATCCGCACGCTCGTGGTGCAGGAGCGGTTCGAGGAGGCCGCCGGCGTGCGGGACCGGCTCACGGCGTACGTCCGGGGCGCCGCCCGTGCGCAGCGGCACGCGACGGCGGCACGCTGCCGCGAGCTCGTCGCGGCGCGCCGCACCGACGACGGCGGGTGGGAGCTCGTCCTGGTCCGCCACGGGCGTCTCGCGGGCACCGCTGTCGTCGACCGCGCGACCGACCCGCGACCGGCCGTCGCGAGCCTGCGCGCGGGCGGCGAGCACGTCCCGGCGCCCGTCGCCCCGGCGACGGCCGCGCACCCCGAGGAGACCGACCTGCTGCTCGCGTGGCTCGAGCAGCCGGGCGTGCGGCTCGTCGAGCTCGACGGCGAGTGGTCCTCCCCCGTGCGCTCGGCGCAGGCCGTGCGGGACGCCGCCGCGGCCGTCGCGGTCGCGCTCGTCGCACCCCCCGCACCGCTCGTCGACGACACCCCGCCGGCGTCGGCGCCGGAGCGGCGGCACACGGCATGATGGCTGCCATGCTGACCGCCATCGTCCTCATCGACTGCGACGCCGCACGCATCCCCGAGGTCGCCGCCGCGACCGCCGAGATCGAGGGCGTGAGCGAGGTCTACTCCGTGACCGGCGAGGTCGACCTCATCGCGATGGTGCGGGTCCGGGAGCACGACAGCCTCGCCGACGTCATCGCGGACAAGGTGAGCAAGGTCGAGGGCGTCGTGCGCACGCAGACGTACATCGCGTTCCGCGCCTACTCGCGGCACGACCTCGAGGAGGCGTTCGCCCTCGGCCTGGAGGACTGAGCGCCTGGAGGACTGAGGCCGGGGCACCTCCCGGCGTCCCGGGAGGTGCGGCGAACGGCTCAGGACGCCGCGGCCGCCCGCCACCGGGCGAGGACGTCGGCGGTCGCGCCGTCGTCGAGCGCCCGCTCGGCCAGCCCGGCGCCGGCGACGAGCCGCTCGACGAGCGACCCCTGCGCGGTGCCCGGGAGCGTGCCGTCCGCGACGAGCGCGGCGGCGGCGTTGAGGACCACGGTGTCCCGCACGGGGCCGTGCTCACCGGCCACGAGCGCGCGCACGACGTCGGCGTTCTGCGCGGCGGCGCCGCCGCGCAGCTGCTCGACCGTCACGGGCGGCACGCCGACGGCCGCCCACTCGACGACCTCCTCGCGCACGTCGCCGTCGCGCACCTCCCAGAACCGTGTGGCGCCGGTGGCGGCGACCTCGTCGAGCCCGTCGTGCTCGCCGCGGAAGACGAGCGCGGAGCGACCGCGCGCCGCCAGGACGCCGGCGATGAGGCCGGCCATGCGCGCGTCGGCGACGCCGATCGCGCTCGACTGGGGCTGCGCGGGGTTGGTCAGCGGACCCAGGAAGTTGAAGGCGGTCGCGATCCCGAGGTCGCGACGCGTCGCGCCGGCGTGCCGCATCGAGGGGTGGAACGCCCCCGCGAAGCAGAACGTGATCCGCACCTCCGACGCGAGCCGGGCGACCCGGTCGAGCGGCAGGTCGAGCCGGATCCCGAGGGCCTCGAGCACGTCGGCCGACCCCGTCGACGAGGACGCGGCACGGTTGCCGTGCTTGACCACCGTGAGGCCCGCGCCGGCCACGACGAGCGCGGCCATCGTCGAGATGTTCACGGTGTGCAGGCGGTCACCGCCCGTGCCGACGATGTCGACCGAGCGCCCCGGGACCTCGAAGCGGTGCGCGTGCTCGAGCATCTGGTCGGCCAGGCCCGCGAGCTCGGCGACGGTCTCGCCCTTGGCGCGCAGCGCCACGAGGAACCCCGCGACCTGCGAGGGCGTCGCCTCGCCGCTCATGATGCGGTCCATCGCCCACGCGGCCTGCGCGGAGTCGAGGTCCTCGCCCCGCACGAGCGCGGTGAGCAGGTCGGGCCAGGTCGTCCCGAGCGTCATCGACCGGACGCGCCCGCGTGCACGAGGTCCGCGATCGCGTCGTGCAGCACGACCGGGTCGAACGGGCGGCTCACCACCGCGTCCGCGTTCGACCACGACGCGAGCCACGCGTCCTGCGGGCGCCCCGTCAGCACGACCACGGGCGGGCACGCGTAGACCTCGTCCTTGAGCTGGCGGCACAGCCCGAGGCCGCCGACCTTGTCGGCCTCGCCGTCGAGCACCAGCACGTCGAGCCCGCCGGCCTCGGTCGCCGCGATCGCGGCGTCGGCCGTGGCGACCTCGGTCCACTCGATGTCGGGCTCGCCGCGTCCGAGCCGACGCCCGACCGCGAGCCTGACCTGCTCACGTGCGTCGACGTCGTCGCTGTACAGCAGGATGCGCGGCCCGCGGGCCGCGGGGTCGGCGGTGCTCATGGTGCCCCTCACTCGTCGTCGACGTGCCAGGGGCATCTTGGCACGTCGACGACCTCGTCCGCCGCTCCCGCCGCCGGACGGGTCGCGGGAGCGCACCCGCAGGTCACGAGAAAGTGACGATGTGACATATCCCCGCGACCGAACGTGGGTCGAACGACCCATGCGCGGCGCTCGTCAGCCATAATGACGAGCGTGTCGACCGCAACGGCTGCCTCGCGCCCAGTCCCCCACGTGACCGTCAACCGGCCCAACCCGGTGACGGTCGGCACGATCGTGTGGCTCGCCAGCGAGCTCATGTTCTTCGCCGGCCTCTTCGCCATGTACTTCACGGTGCGTGCGGCGGTCCCCGAGGAGTGGGCCGTCCAGACGGAGAAGCTCAACCTCACGTTCGCGTTCGCCAACACGACGATCCTGGTGCTGTCGTCGGTGACGTGCCAGATGGGCGTGTGGGCCGCCGAGCGGCTGCAGCCGGTCCGCAGCGGGTCGATCGTGCAGTTCTGGCGCTGGGGCATGAACGAGTGGATGACCCTGACGTACGTCATGGGCGCGGTCTTCATCGGCGGCCAGATCTTCGAGTACGCCGAGCTCGTCGAGCACGGCCTGACGATCTCGTCGTCGCCGTACGGCTCGGTGTTCTACCTGGCGACCGGCTTCCACGGCCTCCACGTGGTCGGCGGCCTCATCGCCTTCCTCTTCCTGCTCGGCCGCTCGTTCGCCGCCAAGCGGTTCGGCCACCACGAGGAGACGACCGCGATCGTCACCTCGATCTACTGGCACTTCGTCGACGTCGTGTGGATCGCGCTCTTCGCCATCATCTACCTCGTCCGATGACGCCGGCGGCCGCTCGGCGGCCGCCACCCCGCCCCCTTCCGTACCCCCGACACGCGAGACGAGGACCGATCCGTGAAGGCACTCGCAGCCCGCAGGCACGACCGGCGTGCGCCGGTCGTGCTGCTCCTGCTGGCGCTGCTGCTCACCGGCGCGCTGTACGCCGTCCTGGCACCGACCGCCGCCGACGCCGCCCCCGCGGCGCCGACGGCGGACCAGGTCGAGACCGGTGAGAAGCTGTTCCAGGCCAACTGCGCGACCTGCCACGGGCCCGACGCCACCGGCACCGACGCCGTGCCGTCGCTGGTCGGCGTGGGCGCCGCGGCCGTCGACTTCCAGGTCGGCACGGGCCGCATGCCCATGCAGATGAACGGCCCGCAGGCGCAGGCGAAGCCCGCGCAGTTCGACGAGGAGCAGATCGCCGCCCTCGCCGCGTACGTCGCGTCGCTGGGCCCCGGGCCCGCGGTGCCCTCGGAGAAGCAGGTCGACCCCGCCCTCGGCGACCCCGCCAACGGCATGGCCCTGTTCCGCACCAACTGCGCGATGTGCCACAACGCCGTCGGCGCCGGCGGTGCGCTGTCGCAGGGCAAGTTCGCGCCGAACCTGTGGGAGACGTCGCCGACGCACCTCTACGAGGCCATGGCGACCGGCCCGCAGAACATGCCCGTCTTCAACGACGCGACGCTCACGCCGGACGAGAAGCGCGACATCATCGCGTACCTCGACCTGCAGGGCGACGAGGCACCCGGCGGCATCGGCCTCGGGAGCCTCGGCCCCGTCAGCGAGGGCCTGTGGGCCTGGGTCGTCGGCATGGGTCTGCTCATCGGAGCAGCAGTCTGGATCGGAGCGAGGTCCTCGTGAGCACCACCCACGACCACGGCCACGACGAGCTCGAGCCCCGCGACACCGCGGGCTCCGACCTCGCGCTGCGCCAGGGCGACGACGCGGTCGACAAGTTCGAGAACCCGGGCTTCGGCCCGCACCGCCCACGCCGCTCGGACGTCGAGCCCGAGGCGAACAAGCGTGCCGAGCGCCAGGTCGTCGCGCTCTTCACGATCTCGATCCTCGGCACGATCGGCTTCGTCGCCGCGTACTTCGCGCTGCCCCCGGGCGAGACCATCGCCTCGATGCGCGTCTCCAACCTCGCGCTCGGGCTCGGGCTCGCGTTCGCGCTCCTCGGCATCGGGCTCGCGGCCGTCCACTGGGCGAAGTCGCTCATGAACGACCACGAGAAGGCCGAGGACCGCCACGCGCAGCGCAGCTCGGACCAGACCCGCGCCGAGGCCGTCGCCGCCCTCAAGGAGGGCGCGCAGGACTCCGCGATCGGACGGCGCGGCGTGCTCAAGGGCGCGCTCGTGTCCTCGCTCGCGCTGTTCCCGCTGACGATCGCCCTGCCGCTGATCGGCGAGGTCGGCGAGGACTGGAACGTCTCGAAGTTCAAGCGCACCATGTGGGCACGGAACAAGAAGCTCACGATCGACCCGACGGGTCGACCCATCAAGGCCTCGGACGTGACGATCGGCTCGGTCGTCCACGTGATCCCCGAGGGCCTGCACGAGACCGAGGCCCCGCTCGACGAGAAGGCCAAGGCCGTCGTCCTGCTGGTGCGGCTCGACCCGCGCGACATCAAGTCCGAGCAGGGCGAGGGCTGGTCGTACGACGGGATCGTCGCGTTCTCCAAGATCTGCACGCACGTCGGCTGCCCCGTGGCGCTCTACGAGCAGCACACGCACCACCTGCTGTGCCCGTGCCACCAGAGCACGTTCGACGTGGCCGACGGCGCCAAGGTCGTCTTCGGTCCCGCCAAGCGGCCGCTGCCCCAGCTGCCGATCACCGTCGACGACGAGGGCTACCTGGTGGCGCAGAGCGACTTCCACGAGCCCATCGGACCGAGCTTCTGGGAGCGGCTGCGATGAGCACCACCACCAGCGCACCGACCGGCGCCGGCAAGGCCGCCGCGAAGACCGCCGACTACCTCGACCAGCGCACCGGCATCGGGACCGCGGTCAAGGAGTTCGCGCGCAAGATCTTCCCCGACCACTGGTCGTTCCTGCTCGGGGAGATCGCGCTCTACAGCTTCGTCACGCTGCTCATCTCGGGCGTGTTCCTCACGATGTTCTTCGTGCCGAGCATGACCGAGGTGCACTACGACGGCCCGTGGCCGGCGATGCAGGGCGTCGAGATGTCCGAGGCGTACGCCTCGACGCTGCGACTGTCGTTCGAGGTCACCGGCGGTCTGCTCATGCGGCAGATCCACCACTGGGCCGCGCTCATCTTCATGGCGGCGATCGTCACGCACATGATGCGCGTGTTCTTCACGGGCGCGTTCCGCAAGCCCCGCGAGCTCAACTGGGTCGTCGGCTTCGTGCTGCTGATCCTGGGCCTCGCCGCCGGGTTCTCGGGCTACTCGCTCCCCGACGACGTGCTCTCGGGCAACGGCCTGCGCATCACCGACGGCGTCGTGCGGTCCATCCCGATCCTGGGCAGCTACCTGTCGTACTTCATCTTCGGCGGAGAGTTCCCGGGGCACGACATCATCCCGCGCCTGTTCACCGTGCACATCCTGCTCGTGCCCGGTCTGATCCTCGCGCTCATCGGCCTGCACCTGTTCTTCGTCGTGCTCCACAAGCACACGCAGTACCCGGGCTCGGGCCGCACCAACGCGAACGTCGTGGGCTACCCGCTGTTCCCCGTGTACGTCGCGAAGGCCGGCGGCTACTTCTTCATCGTCTTCGGCGTCATCGCGCTCATGGGCGCGACCATGTCGATCAACCCGGTGTGGAACTACGGGCCGTACGACCCGTCCCCCGTGTCCGCGGGCGCACAACCCGACTGGTACATGCTCTTCCTCGAGGGGTCGCTGCGACTCATGCCGGGGCAGACGGAGTACGTGCTGTTCGGGCCCGACGGGTGGACCCTGTCGCTGAACGTCCTCATCCCGGCGGTCGTGGTCCCGGGCGTGCTGTTCACGCTGCTCGCCCTGTACCCGTTCGTCGAGTCGTTCGCGACCGGTGACAAGCGCGAGCACCACGTGCTCGACCGCCCCCGCAACCGGCCCTTCCGGACCGCGTTCGGCGTCTCGCTCCTCACGGCGTTCTTCATCCTGGTGCTCGCGGGGTCGAACGACCTCATCGCGACGCACTTCCACATGTCGATCAACGACATCACGTGGGTGTTCCGGTTCCTGCTGTTCCTCGGGCCGTGGGCGGCGTTCGCCGTCACCAAGCGGATCTGCCTGGGCCTGCAGCGCAAGGACCGCGAGCTGGTGCTGCACGGGCACGAGACCGGTCAGATCGTGCGGTTCGCGTCGGGCGAGTACATCGAGGTGCACAAGCCCCTCGACGCGCACGAGCGGTGGCTCCGCGTGCAGCACGACGCGATCCGCCCCGTCGAGATCGAGCCGGCCGAGGACTCGCGCGGCGTGCGCCGCAAGGGCTACCGGCTGGACCGCATGCGTCAGCGCCTGTCGCAGGTCTTCTACGAGGACCGCGTCGAGCCCGTGACGCCCGCGCAGCTGGCCGCGTCGCACTCGCACGGCGAGCACGACGCGCTCGGCTCCGACCAGGAGAAGGCGCCCGCCCAGCTGCTCGGCGAGTCCGCCCCCACGGGTGGCGGCCGCCGGCTGCGCTCGGAGGATGAGACGACCGCCGACGGGCGGAACAGCTGATCCTGGACGAGAGTTGACCTGAGCGACGACCGTTCGCGGTGTCCGGCCGACGTGGCCGGGCACCGCGACGGCGTTTCCGGGCGGGTGCGAGCACCCGCCACCCGACGCAGGAGAGGTAAGAGATGGCTGACTACACGCTCCCGGATCTGCCGTACGACTACGCGGCGCTCGAGCCGCACATCTCCGGCAGGATCATGGAGCTGCACCACGACAAGCACCACGCCGCGTACGTGACCGGCGCCAACACGGCGCTCGAGAAGCTCGCCGCGGCCCGTGAGTCGGGCGACTTCGCGGCGGTGAACCTGCACGAGAAGAACCTCGCGTTCAACCTCGGTGGGCACGTCAACCACTCGGTGTTCTGGCAGAACCTCTCCCCGGACGGTGGCGACAAGCCGACCGGCGAGCTCGCCGCCGCGATCGACGAGTTCTTCGGGTCGTTCGACGCGTTCCAGAAGCACTTCGCCGCGAACGCGGTCGGCATCCAGGGCTCCGGCTGGTCCATCCTCGGGTGGGACTCGGTGGGCCAGAAGCTCGCGATCTTCCAGCTGTACGACCAGCAGGGCAACATCCCCCTCGGCCTGACGCCGATCGTGGTCCTCGACATGTGGGAGCACGCGTTCTACCTCGACTACGTCAACGTCAAGGCGGACTACGTCAAGGCGTGGTGGAACATCGTGAGCTGGGCCGACGCCGAGAAGCGCTTCACGGCAGCCCGCTCGCAGACGTCCGGGCTGATCGTCCCCTCGCTCTGACGCGCTGACCGTCCCGACGGCCGCTCACCGGCGTGGTGGGCGGCCGTCGTGCTGTCCCGGCGCGGCGGGGTCGGGACCGTCAGGCCTTGGCCAGCGGCCGCACGGCGACGATCCAGGCGGGATCCAGCGGCCCCGCGCGCCGCCACCGTCCCGTGGTCGTGCCCGCACGCTCTGCCGTTCCCTGCTCCCCGCGCCGCGTCGCGAGTCCGGCGTCGATCTCGACCGCGACGAGCGCCGGCGTCGCGCCCGTGGCGGACCGCTCCCCCGCGGCGACCCGCTCCGCCACGGCGGGGAGGTCGTCCGCGTCGCAGACCGGGATCGTCTCCCCCGGGTCCGACGCGCCGGCTCTCGCCGGCCGCTCGTCGTGCGCGTCGACGTCGACGCGGGCGAGCAGCGCCTCGAGCGCTGCGGCGGGCATGACGTGCCAGACGCGCGCCGGGACCGGCGCCGCCGCCAGCGCCGAGCGCTGCGCCGCGCCCCACCCGCCCGCCTGGTCGACGACGAGGCACAGCTCGTTGCCCTCCGGGTCCCGCATCACGACGTAGCCGTCGCCCCGCGCGTCGAGCTCGCGGCGACCCGTCGGCACGGCACCGAGGGCGCGGGCACGCGCGAGGGCCCACCGGACGTCCTGCGCCTCGACGTCGAGGTGCAGCCGGTTCTTGTGCGACTGCTTGCCCTCCGGGACCCGCTGGAAGGCGAGGCGGACGCCGTCGGTCTCGAGCACCGCCCACCCGTCGTGCACGAGCGCCCACGGGGCGTCCAGCAGCGCGCCCCAGAACGCCGCGAGGCGTGACGGGTCCTGGCAGTCGACGACGAGCTCCTGGATGCGCACGGGGCGAGGCTAGCGAGACCGTCCGACATCGCCCCGTCCGACATCGCACCGTCCGATATCGCACCGCACGCCGCGACGACCCCGCTGCGCCCGTGTGGGCGTGCGTGGGAGCAGACGCAGGAGGGGCGCACCACCGGTCCGGTGGTGCGCCCCTCCTGGCGGTCGAACGCTGCGCGTCAGTGCGCGTGCTGCCCGCGCGAGAACTCGAAGAGCCAGCCCACGAGCCCGATCGCGGCGAGCGCGACGGCGGGCACCATCAGCCACCAGCCGACGGCGAGCGCGAGGAACGCGATCGAGGCCGCGAGGCCGACGACGAGGGGCCACCAGCTCCACGGGCTGAACGTGCCCTGGTTGCCGGCACCCTGCTCGATCTCGCCGAGCTCGTCGTCCTCGGGCCGCTGGCCGATGCGACGCGCCAGGAGCGCGAAGTAGCCGCCGATCATGCCGACCAGGCCGCCGGTCAGCGGGATGCTGACGGTCCCGACCGGCTCGCCGCCGCTCCAGAACCCGTAGATGAGCCCGACGGGGACGAAGAACAGGATCCCGTACAGGAAGAGCTGGGCCTCGATCTTCATCGGTCGTCCTCCTCACGGCGCCGGTCGACGTCCTCCTGGTCGTGCTCGAGCACCGTCGTGGACGACTGGTGCTCCTCGCCCGAGCCGTTCGCGATCCGCTCCTCGGCGAGCTCGCGCTCACCCGTGCGCTGCGGCGCCCAGTCGAGCGGGCCCGGGTCGTCGGGCTCAACGTGGTCGAGCGCGGCGACCTCGGGGTGGTGCAGGTCGAACGCGGGACGCTCCGAGCGGATGCGGGGCAGCGACGTGAAGTTGTGCCGCGGCGGCGGGCAGCTCGTCGCCCACTCGAGCGAGCCGCCGTAGCCCCACGGGTCGTCGACCGTGACCTTGGGCGCGTGGCGCCACGTCACGTAGACGTTCCAGAGGAAGGGCAGCGTCGAGGCCGCGAGGATCACCGAGCCGACGGTGGAGAGCTGGTTCATCCACGTGAAGCCGTCCGCCGGCGAGTAGTCCGCGTAGCGGCGCGGCATGCCGATGACGCCCAGCCAGTGCTGCACGAGGAACGTCATGTGGAAGCCCACGAACAGGACCCAGAAGTGGATCTTGCCCAGGCGCTCGTCGAGCATGCGACCGGTGAACTTGGGCCACCAGAAGTAGAAGCCCGCGAACATCGCGAACACGACCGTGCCGAACACCACGTAGTGGAAGTGGGCGACGACGAAGTACGTGTCGGACAGGTGGAAGTCGAGCGCCGGGCTGGACAGGATGACGCCCGTCAGGCCACCGAAGAGGAAGGTCACGAGGAAGCCGATGGTCCACAGCATCGGCGTCTCGAACGTGAGCTTGCCGCGCCACATCGTGCCGATCCAGTTGAAGAACTTCACACCGGTCGGCACCGCGATGAGCATCGTCATGAACGAGAAGAACGGCAGCAGCACCGCACCCGTGACGTACATGTGGTGCGCCCACACGGTGACGGACAGGGCCGCGATCGCGACCGTCGCGTACACCAGTCCCTTGTAGCCGAAGATCGGCTTGCGGCTGAACACCGGCAGGATCTCGGTGACGATGCCGAAGAACGGCAGCGCGATGATGTAGACCTCGGGGTGCCCGAAGAACCAGAACAGGTGCTGCCAGAGCAGCGCACCGCCGTTGTCGGGGTTGAACACCTGGGCGCCGAGGCGCCGGTCGGCGCCGAGCGCGAACAGCGCGGCGGCCAGCGGCGGGAACGCCATGAGGACCAGCAGCGACGTCACCAGGATGTTCCAGGTGAAGATCGGCATCCGGAACATCGTCATGCCGGGCGCACGCATCGTGACGACCGTGGTGATGAAGTTGACGGCACCCAGGATCGTGCCGAAGCCGGTGAGCGCGAGCCCGAAGACCCACAGGTCGCCGCCGAGCCCCGGCGAGTACATCTGGTTGGACAACGGCGCGTAGGCGAACCACCCGAACGACGCGGCACCCTGCGGCGTGAGGAAACCCGCCGCCGCGATGAGGCCGCCGAACAGGTACAGCCAGTACGCGAACATGTTGAGACGCGGGAACGCGACGTCGGGCGCACCGATCTGCAGCGGCAGGATGATGTTGGCGAAGCCCGCGAACAACGGCGTCGCGAACAGCAGCAGCATGATCGTGCCGTGCATCGTGAACGCCTGGTTGTACTGCTCCTTGGACTGGAACAGGTCCATGCCGGGCGCGAACAGCTCGGCGCGGATGAGCAGCGCCAGGATCCCGCCGATCGCGAACCACACGAACGACGTGATCAGGTACATGTACCCGATCGTCTTGTGGTCGGTGGAGGTGATCCACTTCACGACCGTCCGGCCGAGCGTCTGGCGACGCGGCGCCAGCCCCGGGATGACCTCGGTGTGGGCAGCCATCAGTCCTCGCCCTTCGCCACGTCGTTCAGGTCCTGCTGCCGGCTGTACTCGAGGCCGAGCGCTCCGGTCTGGCCGCGGTCGCGCAGCTCCTCCATGTGGGCGTCGTACTCCTCCTGCGAGACCACGGCGACGTTGAACAGCATCGACGAGTGCTCCTCGCCGCACAGCTCGGCGCACTTGCCGGCGTAGAAGCCCTCACGCGTCGGCGTGACCTGGAACGTGTTGGTCCGGCCCGGGATCATGTCGAGCTTGTAGAGGAACTCGGGGATCCAGAACGAGTGGATGACGTCGCGCGAGTCCAGCGTGAACTCCACGCGCTCGTTGACCGGCAGGTACAGCGTGACCTGGTCGCCGAGCACCGACGCGTCGGAACCGATGTCCTGCGCGTGCTGACCCGTCTCGTAGACGTCCTCGTCGAGGTAGTTGAAGTCCCAGCTCCACTGCTTGCCGATGACCTGGATGTTCACGTCCGGCTCGGCCGACGTGTCCGTCAGCGCGGTCGTGTCCCGGTTGGTGTAGTAGAAGAGCACCCCGACCATGATGATCGGCAGCAGGATGTACATGACCTCGAGCGGCACGTGGTAGCGCAGCTGGACCGGCAGCGTGTCGTCGTCCTTGCGCTTGCGGTACACCGCGACGCACCACAGGATCAGGCCCCACGTGATGGCGCCGACGATGAGGGCGGCGATCCACGACCCGACCCAGAGCGAGACGACACGACCGGTGTGGTCGGTGACCTCCTGGTCGGAGTGGCCGGGGAGCCAGCCTCGCTGGACCGCTTCGGAGCAGCCGCTGAGCACGAGCACGGCGGCCGTGGCCACCACGGCGGCGACGGTGCGCCGGGTGCGGCGGGGGGAAACCGGGTGCACGGGGGACCTTCCACTCGACGTCCCGCCGGGTGCCGCCCGCAGAGGGCGCACGCGGTCTGGGACCTTCGTCCTCGACCCGAGCAGCCTAGCGCGCCGTGGCGCCGCTCACGTGCCGTGTCGCGCGTTTGACGACGTGGTGTCAGCACCGTCACACCGCGTGCACGCCACGTGGAGGTCCTGCGCGCGCCCCGCGGCTACCGTGCACGCGTGACCACTCCCCCCGCCCCGCCGGTCCGCGCGGTGCTCGACGTCGCCGGGCACGCACCGCTGCGCGCCGCCGCCCGCACCGCGTTCGTCGAGGCGCTCGACCAGGGCTGGGCCGACCCGCGACGGCTGCACGCCGAGGGCCGTCGCGCACGGCTGCTGCTCGACGGCGCGCGCGAGGCGCTGGCCGCGGGGCTCGGCGCACGCACCGAGGAGGTCGACCTCGTCGCGTCGCACACGCTCGCGCTGCACAACGCGGTGCGCTCCGTCGCACGGGGCCGGCGGCGCGCGGGCGCCGACGTCGTCGTCGGCGCCGTCGAGCGCGCCGCCGTGCACCACGCCGCCGACTTCGTGACGTCCGGCGCCGGCGGCGCGGTCCGGACCGTCGACGTCGACGTGCACGGGCGCGTCGACGCCGACGCGTTCGTCGCGGCCGCCGCGGGGCCGGTCGCGCTCGCGGCGCTCCAGCACGCCAACGGCGAGGTCGGCACGCTCCAGCCCGTGGCCGCCGTCCACGAGCGGCTGCGCACCGCGGGCGTCCCGCTGCTGGTCGACGTCGGCGCGAGCGCGGGCCACGTCCCCGTGGGCGCGGCCGGGGACGTGCTGGTCGCCGACGCGGGCGACTGGGGCGGACCACCCCTCGGGGTCGTCGTGACGCGGCGCGGCGTGCGCCGCAGCCCGGACTGGCCGGACGACGACGACCGGTGGTCGCCCGGCGGCGTCGTCGTGCCGGCCGCGCTCGCCGCCGCCGTCGCGCTCCAGGAGGCGCAGGCCGGTGCGGCGGCCGCGGACACGCACCGGCGCGCGCTCGTGGACCTCGTGCGCCGCCGCGTCGCCGCCGAGGTCCCGGACGTCCAGGTCGTCGGCGACCCCGTGGACCGGCTGCCGCACGTCGTGACGTTCTCGTGCCTGTACGTCGACGGCGAGGCGATCGTCGACCGGCTCGACCGCGCGGGCTTCGGCGTCGGCTCGGGCTCGGCCTGCACGTCGAGCACGCTGGAGCCCAGCCACGTGCTGGTCGCGATGGGCGTGCTCACGCAGGGCAACGTGCGGCTCGCGCTCCCCCACGACGTCGACGCCGCGGCCGTGCGCCGGTTCTGCGACGTCCTGCCGCGCGCCGTGGCCGACGTGCGGGCCGCGCTGGGCGCGTGACGGGCCCGGCGCACCGAGGGCGGCCGACGCCGCGGGGACGAGACGCCCGGGTACGCCGCGAGCCCGCACCCTCACGGGTACGGGCTCGCGGGTCGAGCGCTGCGGGTCAGCCGAACGAGCCGCCGCACGCGCAGGAGCTGCCCGCGTTGGGGTTGTCGATCGTGAAGCCCTGCTTCTCGATCGTGTCCGCGAAGTCGATCGTCGCGCCCTCGAGGTACGGGACGCTCATGCGGTCCACGACGACCTCGACGCCGTCGTAGTCGCGCGTCGCGTCCCCGTCGAGCAGGCGCTCGTCGAAGTACAGCTGGTAGATCAGGCCCGAGCAGCCGCCGGGCTGCACCGCGACGCGCAGGCGCAGGTCGTCGCGCCCCTCCTGCTCGAGCAGGCTGCGCACCTTGTCGGCCGCCACGTCGGTGAGCTGGACGCCGTGCGTCGCGGTCTGCGTGGTCTCGCTCATGTCACTCCCGGGTTCGCCAGAACGGTCCTCGTCGTCGCCAACACCGATGACCGGGCCGTTGTTCCCGACCAGCGTACGCCCCGTCGAGCTCGCGACGAGGGCCCCGCGGGGACGGCCCGCCGGGCCCGCTCAGGACCCGTGCGCGGGCGACCAGGTGCGCGCCACCCGCGCCGCGCGGGCGCGCAGCGACCCGACCGGGTCCGCGAGCGCGGCAGGGACGTCGCGCGGGTCGTCGGCGACCGCGTAGGCGGCCGTCACGCCCGCGGCCGACAGCTCGCGCCGCCCGACCTGCACCTCGCCCGACACGACGACCGTCGGGACCGCGAGCGGCAGCGCGCGCGCCGCGACCTCGGCGACGACCTTGCCGTGCAGGGACTGCCAGTCGGTGCGTCCCTCGCCCGTGACCACCAGGTCGTGGCGGGCGATGCGCCCGGGCAGGTCGACCGCGTCGGCGACGAGCGAGGCGCCCGGCAGCAGCCGCGCGCCGAGCAGCGCGAGCGCGAAGCCGACGCCGCCGGCGGCACCCGCGCCGGGCAGGCCGGTGAGCCGGGCGGCGCG